>JBEGTT010000221.1:0-7593 GCA_041179245.1 Pseudomonadota bacterium
GGTTGCCTCAAGGCAGCAATATCATTGATGATTGCCACGCCGCTATCCACAGCGAACCGCATGACTTCAGGCTTGTAGGTATCCACAGAAATAGGCACGCCCCATCGAACCACTTCTGCCAACACCGGTTTGAGTCGTGCCATTTCCTCGTCGAGTGATACTGGAGCAGCACCCGGACGAGAAGACTCTGCCCCTAAATCAAGAATATCGGCCCCGGCCTCGAACTGCATACGAGCATGTTCAATCGCCGAAAATCTATCTGTAAATCCTGGCCTACCGTCGCCTGAAAAGGAATCCGGCGTGAGATTAACGATTCCCATAACCCTTGGAGAATCAAGAGAAAGCGTGTAATCCGCGCACCGAATGATTGTCATGATAAAAAAACCGGGAGACTAGCTCCCGGCGATATTCGATCCATAAGTCTGGGACAGTTATGCTGCGGCAGTAACACTAGGTGCAGCACCCGCACTATCATCAACGTTGGTGGGCGCAGCAACTGCACTCGTATGCTTCGGTTGGCGTGGAGGTTTGCCATCCATAATGTCGTTAATCTGATCGGAGTCAATAGTTTCCCATTCCAGCAAGGCGGCAGTCATCGCTTCAACTTTGTCTCGATTTGCTTCTAGCAACTCTCGGGCAATTGCATACTGTTCGTTAAGTATCCTAGCGATTTCTGCGTCAACTTTCTGCATGGTCGCTTCCGACATACTCTTGTGCTGTGTCACCGAGCGGCCTAAAAACACCTCGCCCTCATTTTCGGCAAAAACCATTGGCCCCAGATTTGACATGCCATAACGCGTCACCATGTCACGCGCCATCTGCGTCGCACGCTCAAAGTCGTTGCTAGCACCGGTGGTCATCTGATTCATAAACAGCTCTTCGGCAATCCGACCACCAAACAGCACAGCTAGGCGACTTGTCAAATACACCTTATCGTAGGCATAACGATCTTCCACCGGCAATTGCATCGTCAAACCCAATGCACGACCGCGCGGAATGATCGTCACTTTGTGCACTGGGTCAGATTTAGCTACCAGCTTGGCCACAACTGCATGACCCGATTCGTGATAGGCCGTATTCCGCTTTTCTTCCTCGTTCATCACCATGCTACGACGCTCCGCGCCCATCATGATTTTGTCTTTGGCTTTTTCAAAGTCATCCATATCGACCAAGCGCTTATTGCCACGAGCGGCAAACAAGGCAGCCTCATTGACCAAATTGGCCAGATCAGCACCAGAGAAACCTGGTGTGCCGCGTGCAATGATGTCCGCACGAACATCCGGCGCAATCGGCACTTTGCGCATGTGAACCTTCACAATTTCTTCGCGACCCCGAATATCCGGCAATGGCACAACCACCTGACGGTCGAAACGACCAGGACGTAGGAGGGCTGGATCAAGAATATCGGGGCGGTTGGTTGCCGCGATCACAATGACGCCCGTATGACCTTCGAAGCCATCCATCTCCACTAACATCTGATTAAGCGTTTGCTCCCGCTCGTCGTTACCACCACCCAATCCGGCACCACGATGACGACCCACCGCATCAATTTCATCAATAAAGATGATGCACGGCGCTTGTTTTTTTGCATTCTCAAACATGTCGCGAACGCGAGCCGCGCCAACACCCACAAACATTTCGACAAAATCGGAACCTGAAATACTGAAGAACGGTACCTTGGCTTCACCTGCAATAGCCTTGGCCAGCAAGGTCTTACCCGTTCCCGGATTACCAACCATCAGAATCCCTTTAGGAATGCGACCTCCAAGTTTCTGAAACTTAGTTGGATCACGCAGGAAATCCACGATTTCCTGTACTTCCTCTTTTGCTTCATCGCATCCTGCGACATCGGCAAAGGTCACCACATTTTGCGACTCATCGGTCATCCGTGCGCGTGACTTGCCAAAGGAAAACGCCCCTCCCTTGCCACCACCTTGCATCTGGCGCATGAAAAATACCCATACACCGATCAGCAACAGCATCGGGAACCAGCTAATAAAAAGGCTCATCAGGAATGAAGGTTCTTCGTCAGGCTTTGCCTCAACCTTGACTCCGCTCTTAAGCAGATCTGACACCAGCCACAGGTCTGGTGGCGCGTAAGAAGTTATCTTCCGACCATCAACAGTCGTCGCCTTGAGGGTCCTCCCCTCCATAACGACTTTAGTAATCCGCCCCTCTTTCACCTCATCAATGAATTGGGAATATTCCATCGCGGACTGCGTTACTTGGCGGTTGTTGAACTGGTTAAACACGGTCATCAAAATCAAGCCGATGACCAACCAGACTGCCACATTTTTGAACATATTGTTCAAGGCACTTCTCCTCTGAACTTGTCAGGTAAATCTTGAAAACAGCATTCTAAACCGAATGCCCTTTAGCGTAAGGAACGCCCTAGCAAATAGGTTTCAGAACTTCGATCACGAGAGGCTTTTGGCTTGCGTGTTTGAACGGTTAAAAAGACAGATTTCATTGTCTTCATAAACTCTTCAAATCCCGTTCCTTGAAAAACTTTAACGACAAAAGCCCCACTGGGTTTGAGATGATCCTTGGCAAATTCCAATGCCAGCTCACACAAGTGCATTGCTCTCGCTTGGTCCATCACCGACACACCTGAGATATTAGGCGCCATATCGGAAAGAACAACCCCCACTTGCCGTCCATTTAATCGCTGTAACAAATCAGCAAGTACCGTTTCTTCTCGAAAATCACCTTGCAAAAATTCGACACCATGAATGGGGTGCAGTTCCAGCATATCCAAAGCAAACACTTTTCCCGAATCACCTACTCGCTTAGCCGCTAGTTGTGACCAACCGCCGGGCGTAGCGCCCAGATCAACAACAACTTCACCACGTTTAAGCAAATGATCTTTATCATCAATTTCCATTAGCTTGAATGCGGCACGTGAACGCCATCCATCTGCCTTGGCTTGCTGGACATAATGGTCATTCACATGCTCACGGAGCCATGCATTGCTGGTCTTGGTTCTTGCCATTGGGTAAAATGCCGCTCCCGCACGGGGTTATTACAAATCAAAGGGTTACTATGCTGCAAATCACATCGGATCAACGTCGTCAATTACGCGCCCAAGCTCACGGTCTAAATCCCGTGGTCTCTATTTCAGAGAATGGGCTGACTGAGTCCGTCATGAAGGAAATTGAAACCAGTCTTAATGCTCACGAACTGATCAAGATTCGGGTATTTGGGGACAGCCGTGAAAATCGTGACGCGTTCCTTCAACAGATTTGCACTGAACTTAGTGCCGCATCGGTTCAGCAAATCGGCAAAGTGTTGGTTCTTTACCGCCCACTGTCTGAAGAAGCCAAAAACAACAAAACCCAAAACCGCCGCGCAGCCCCGCGTCGCACCAAACGCAGCTACCAAGGCTAAACAAACAACTGGGGACACTACTTGTAGCGAACCTCAATCACTTCATACTCACGAATACCGCCTGGCGCATGAACCTGGGCGATATCGCCTGCGTATTTACCAATCAGCGCTCGGGCTATGGGTGAATTCACGGAAATTTTCCCGGCTTTAATATTGGCCTCGTCTTCACCGACGATTTGGTACGTTACGGCATCACCACTATCTTGGTCTTCTAAATCAACGGTGGCACCAAAAACGCAGCGCCCATCAGCATCCAGTAACTTTGGATCAATGATTTGTGCATTCGACAGCTTGCCCTCGACATCTTGAATGCGGCCTTCGATAAAGCCCTGCCGTTCTTTCGCAGCATCATATTCTGCGTTTTCGGACAAATCACCGTGCGAACGCGCTTCGGCAATCGCGCCAATCACCCAAGGGCGATCTACCGTTTTTAATCGGTGCAACTCTTCACGCAGTTTTTCTGCGCCTTGCACGGTTAAGGGAACTTTAGTCATAAATTCAGTACCAAAAATAAAACCGCCAACAAGCCCACTGGCCGTTGGCGGAATAAATAACAGCGATTAGTGTAACTGATCGTGCAAAGACTGGATGGAATAAACCACGAGGTCACTGCAATGCAAAATCCCTTCAGCAGCAGCTTCAGCGCCCCAAATAGTCGTGTACATCGTTACCCGTGCTTGCAAGCCTGATGTCCGAATCGAGCGCGAGTCGTTAATCGCCTGACGCTTTTCTTCGACCGTATTAATGATCAAGGAAATTTCGTTGTTCTTAATCATATCCACAATGTGCGGACGCCCTTCTGTTACCTTATTCACGACTTGAACCGGAATCCCAGCAGCGTCAATGGCGCGCGCAGAGCCACGTGTAGCAACCAAGTGGAAGCCTGCATCGTGGAGATGGCGTGCAATTTCAACCGCTTTGATCTTGTCGCTATCTTTAACGGACAAGAAGGCTTTGCCGCCTTTGGGCAGTTTCACCCCTGCCGCCAATTGTGACTTAACAAAGGCTTCGGCAAAAGTCACACCAACGCCCATGACTTCTCCGGTCGACTTCATTTCCGGGCCGAGAATGGTATCGACACCCGGGAATTTAACGAAGGGGAAGACGGCTTCCTTGACCGAAAAATACGGCGGGATGATTTCCGCGGTAACGCCTTGATCCTTCAAGCTGCGACCCGCCATACAGCGTGCCGCAATCTTGGCCAGTTGCAAACCAGTCGCTTTAGAAACAAATGGCACGGTGCGAGATGCGCGTGGATTCACTTCAAGCACATAAACTTCTTCATCCTTGATAGCGAACTGGACGTTCATCAAACCACAAACGTTCAGCGCTTTAGCCATCAGTTTGGTCTGACGACGTAATTCGTCCTGCACGGCCTTACCTAACGAGTACGGCGGCAGCGAACAGGCAGAGTCACCGGAATGCACGCCCGCCTGTTCAATGTGTTCCATGACCCCACCGATGATGACTTCAGTACCATCAGACAGCGCATCAACGTCGACTTCACAAGCATCGTTCAGGAAACGATCTAGCAACACGGGAGAGTCATGCGAAACCTTGACGGCTTCACGCATGTAGCGCTCCAAATCCTTTTGCTCATGGACGATTTCCATGGCGCGACCACCGAGTACATAAGACGGACGAACGACCAGCGGATAACCGATTTCCTGCGCCAAGCGCAGCGCATCTTCTTCGGTACGGGCCGTGCGGTTTGGCGGTTGCTTCAGGCCAAGTTCATGCAACAATTTCTGGAAGCGCTCACGATCTTCCGCAATGTCGATTGACTCCGGGCTAGTGCCAATGATCGGCACACCATTAGCTTCCAGAGCCAATGCCAACTTCAATGGGGTCTGACCACCGTACTGAACGATGACACCAACCGGCTTTTCAATGGCAACGATTTCCAGCACGTCTTCCAACGTCAGCGGCTCAAAGTAGAGGCGGTCGGAAGTGTCGTAATCGGTAGACACAGTTTCGGGGTTGCAGTTAACCATGATGGTTTCGTAACCATCTTCGCGCATCGCCATCGCCGCATGCACACAGCAATAATCGAACTCAATCCCTTGGCCGATACGGTTCGGACCACCGCCCAGCACCATGATTTTTTTCTTATCCGTTGGCTGCGCTTCGCACTCCTCCTCGTAGGTCGAGTACATGTAAGCAGTGCCGGTGGCGAATTCAGCAGCACAGGTATCAACGCGCTTGTAAACCGGGCGAACTTTCAGCTCATGACGACGGTTACGGAACGTTGTTTCACTGACCTTCAGCAAATACGCCAAGCGGCGGTCAGCAAAACCCTTGCGCTTCAGGTAAAGCAGTTCTTCTGCCGAAATTGAAGCCAATTCACGCTTCTCAATTTCCAGCTCCAGATCAACGATTTCCTTGATCTGCACGAGGAACCACGGATCAATCTTGGTCAGCTCGAACACTTTCTCGACGGACATACCCACACCGAAGGCATCAGCGACATACCACAGTCGATCCGGCGTTGGACGAGCCAGTTGTTCGTCAATCGTTTCTGGATCAACCGTCTTCAGGTTGAAGCCATCAACACCGACCTCCAACCCACGCAACGCTTTTTGTAGCGATTCTTGGAAGGTACGGCCAATCGCCATCACTTCACCAACCGACTTCATCTGTGTGGTGAGTGTGTCATCGGCAGTTGGGAATTTTTCAAAAGCGAAACGGGGCACCTTGGTTACGACATAGTCGATCGATGGCTCGAATGAAGCCGGTGTTTTGCCACCGGTAATTTCGTTTGCCAACTCATCGAGCGTATAGCCGACGGCCAGCTTGGCCGCAATTTTGGCAATTGGGAAACCCGTTGCTTTGGAGGCCAGCGCGGAAGAGCGTGACACGCGGGGGTTCATCTCGATGACAATCATCCGACCATCTTGCGGATTTACCGAAAACTGCACGTTCGAGCCGCCGGTATCCACCCCAATCTCACGCAACACCGCAATCGAGGCGTTACGCATGATCTGGTATTCCTTGTCCGTCAGCGTCTGTGCTGGCGCAACCGTGATGGAGTCGCCGGTATGCACCCCCATCGGGTCAAGGTTTTCAATCGAGCAGATGATGATGCAGTTGTCCGCTTTGTCGCGAACCACTTCCATTTCATATTCTTTCCAACCCAGCAGCGATTCTTCGATCAGCAGCTCGTTGGTCGGTGACGCTTCGAGGCCGCGCTTACAAATGGTCTCAAATTCTTCCATGTTGTACGCGATACCGCCACCCGTGCCGCCCAACGTGAAGGAAGGGCGAATGATGGTCGGAAACCCAATCGCTGCCTGCACTTGGTAGGCTTCTTCCATACTATGCGCAACAGAAGAACGAGCTGAACCCAGACCAATTTTGGTCATGGCATCCTTGAATTTCTGACGGTCTTCAGCCTTATCGATCGCTTCTTTGGAAGCCCCGATCAGCTCTACGTTGAACTTAGCCAGCACGCCTTCACGATCCAGATCCAACGCGCAGTTCAGCGCGGTCTGACCACCCATCGTTGGCAACAGCGCATCGGGACGTTCTTTTTCGATAATCTTCGCAACGACTTGCCATGTAATCGGCTCGATGTAAGTCACATCGGCTGTTTCTGGGTCAGTCATGATCGTGGCCGGATTACTGTTCACGAGGATGACTTTGTAGCCTTCTTCGCGTAGTGCTTTACAGGCTTGCGCGCCAGAGTAGTCAAACTCACAGGCTTGGCCAATCACAATCGGGCCAGCGCCGATAATCAGGATGCTTTTTAGGTCTGTTCTTTTTGGCATTTTAGCTGCTCAGTTGTGCTGCAATTATTTCGTGTGTTTTCGATTACTTTTAATTACTTGGCCATGCTGTTGATGAAACGATCAAACAGATACGCAACATCGTGTGGGCCAGGACTCGCTTCTGGGTGACCTTGGAAGGAGAAAGCCGGTACGTCGGTGCGCGCAATCCCTTGCAATGAACCATCAAACAGTGAGACATGCGTCGCACGAAGGTTAGCCGGCAAAGACTCAGGATCAACCGCAAAACCATGGTTCTGGCTGGTAATCAAAACCTGCCCAGAATCCAGATCCTTCACAGGATGGTTAGCACCGTGGTGACCAAACTTCATCTTCAAAGTCTTTGCACCAGAAGCAAGTGCTAACAACTGGTGACCCAAACAAATGCCAAAGGTCGGAATGCCTCGTGTCAAAAACTCGCGGATCGCTTCAATCGCGTAAG
>JBEGTT010000222.1:0-7507 GCA_041179245.1 Pseudomonadota bacterium
ATGCTGGCTCACACGCTGGGTAACCCGTACAACCTTGACGTCATTACTGGCCTGTGCAAAAAGCACAAACTTTGGCTCATTGAGGATTGTTGTGATGCGCTCGGTTCCACTTACTACGACCAGATGGTCGGCACTTTTGGTGATATTGGCACACTGAGTTTTTATCCCGCTCACCACATCACCATGGGCGAAGGTGGCGCGGTGTTCACCAACAACCCGGAGCTGAAGAAAATTGCCGAAAGCTTTCGTGACTGGGGTCGAGATTGTTTTTGCCCACCGGGTAAAGACAATACCTGCGGTAACCGCTTCTGCCAAAAACTCGGCGAGCTTCCCGAGGGTTACGACCATAAGTACACTTACAGCCACCTCGGCTACAACCTCAAAATTACGGATATGCAGGCGGCTTGCGGCTTGGCTCAACTTGAAAAAGCTGCCGATTTCATTGCCGCGAGGAAACAGAATTTCGCCTTCCTAAAAGAACAGCTCCGCGCTTGCGAGGAGTTCCTCACCCTCCCAGAAGCGACGGAAGGCAGCGATCCATCATGGTTTGGTTTCCCCATTACCCTGCGCGAAAACGTACCATTTAACCGGGTTGATTTGCTGAAATATCTCGATCAGTACAAGGTTGGCACTCGTTTGCTGTTTGCTGGCAATCTGACCCGGCAACCTTATATGCAGAACAAAAACTACAGAATTTCAGGCAGTTTGCCGAATACAGACCTCATCATGCACAACACGTTTTGGATCGGTGTACAACCGGCCTTAAGTGAAGAGATGCTGGATTTTGCTGCAACTAAGATAAAAAATTTTCTGGGTATCGATTTCTGACCCTCTGAACCCACTGGAATAAAGATGACCGCTGCAATTCCCAACAATCTGTTCGTACTTGAAATGGCCAACAACCACATGGGTGATCTCGCTCATGGACTCAAGGTCATCCGCACTTTCGGCGAGATTTGCAAAAGCTATCCATTCAAGTTTGCCTTTAAGCTTCAATATCGAGATTTGGATACTTATATCCACCCGTCCATGCGTGGTCGGGAGGATATTAAGTACGTTAAACGGTTTGCTGAAACCCGCTTAAGTCGTAAACAATTTGATGATTTGATTGCGGCCATTCGGGGTAACGGCTTCCTCACTATGTCCACCCCGTTCGACGAAGCCTCTGTGGCAATGATTGAAGAACAGAATTTGGACATTATCAAAATTGCGAGTTGTTCATTCACCGACTGGCCTTTGCTCGAACGAATTGTTCAAACAAACAAACCGATTATCGCTTCTACCGCCGGAGCCAGTATTGAGGAAATTGACCGCGTCGTCAGCTTCCTGATGCATCGAAATAAAAACTTTGCGATTTTGCATTGTGTGGGTGAATACCCCACGCCTAACGAGCGAATGCACCTATCACAAATTGATTTTCTGAAAGCCCGTTATCCAACGGTTCGCATCGGATTTTCAACCCACGAAGACCCAAACAACACCGACATCATCAAGCTGGCTATCGCCAAAGGGGCGAGTATTTTTGAAAAACATGTTGGCCTACCAACCACCAAATATCCGCTCAACACTTACTCGGCTAATCCCGATCAAATCAAGGCTTGGCTGGATGCAGCCTTAAGCACAACCACGCTGTGTGGTACAGGCCATACACGGCTACCGATCAACCCCAGTGAAATAGCCAGCCTAAGGTCTCTCCGCAGGGGTGTTTTTGCCCAGCGACCAATCCGGAAAGGCGAGCACCTCCATAATGCAGATGTCTATTTCGCTTTTCCCCCAGAAGATGGTCAATTTACAGCCAACGACTGGTCAAAATACGCTGCTTTTATTGCCACCGAAGATATTCCAACCGATATTCCCCTGACGCCAAGCAATACGGCCCGAACGGATTATCACGAAAAGGTTTGGGAGATTGCCCGCAGAGCCAAACAGCTCCTGAACGAAAGTCAGGTCTCCGTTCCTGTCAGTACAGATCTAGAAATTTCTCATCACTACGGTCTAGATAAGTTTGAAGAAACCGGACTAGTGATGATTACCGTGGTCAATCGCGGCTACTGCAAAAAACTACTCGTTTCGTTTCCAGACCAGCTGCACCCAGAGCAATACCACCTCCAGAAAGAGGAAACCTTCCACGTCCTTTATGGCGAAGTCCATTTACGCCTCAATGGTGAGCTAAAAATCTGCAAACCCGGTGAGGTCATCACGGTTGAGCCAAATGTGCGCCATTCTTTTTCCAGCCCAACGGGTGCCGTCATGGAAGAAATATCTTCGACCCATTTTATGGACGACTCTTTCTACACCGACGAATCCATCAACCAAAACCCTGATCGTAAAACCTTGCTTACTTACTGGATGGTGTAACGATGTCTGATCAAGAACGCTACCGCGTCGCGGACTACATCGCCGACTTTATCGCCCGCATCGGCGTTAGACATGTATTTCTACTGCCTGGCGGTGGGGCAATGCACTTAATTGATGCAGCAGGTAAACACCCTGACATCCAAGCCGTCGCTTGCCTACATGAACAAGCCGCCGCTATTTCTGCGGAAGCCTACGCACGCATCAACGAAAACATCGGTGTGGCGATGGTCACTACGGGTCCAGGTGCCACCAATGCGATTACCCCTGTTGCCGGCGCGTGGATTGAGTCCGTACCCCTGATGGTGATCTCAGGCCAGGTCAAGCGAGCAGACATGTTGAGCGGTGCTCCCCTGCGCCAAAAAGGGGTTCAGGAAGTCGACATTATTCGTTTGGTCGACAGCATTACAAAATTCGCCGTCACCGTAGAACACCCGGAAGACATCCGGCAAGTGCTGGAGCAGGCTTATTTTCTGGCACGTAATGGTCGCGCAGGCCCGGTGTGGATTGACGTCCCTCTCGATGTGCAAGGCGCGCCCATTGACCCAACCCAGCTCATGGCTTGGACTCCGCCGACTTCAACGACCACCACACTTGGCCCCTCGGTCAGCGTTGTTGAGCAGATCAAACTGCTTCTTGCGCAATCCAAACGTCCACTCATCATGGCAGGCCATGGTGTTCGACTCGCAGGCGCTGCACGTGAATTCAAAGCTTGGGTTGAAGCCCTCGGCGTTCCCGTGGTCACGACTTGGAACGCACTGGATTTATTGCCCGACGATCATCCTCTCAATGCCGGACGGCCCGGCGTGGTGGCCTTGCGGGCAGCCAATTTTGTGGTGCAAAACTGCGACCTACTGATCAGCATCGGCAGTCGCCTCGACAACATCATCACCGCCTACAACCCCCGTGGATTTGCGCGAGGGGCGCAAAAAATCGTAGTTGATGTCGACGTAAACGAAATCGACAAGCTGGACATGGACATCGCCATCGCCTGTACAAGCGATGCCCTATCCTTTATCACCACCTTACAGAGCGCTCAAATCCCAGCCAACCCCGCTTGGTTGTTATGGCAGCATCAATGCCAAAGCTGGAAACAGCGTTACCCAGTCAACGACGGACAAGCATTCCCCTCGAAGGGTGAAATTTCCCATTACCAGTTGATGGATGCCCTGTCGGATGCTATTCCAGCCGACACCTTAGTTAGCACCGGCAGCTCTGGCTTGGCGATTGAAGCTTTCTACACCGTATTTAGAAACAAGCCCGGCCAACGCGTGTTTTTAACCTCTGGCCTAGGTGCCATGGGGTATGGCCTGCCCGCCGCGATAGGCGCGTGTTTTGCCAATGGGTGCAAACCCATGGTCGCCATTGAAAGTGATGGCAGCCTGCAACTCAACTTACAAGAGTTGTCGACCCTAAGCGCCTTTAACTTACCAATCACGGTGGTTATTCTAAACAATGGGGGTTACGCCTCTATTCGCAATACGCAACGGAATTACTTTAAAGAACGATACGTCGGCACAGGGCCTGAAGCAGGTCTATTTTTCCCAGACCTTAAGCAGATAGCAAACACTTACCATCTTGGCTACCTGCAAATCAATTGCATTGAAGAACTCGCCGCAGGATTAGCGAACATTCTGCCTAGCCAAGGCCCCCGTATTGTGGATGTCCGACTCGTCAGCAATGAAAGCCTTGCCCCCAAGGTGGCGGCCATTCCACAAGCAGACGGAGGAATGTTATCCATGCCGCTTGAGGACATGAGCCCGCTGTTGAGCCTTGAGCAACTGGGGAGAGAAATGCTCATCGGCATCAATGAAAACTCCATCAAGGCGCGCGATGGCCAAACCTAAATCCGGCACACAGCAACATTGCCGGGTTTGCCAAGGGCCTCTATTTCCTGATCCGCTTTTGTATTACGCCGAGATGCCTGCCTCTGCTCAAGGATTCCTGAGCCAGGCGGAGCTTGGTACCGAACAGGGCCAAGGTATTCGCGTCGTGCAATGCGTTGCATGTGGTTTAGTTCAACTCGACGGAGAGCCGGTGCCGTACTACCGGGAAGTTATCCGCGCCGCCGCTTACTCGCCCGAAATGCGTCAATTCCGGCTGGATCAATTTCTCGCGTGGGCGAAGCAATATCAACTGCTCGGCAAACCCGTCCTAGAAATTGGCTGTGGCAAAGGGGAATACCTCGAACTTCTCAGGGAAGTTGGGCTTAACGCCAGTGGGATTGAATACAGTCAAGCCCATGTTGACGCCTGTCTTGCTCAAGGATTACCCGCAACTTGCCGTTACTTGGGAGAACACAACACAGCAACCCAACCGTCTGGACTATTTGAGGGTTTTGTGTGCTTGAGCTTCATGGAGCACTGGCCAGCTCCCAAAACCGCGCTGGCTGATTTATGGGCCAGCCTTGCGGAGGGGGCGGTGGGTTTAATCGAAGTCCCCAATTTCGACATGATCGTTCACGAAGGGCAGTTTGCCGAATTTATTGCTGACCATTTGTTGTATTTCACTGAACAGACTTTACGCAGCACGTTGGAACAAAACGGCTTCGATGTACTCCAAGTCAGTGTCGTGTGGCACGGTTATATTTTGTCAGCAGAAGTCCGCAAACGGCAGCCACTGACGTTGGACCTGCTCCATCAGCGACGGACTGAATTGACCAAACAACTAAAGGATTACTTGACCCGGTACAGACGTGTTGCCATCTGGGGCGCAGGACACCAAGCGCTTGCGCTGATTTCTCTGACATGTATCGCTAAGGACATTTGTTACGTGATTGACTCCGCACCATTCAAACAGGGGAAGTTCACACCCGCATCCCATCTGCCGATTGTGTCCCCACAACATCTATTTACCGACCGGCCCGATGCGGTCTTAGTCATGGCAGCGAGTTATTCAGATGAAGTCTGCTCGCAGCTCAAAAGCATGAATATTGGCTGTGCTATTGCTGTGCTACGTGAACAACAGGTGGTTGAAGTCCCCACCTAACGCAAAAATCACACCCAACAAACTCCACCACCCTATCCTCTGAAAGCTCGCCGTTACATGCATTCAATCATCGAACCCGCAGAAACGTTGTTATCCGACGAAGAACGCGCCAAACGCAATGGCCTGATGGCTCGCAAGCCCTATATTGCCCAGAAACTGGCCCGAATTGCGGAGATGGAAGCGCGTGGCGAGGTCAGCCCCATCATTCGTCTGGAAAAAAGCTATCTATGCAATTTTGAATGCACCCATTGCTCTGCCGAATACTACATGGACCGCCATTACAAAAAGGTCCTGAAGGTAGTGGATACCCGTCGCAAAATGGATTTAGACGATGTCCGCCGTATTTCACGGGAAGCAGACGAACTCGGTCTTGCCCGTTTTGTGATTACCGGTGGCGAACCCTTGGTGATGAAAGACTTTGACGAGGTTGTGGCAGCCATTGACCCCGAAAAACACTACATCATTACCGATACCAATGGCTGGTTCCTCGACCTTAAACGAGCTCACCATCTGCGTGCGATTGGTGTAGAAAAAGTGCAGTTGTCACTCGATAGCTTCATCGAAGCTGAACACGACCACTTCCGCAACAAACCAGGTTCCTACAAACGGGTCATGCGAGCGATTGATGCCAGCATCGAGGCTGGCCTAAACCTCATTCTGGCAACGGTCCTGGTCAAAGGTCGCGCTAGAACCGAAGAATTCCGACAAATGTGTCAGTTTTGCACGGACAAGGGGATTGGCCTCTATGTCTCGTATGCCAAACCCACAGGGTCATGCACAGAACACCCCGAATTTGTCATCGAAAAAGAAGACGCCGACATCCTGCGCCAAATGGAGCGTGAATTCAAAGTCTTCACCCACATGACCCCATCATATGGATCACACAAAGGTTGCATCACGGTCAAAGGCATCATCACCGTCACCTCCAGCATGGAAATCACCCCTTGTCCGTACATTGATTTTTCAATTGGTAATCTCCGCGAGACACCGCTCAAAGCCATTCTTGATCGAGGCATGAGCAACCCTTGGTTAGGCCCTTATCGCCCAGACTGCATCATTGGGGAAGACCCCAAGTTCATCCAGATTCATACCGAAAAAACCAAGGGGGTTATTGACTTGCCTTTACCGTGGGGCAAGGGGTTTACAGACCACGACACGCTCACACCCCAGACTGCGCCAGTACAAAACGAAGGGGCTTTTGATGAACGAGGCCGAGCGATCCCGACAGGCTTGCATCACCCCGCGCATAGGCAAACTCGGTACTACTTCCAACTTGTAAAACCAAGCGTAAACCTCGCGCAGATTCATCAACGTACCCAATCCCTCTTTCCTACAGCGCAACTACCTAGCCTTACAGAATTCACGCAACGGTTAGCCGAGCTAAAGGAACGCCTGTGTGCTGACCCGCTGACAGCCAATCTATTCAAAGGAGTAGCGGTTCCGCTGCTGATCCCCGCTACCCCCGTCTCTGATATGGGGCAAGTGTTAGATAACGTTTACCTGCCGGCGGTCGAACAAAACTTCCTCGCAACCTTCCCCAACGCCACCTTCAAAAATCATTGCTCGCCCCTCAACGGCACACTCACTGTAGCGCCTGAGAGCCGCCATGACACGCTCCTCAAGGCCTTAAGCCATGATGCCGTGGTGGCCTACTATTTTCCGGCCCTGACCGAGTTTTCCTTGCCTGCCGCCCGAGAACAAATCGCCAAGCTGCCAGAACACTTGCTCCTTGCCGGGGGAATTGATACCTGTGCGGCCCTAATTTCGGCCCCCGACCTTTTACTCAACCCTCACGGTTACCCACCCGTACTCTGGTTTGCGGCACTCGATGCCCAGAACCCCAATACCAACGTGCATTTTGAAGCCTACGGCTACGATCTCACCTTTAACCAACGCCAACACTTTGGTAAAAATGCGGAGTCTTGGGCCAGCGGCATTGTCGCTATCAACTAACCCATGCATACGCAGACGCACACCCCAGAGGAACTCGCCCAATTGATGAACCGCACCCCCGAGGTCTGGCGGGAGCTTCGTGGCGCGTCCATTTTTCTCACTGGCGGCACCGGTTGGTTCGGGCGCAATCTGCTCGAAGCCATTATTGCCGCCAATGAAGCAGCAGGGCTGGGCATCCAGATCACCGTGTTGTCACGTCAGCCGCAAAAAT
>JBEGTT010000223.1:0-7098 GCA_041179245.1 Pseudomonadota bacterium
CGACGAAGCACTGCGTGAAGTGGCCATAGACATAGCTGAAGGCGCTGACATGGTGATGGTCAAGCCAGGCATGCCGTATTTGGATATTGTTCGCCGCGTCAAAGACGAGTTCAAAGTGCCAACCTTTGCCTACCAAGTCAGTGGTGAATACGCCATGCTCAAAGCGGCAGCTCAAAACGGCTGGTTAAATGAGCAAGCCTGTGTGCTGGAAAGCTTGTTGTCTTTCAAGCGCGCCGGGGCTGATGGGATTCTGACGTATTTCGCGTTGGATGCTGCGGAGTGGCTTAAAGCTTAAGCAAATACGCCTGTCAGCAGCGGCCATTGCTGCGCCCAGTTGGCGGTGGGCGGGCGAGTAAAGCCGCTGCGGGCGAACTGTTCCCATCGACCAACAATGTAGCAGCGCAGGATATTGGCAGCAGAGTTGACGTCACTTTCGGCTGGAATTAAGTCTGCGCTGGCCGCGATGCGAAGAGACTGTTTCAGTGCGGCTTCAATTTTGTCGAGTAGGGCGCTGATGCGGGTTTGAAGACGTTCGTTTTCATTGACTAGTGCATCACCAATCAATACGCGAGTCATACCTCGGTTGGTTTCTGCGAACTGAAGCAATAAGCGGAGAGTGGCCTCTGTTTGGCGCAAGCCGTTGAGTTCCTCGGTGTTGATCCGGTTAATCAAGCTAAACAGGCTTGATTCGATAAATTCAATCAATCCTTCGAACATCTGAGCTTTACTGGCGAAGTGGCGGTAGAGCGCCGCTTCTGAGCAATCCAATTTGGCAGCTAGGGCTGCCGTCGTGATTTTTTCACCTTTAGGAGTTTCCAGCATGCCCGCCAAGGTTTGGAGGATTTGCAGTTTTCGTTCGCCGGGTTGGGTTCTCATGTCAGCTTCTTGAGTGAATATAAAGGTTAGCTTGCAGCCAGTTTTTCTAATTTGACAGCCATGGCTTCGAGGTCGCCAACAATGGCCAAGCTTTGGTCTTGATTAACAACCATCTTTTCCATATAGGTGTGAGCGAGATTGGTAATGAAATCTTCTTGATTTTGGCTTAACCCTAGGTGCACATAAGACTTCAATAGCTGTTCCTGATACGCAATCATCACTTGTGTAAGTTCGAAGCAGTTTCGTCGGTAATTGGCTTGTACTTTATCCAAGGCGCCATGAACTTGAGGTAGAGCATCTTCGATGCCTTGTTGTCGGCGACGGTTGGCGATGTCAATTTCAATGGTTTGTAGGCGCGCAGCAGCACCTTCAGCCAGAATGGCCACGTTGTCCCGAATGCGCCCGCAACGGTCAGCATCTTCAATGGGCATGTTGTTAACCATCAACGTGATACCACCGTAGTTAAAAACGCAGCGAGTTTTGAACTGAAATATCCGTCCAGAGTTGCGGACATGGTTCAGGACAGAAGCTTCCAGTGGGTTATACAAACCATTGTGGCTGACAGAAATCTCTTGTTTGTCAAGGCGAACTTGAACGGCACCCTGCAGTTGGTATTGATCCAAGGATTCAAGGATTGTGTTGGAAAGATCAAGGGCCGAATTGCAACTAAACGACTTGCTGAGGAACTGAAGTACGGTGCCAAGTTCCCCCATGCTCGTCATTGCGGACATCGCAGCATCGCGAGCGAAACTGGCTTGTTCCGATATAGCCGCCTTTTCACTCAGGTGTTGTTCGGTAATGCTGACTTTGCGGCGTAATTCTGCGGGCTCAAAGGGTTTGAGGACAAAGTCACTGCCTCCCGCTTCGTAACACGCCAAGCGAGTATCAATGTCATCGCTAGCTGAAATAAACAGAATAGGGATGTTGTCTGTTTCGAGGTCGGCCTTTATATGGCGGCATAATTCGAAACCATCCATCTCTGGCATGCTGACATCCAACAGAAGCATGCTGGGGCGTACTGACTGAATTCGGTCGATGCACCTTTTTGCACTTGTGAATGTTTCAACGGTGAAGTCCTCCGACAAAACGCTTTGAATTATTTCCAGAATGATAGGGTCATCATCAACGACAAAAACAAGGAAATCACTACTCACGGTTTGCTCCAAGTCCCTAAAAGCGGGTGATGATAAACGCTTTGGGCTGCATCTGCGTGAAGGTTGTGCTTAAATCTACACCATGAATCCAGCTTTCAACTCTCTGCGTGCACCGCGCACGATTGCCTTGGTCGGCAAATATCATTCGCCCGAAATTGCTGAATCAATATGCCATCTTGCTGAGTATCTTCGCTTACGAGGGGTTTCTGTATTTGTTGAACGAGAGACCTCTGAAAATATGGGGCGACGCGAGCACCCGTGGTGGGTGGTTTGTGGGTTCAACGACATTGGTGCACATGCTGACTTGGCTATCGTTTTGGGTGGCGATGGAACCATGCTTAATGCCGCGCGTCGTCTCTCGCGCTACAAGGTTCCTCTGGTTGGAGTGAACCAAGGGCGCTTGGGTTTTATGACCGATATTGCTCGTGAAGACATGTTGTCCTGCATGGATGACTTGCTGGACGGTCGCTTCACACCAGAAACCCGTATGCTGCTGGATGCTGAAGTGGTACGGGATGGTCGAGAAATTGCCGAAAATCTCGCCCTAAACGATATCGTTGTAGACAAGGGGGCGATAGGCCGGATGATCGAATTTGAACTGTTTATTGATGGTGAGTTCATCTATAACGTTCGGTCTGACGGTCTGATTGTGTCAACTCCGACAGGTTCCACTGCTTACTCTCTGTCTTCTGGCGGGCCAATTCTGCATCCGGGAATGGCCGGTATTTGTTTGGTGCCCCTGTGTCCTCACGCGCTAACCAATCGCCCGCTGATTGTGAAAGATACGGCTGAAATTGAGCTTCGGGTAACCCATGCTGACGACCCTCGAATTCACTTTGATGGTCAGGTAACGATAGATTTGCAAAAAGGGGATGCGGTTCGTCTTCGGCGCTCTGAATATGCAATTTGTTTTTTGCATCCGCCTGGATACAGCTATTTTTCTATGTTGCGACAGAAACTTCATTGGAGTGCCCGCCCACGCGGGATTAACTAAATCATGCTGCAACAACTGACTATTCGCGATTTTGTGATTGTTGACCAACTGGACTGTTCGTTCAGTAAAGGTTTTGGCGTACTAACAGGGGAGACTGGGGCGGGGAAATCGATTCTGATTGACGCGCTGACGATGGCGTTGGGCGAACGAGCCGATGCCGGAGTGGTTCGACATGGCTGTGAAAAAGCAGACATCGTGGCTGAGTTTTCCGTTTCTGATCTGCCAGAGGTAATGCAATGGTTGGTCGGCAATGATCTGGAAAGTGATGGCGTTTTGTTATTGCGGCGGGTGATTGAGAAAACAGGACGCTCCCGAGCCTACATCAATGGTTCGCCTGCAACGGCTCTGCAACTGAAGGATGTGGGCGAATATTTGTTGGATGTTCATGGGCAACATGCCCATCAATCCTTGCTGCGTTCCGACGCACAGCGTCAGTTGTTAGACGCGCATGGCGGCGTAACCGGGTTGGCTAAGGACGTTTCACAAGTCTGGAAAACCTTGCAACAGCATCGGCAGGCATTACGGGAAGCAGAAGTTGGCAGTGAAGCCTTGTTGCGAGAGCGAGATCAGTTGGTCTGGCAGGTAGAGGAATTGTCGTCCTTAGGTTTGCAGGCGGGTGAGTGGGATAACCTGCAGCTTGAACATCAGCGTTTGGCGCATGCAGCTAGTCTGGTCGATGGGGCTCGTTTTGCTTTGGATATTTTGTCGGAAGGCGACAGTACTAGTTTAGGGCTGTTGGATTCGGCCTATAGCCGGCTGGAAGAATTGGCTGCGATTGATCCCATGCTGGAGGCGGCGGTGAGTTTATTGGCTTCGGCAAGGGTCGAAGTGGAAGAGGCGGTCAGCCAGCTTCGTCGTTATGGGGACAAAGTCGAGCAAGACCCTGAACGTTTGGCTGCGATGGAGCGGCGTATGGATGCGGTAATGAGCTGTGCTCGCAAGTACCGTGTTGCACCTGAGCAATTGCCCACCTTACTTCAAGAGTCGCGGGAAGGATTAGAACGCCTGAGTGAGGCGGTGGATACCGCACATTTGTTAGCGCTGATTGACCTAAGCACCAAAGAATTTCAGGCGAAAGCCAAGTTGTTATCGGCTAAACGTAGTGAAACAGCGGCGAGTTTGGGGGATACCGTTACCAAGTTGATGGGAGAGCTGGCATTAGGACGAGGCGTATTTGAGGTTGCCCTGTTGCCAAATGCCGAGGGCGGCCCCACTGGATTTGAGCAAGTTGAATTTCGCGTCGGAGGTTTGGCTGGGGGCGAGCCAAAACCTATGGCTAAAGTGGTTTCAGGTGGTGAATTGTCTCGGATTAGCCTTGCCTTGCAAGTGGTGACATCGCGTTCAGCCAGCGTGCCAACGATGATTTTTGACGAAGTTGATGTGGGTATTGGTGGGGGAGTGGCTGAAATTGTCGGGCGTATGCTGCGTTCGCTCGGGGAAGAACGGCAGGTTTTGTGTGTTACACACTTGCCTCAGGTAGCGGCCAAAGCTAATTGGCAGTGGCAGGTATCCAAATCAGCGGATGCCGAAGGTGCGGTCACTAGCTGTATTGACGTGCTGGATAAGTCTGGGCGAATTGAAGAAGTGGCGCGAATGCTTGGCGGTGTTGAGTTGACCGAAACCACTCGCCTACACGCGAGCGAGCTACTCGGCTTCGTTTAGCTTCGATTTTGACAATTCTCTTTGGCGCAGTGTCCATACAGATACAGCGCATGTTCCTCAATCTTGAAGCCGCGTTCAGTGGCAATGGCTTCTTGGAGGCGTTCGATTTCTGAATCGTAAAACTCCTCTACACACCCGCAGTCCAAGCAAACCAGATGGTCGTGGTGGTGGCCTTCGTTAATCTCGAAGACGGATTTTCCAGAGTCAAAATTGTGTCGGTCAAGCAGGCCTGCTTGCTGAAACTGAGTAAGCACCCGGTAAACCGTGGCTAGACCAATATCAATATTTTCTGCGAGTAAGAGACGGTAAACATCTTCGGCTGTCATGTGCCGAACGTTGCCGCGCTGGAATAACTCCAGAATTTTCATGCGTGGATGGGTGACCTTTAATCCGCGGTCTTTTAGTTCATTTGGCTTTGGTGGCATAGATGGCTACTGAGAGGCTTAAATTTGATTTCCGGTATGATATAGGCCTCTTGTTATCAGACCAATCCCTTTATGTCTTTCCTCAAAAAATTAGTAGTGGCCATCCTCGGGTCGGGGTTGGTGGCATGTTCAGGTGCGCCTCGGTTGATTACTGAGTACCGTATTGATGTCCAGCAGGGCAATGTACTGTCACAGGAAATGGTGACTCAACTGCGCCCAGGCCTATCCATGGATCAGGTGCGTTACGTTCTGGGGTCGCCTGTTTTAACCGATGTGTTTCATGCGAACCGTTGGGATTACGTTTATCGCTTGCAGAGGGGACTTGAGTCACAGCCTATCCTGCGCCGTTTTTCGGTGTTTTTTAATGAAGCTGGTGTGTTGGACCATGTAGAGGGTGATCTGGATGTGGCCACTAAGGCTGATTTAGAAGTGGCGCCAAATCGTGTCCAACTGATTGAACTGGGCTCATTGCCAGAAGGTGCTGAAGCACCTAAAGCATCCTATGTCGAAAAAGGCTGGTGGTCTCGCACCAAGGAAACGTTAGGGTTTTAATCTCCAGTTGAGTTGTATCGGCTGGGTCAAATAAGCGCGTTGGAGAAAGATTGAATGGAAACGAAGTTGCGGATTGGTGTGGTCGGAGCGTCGGGCCGAATGGGGCGGATGCTGATTGAGGCCGTATTGAAAGACGAAGGCGCAGAATTGGGTGCGGCTTTTGATTTGCCCAATAGTTCGGCAATAGGCAAGTCGGCGGGCGAGTTGGTGGGGCTGCCATGCGATACGTTAGTCACTTCGGATTTAGATGTCGGCCTGAAACTCTGTGATTGCTTGATTGACTTCACTCGTCCAGAAGGAACTTTGCTGCATTTGGCGCGTTGTCGTGCCAATGGGGTGGCGATGGTGATTGGTACAACGGGTTTTGATGCTGAAGGAAAACAGGCGATTGCCGATGCGGCTAAAGATATTCCTGTGGTGTTTGCCCCGAATATGGCGGTTGGTGTGAATGTGGTGTTTAAGCTGCTTGAACAAGCGGCAAAAATTCTGAATCAAGGTTACGACATCGAAATCGTCGAAGCTCACCACCGTATGAAAATTGATGCGCCTTCCGGCACAGCTTTGCGCATGGGTGAAGTAGTGGCTGCTGGCGTGGGGCGTTCGCTGGAAGAGTGTGCAGTCTATGGCCGTGAAGGCGTTACCGGCGAGCGTGATCCATCGACGATTGGTTTTGCTACTGTTCGTGGTGGCGATATTGTCGGGGACCACACGGTGATGTTCTGTGGCTTGGGTGAGCGTGTTGAAGTGACGCATAAAGCCAGTAGCCGTATGCCTTACGCACTGGGAAGCGTTCGTGCCGCGCATTTCTTGTCCGGTCGCAAATCTGGTTTGTTTGACATGCAAGATGTTCTGGATTTGCGCGCTTAATTCATTGAATTAAAAGTGATAAGTTGTATTTCTGAGATGGCTTCAAGTGGCTGAGATTTGCGACTAAGGGGTGATTTCAGATAGAATGCGAAGGTTTGCAACCAGCGAACGCCGGGCGGAGAATCCGTAACCGGCGTTTTTGCTACCCAGAATCTCAGGAGCGTCTTGTGTCCTTGCTGCCCAATCTTACGCCTGCCCTGCTTGCCCTAGCGGATGGAACTATTTTCCGGGGCTATTCCATCGGGGCTGATGGCATTACTAGCGGTGAGGTGGTGTTTAACACTGCACTGACCGGTTATCAGGAAATCCTGACTGATCCTTCTTATTCGCGTCAGATCGTGACGCTGACCTATCCGCATATCGGTAATGTGGGCTGTAACGCGGAAGACTTCGAGTCCAATGCCAACTATGCCGCTGGTCTGGTAATTCGAGATTTGCCTTTGGTGGCGTCCAGTTGGCGCAGTGAGGAAAGTCTTTCTGACTACCTGAAAAAGCACGGCGTGGTCGCCATCGCAGGGATTGATACTCGTCAGCTCACGCGTATTCTGCGAGAAAAAGGGGCTCAGGC
>JBEGTT010000224.1:0-13904 GCA_041179245.1 Pseudomonadota bacterium
GATATCAACCATGGTCCTAACCAAGCTGGCGAACAACCTTGCGGGGGAAGTACCAATCATTGGGGTCGGCGGCATTATGAATGGCGGGAACGCTCAGCAAAAAATTGCCGCAGGGGCGTCCTTGGTGCAGCTTTACAGTGGTTTTATTTATCGCGGACCAGCGTTGGTTCGAGAGGTAGCCTTGGCCCTAAAGTAAGCAGCGTAATGCCCTTTAGGCCATTAGCTTAGACGATTTAATGCCAAGAAAAGGCCTCGTTGGACTGCTATAATCGCCGCCCATTAGTAGTAGCTTATTAACAAACGCTTATTTAGCCCACACTGACAACAATGTCCCACTATCTGTTTATTCTGATTGGCGCGGTTCTGGTCAACAACGTCGTGCTGGTGAGAATTTTGGGCCTGTGCCCATTCATGGGGGTTTCCAAAAAACTGGATACCGCCTTCGGCATGGGCGCCGCGACCACCTTTGTCCTTACGCTGGGGACGGGCGCTAGCTGGATTCTGGATACCTATCTCCTGGTGCCGTTTGACCTGATTTATCTGCGCACCATCGCCTTCATTGTCACCATCGCTGCCATCGTGCAGATCACCGAAATGGTGGTGGCTAAGACCAGCCCGGTTCTGCATCAGCTGCTGGGCATTTATCTGCCGTTGATCACCACCAACTGTGCGGTGCTGGGGATTCCCTTGTTAGCACTGGGCTTCAAATACAATTTTGTCGAATCACTGCTGTTTGGTGCTGGCAACTCGATTGGCTTCTCACTCGCCCTGATTTTGTTTGCAGGCATCCGCGAACGCACCGATGGGGCAGACATTCCGACCTATTTCAAGGGAACCGCAATTGCGCTGGTTACCGGCGGATTGATGAGTCTTGCCTTTATGGGTTTTGCCGGACTGGATAAATACCAATGATTTCCGCCATTCTCATCATGGCCCTCGGGGCCATTGTTCTGGGTGCCGCGCTGGGCTTTTTTTCAGTCAAATTTAAAGTCGTTGGTGACCCCCTCGTCGAGAAAATCAACGCGATTCTTCCCCAGACGCAATGTGGTCAGTGTGGTTTTCCGGGTTGCAAACCTTACGCAGAGGCAATGGCCAAAAACGAAGCGGACATCAATCTTTGCCCGCCGGGTGGTGCTGATGGCGTTCGTAAATTGTCAGAACTGTTGGGCAAAGAAGCCAAGCCTGTCGATGGCGAAGAGAAACCCAAAGCCGTGGCCATCATTGACGAAAACACTTGTATCGGCTGCACCTTGTGTATACAGGCATGCCCGGTCGATGCGATTGTCGGCGCGGCAAAACAGATGCACACCATTGTCTCGGACCTCTGTACCGGCTGCGAACTTTGCCTCCCGCCCTGTCCAGTGGAATGTATCCGCATGGAACCTATCGCAGAAACTGTTGATAACTGGAAGTGGAAACATCCGGTCATTGCCATTAAGGCCATTTAAACCATGAGTGTCCTGCAACTATTTAAGTTTAAGGGTGGTGTTAAGCCGGCCACCAACAAAACCCAGTCTGTTACACAACCGATTACGACCGCTCCGATGCCCAGCGTGCTTGCGGTTCCCTTGCACCAAAGTGTGGGCGGAACACCCCGTCCGCTGGTTCAAGCCGGCGATAAGGTTTTGAAGGGGCAAAAGATTGGTGAGGCGGATGGATGGGTTTCTGCAGCCGTTCATGCACCAACCTCCGGCACGGTGCGCGAAGTGACCCTTTATCCCGCCGCGCATCCATCTGGGTTGTCAGCCTCTTCGGTCATCATTGAGCCTGATGGTGAGGATCGCTGGATTGAGCACGCACCGGTCGACTACAAAAACTTAGCCCCTGAGCGGATTCGCACCTTGTTGCAAGAGGCTGGTGTGGTGGGTATGGGCGGGGCCGTGTTTCCTACCCATGCAAAAACCCAAGCATCGCGCACCGTCCCGATGGAAGAAATGATCATCAACGGGGCCGAGTGTGAACCCTTCATCACTTGTGACGACCTACTGATGCGTGAGCGCGCAGAAGAAGTTTTGCGGGGTGCGGGCATTTTCCGGGATTTGCTGATGCCTACCCGTGTCTTGATCGGCATTGAAGACAACAAGCCCGAAGCGGCGGCGGCGATGCGAGTGGCGCTGGAAAAGCTGGGGCCAGATTTTGCTGAATTTGAAGTGGTTGCGGTGCCTACCTTGTATCCCGCAGGTGGCGCCAAACAATTGATTCGCGTGTTGACCGGCAAGGAAGTGCCCAATGGCACCCGTTCAACCGACATGGGTGTGCAATGTTTTAACGTGGCCACCGTGTACAGCGCTTGGCGTGCGCTGGTTCATGGCGAACCGCTGATTTCGCGGATTGTGACGGTGACTGGCAATGTCGAAGAACCCCGTAATTACGAAGTGTTGATTGGTGCCCCGATGTCTGAGGTCTTGGCACTCGGCCAGCCCAACGCTGACACTGATGGCATTTTGATGGGTGGCCCGATGATGGGCTTCTTGGTGCCGGATATGTCAGCGCCTGTGGTGAAAGCCACCAACTGCCTGATCGCGCATTCACCCGCACTGTTCCCGCCGAATGAGCCTGAAATGCCGTGTATCCGCTGCGGTTCCTGCGCGGAGGTATGTCCACATGAATTGCAGCCATTCGAGTTGTACTGGCACGCACGTTCGAAGAATTTCGATAAGGTAAAAAGCTTCTATATCAACGATTGTATTGAGTGTGGTTGCTGCTCATTTGTTTGCCCGTCGCACATTCCGCTGGTGCAGTATTTTCGTTTTGCCAAGAGTGAAATCTGGGCCCAAAACCAAGATAAGCGAAATGCCGATGAGGCCAAGTCCCGCTTTGAATTCAAGCAATATCGGGAAGAGCGGGATAAACAAGAAAAGGCTGAAAAACTCGCCAAAGCCGCGGCTGTTCAAGCCGCAAAGAAAGCCGCCGAAGCCGCCGCGGCTTCAAGCGGTGAAACTACCGAAGCGACCGCAATCGAAGCAGACCCCAAGAAAGCAGCTATTGCCGCTGCAATGGCCCGTGCTGCGGCTCAGCGGGCACCAGCCATTGCAACCCCGTCCGCTACTCCTCTTTCAGAATGACCCCAATGGAATTCTCGACTTCACCTTATTTGCTTAAAGAGGTCTCGGTACAGCGCGTCATGCTCCAGGTATTACTTGCGCTTTTGCCGGGTATCGCCGCTCACGTCTGGTTCTTTGGCCCCGCTTTGTTGGTTCAGTTAGCGATTACCACCAGCGCCGCCCTGTTGGCTGAAGCCGTCATGTTGAAGGTGCGTGGTCGCCCCTTGAATATGTTCCTCAGCGATCTTTCCGTGGTGGTAACAGCCTGGTTAATCGCCCTGACTTTCCCATCCATTGCGCCGTGGTGGTTGACCCTGATTGGGACATTGTTTGCCGTGGTGGTTGGCAAACAACTCTACGGCGGCTTGGGGCAGAATCCCTTTAATCCGGCGATGGTGGCATTTGCCGTCTGTATCGTTTCATTCCCGGCCTTGATGTCCCAGTGGCCCGCAGAAGGTCAAAATCTCTCAGCACAAGTCGCGAGTATCTTTGGTACAGCGCCCAAACTGGATGGGCTTAGTTCCGCAACGCCATTGGATGTGCTGAAAACCGGGTTAAAGCTGGGCGGGGACGAAGCCAGTGTTTCCAGCGTGATGGCTGCCCATGCCAACACCTTTGGTTTGATGGGGGGGCACGGGCTGGAGTGGGTAGCTTTTGCCTATCTACTCGGCGGTTTGTGGTTGGTTCGCGAAAAAATCATCACCTGGCACATTCCAACCGCCTTCTTGGCAGGCATTTCTTTGTTATCCACGGCGCTCTGGTTGTTTAACTCAGCCGCATTTGCCAACCCGCTGTTCCACTTGTTTGCGGGTGGCACCATGCTCGGTGCGTTCTTCATTGCCACTGACCCGGTAACTGGCGCAACCACCCCACGCGGCAAACTGATTTTTGCGGGTAGTGTGGGGGTTCTGGTCTATTTGATCCGGGTCTTTGGCGGCTACCCCGACGGTGTTGCTTTTGCCGTGTTGCTGATGAATATTTGCGTACCGCTGATTGACCTTTACACGCAACCGCCGGTATTCGGCAATAAAGCCAAGCGGAAGAAATAATAATGGCCGACCTAAACATTCCCGACAATCAGGAAACGCCTGAAGACCCTACGGCAGCCGCTGAGGCGGTTCGTAGCGCCAGTATTCTGGCGGTGTTTGTAATTTTCTTTACCCTCGCTTTAGCCTTTGTTTATTTCCTGACCAAACCTGCAATTGATGCCTCTGCCGCTGAAGAGAAAATGCGCAGCATCGGAGAAGTACTCCCCACGGCTTTTTACGACAACGACTTGTTAACCGACACGCTGGAATTGCCCGCAGTGGCTGAACTCGGCCTTGATGACGTGTCAACGGTTTATCGTGCACGCAAAGCGGGGCAGCCCTCTGCGCTGGTCGTCGAAGCGGTTGCGCCGGATGGTTATGCTGGAAAAATCCGCATGCTGGTAGCCATCGCCGCTAATGGTGATTTGATTGGTGTCCGTATCACCCTGCACAAGGAAACCCCGGGGTTGGGCGACTACATTGAACCCAAGAAAGATAAAAATAAGGATCGTCCTTGGATTACGCAATTTAAAGGACTGTCACTAGTCCAAGTCTCTGACGCAGACTGGAAAGTCAAAAAAGATGGCGGTCGTTTTGACTACGTAGCAGGCGCTACGGTGACGCCACGTGCGGTGGTCAAAGCGGTACACAAAGCGTTGAAATATGCAGACGCCAACCGTGAGCAGTTATTTGCTCGCAGCGCTAAGTAAAAGTCGTCAAGGAAAAACGGGCCATGATTACGCTACCTGAAATCAAACAAATCTCCCTCAACGGGGTTTGGACACAAAACAGCAGCCTCGTGCAGATTCTGGGAATGTGTCCGCTGCTCGCGATTACCACGAGTATGGTGAATGGGGTTTCCTTGTCCATCGCCACACTGGTGGTGATGGCCTTGTCGAACTTCTTTGTAGCCTGTTTACGTAACTACATCCCGCACGAAATTCGGATTCCGGTCTTTATTTTGATTGCCGCAGCGGTCGTTACTGTCGTTGATCTGGGCATGAATGCCTATCTGCATGACCTCTATCTGGTACTGGGGATTTTTATTCCGCTGATTATTACCAATTGTTTGGTGCTCGGCCGGATTGAAGTTTTTGCCGCCAAGAACAGCCCTGTTGGCGCCGCCTTGGATGGTGCCATGATGGGCATCGGTATGGTGTGGACGCTGGGTCTGTTGGGCGGTATCCGTGAGTTTATTGGTACGGGTAGCTTGTTTGGTGGCATCGACCTTGTGATTCCCAGCCTGCAACCGCTGCAAATCTTACCGGCTGACTATCCTGGTTTTCTGATTGGCATCCTGCCACCGGGTGCATTTATCGTACTGGGCTGTTTTGTGGCTTGGCGCAACTGGGTTGTTGCCCGCGCGGCGGCACGCGAGAATCTGCCGATTCCTGCCCCACTCGCGACCGGCGGTTGCCACTAATACCAACGAGTCACAAGCTCAAACATGAACAACGCCAAGCGTGCCGAGATTTTTGCGCGCTTGCGCGACGGCAACGCTCACCCCGAAACAGAACTGCAATACGACAGCACCTTTCAACTGTTAATTGCCGTTTTACTGTCTGCCCAAGCCACCGACATTAGCGTTAACAAAGCCACCCGCCACCTGTTTCCCGCCGCACCCACGCCTGAAGCTATGCTGGCGTTGGGTGAAACGAAATTCGCTGCGTTTATCCAGACCATCGGGCTGTATAAAACCAAAGCGAAAAATACCCTTGCCACCTGCAAAATTTTGCTCGAACAGCATGGTGGCGAAGTCCCAGATAATCGGGAAGCGCTGGAGGCTTTGCCGGGTGTGGGTCGAAAAACGGCAAATGTGGTGTTAAACATCGCTTTTGGACACCCCACCATCGCTGTTGACACCCATATTTTCCGGGTCGGCAATCGCACTCGAATTGCAACGGGAAAAACGCCGTTTGAGGTTGAGCAGAAGCTGCTGAAACACACCCCAGCCGAATTCAAACAACACGCCCATCACTGGCTAATTCTGCATGGGCGTTATGTGTGTAAAGCCCGTAAGCCAGAATGCGACAAGTGCCCCATCGCAGATCTGTGTGAATACCCAGACCGCACCTTCCCGTCAATTGCGACGGCCTCCTCCTAGAATCCAACCATTATGTTCAACCCGACCCGCGACCAAGTTCGCCAATTTTTCTGTGCCACTTGGCAAAAACATTGCCAAGGAAAAAAACTCGAAGGCGCGGAGATTTCAGCAGGGGAGTTGTGCGCTCGCCACCCGGAATATCACGTTTTGTTGGCCAATCCCGCAATGGCAGTAGAACAAGAGTTTTCCCCAGAAAGTGGGCAGATGAATCCATTTCTGCACCTGTCACTGCACTTGGCGATTGGTGAACAAGTGTCAATCAATCAACCGCCCGGTATCCGCGAAGCTTTTGAAACGCTGAGCCAAAACATGCCGTTGCACGACGCAGAACACATCATTCTGGAATGTTTAGGGGAAACCATTTGGGCGGCACAAAAGAACGGCACCCAGATGGATGCCGCTGCTTACATCAATAGCGTGCGTAAAGCGGCGGGTTTGTCGGATGAATCGACGATTACTATTCCTGAATAGCGTACCAAGCGAGTTGGGGCTGCAAACTCACCACCTCACCCACAATAATTAGTGCGGGTGGCTTAATTTGGTGGCGTGATAGTGTGTCCGGCAGTGTTTCCAGCGTGGCTAATACAGTGAGTTGATCGGGCAGCGTGCCGTTGCGAACCACTGCAACTGGGGTAGTGCCGGGTAGCCCGTGCGCTTGCATCTGCTGGCTGATTTGGCTAGCCGCGCCCACGCCCATATAAAACACGATGGTCTGTTTGGGGCGAGCTAGTGCTACCCAGTCCAGATTGACGGTATTGTCTTTGAGGTGCCCGGTGACAAAAGTGACGGATTGCGCAAAGTCACGGTGTGTTAGTGGAAAACCTGCATAGGCTGCACAGCCCGCCGCCGCCGTTACCCCCGGCACAACCTCAAAAGAAATATCTGCCGCCGCCAAGGTCGTGAGTTCTTCTCCGCCGCGTCCGAAAATGAATGGATCACCGCCCTTTAGGCGCACAACCTGTAAGCCTTCTTGTGCCAGCGCTACCAGCATCGTGTTGATGGATTCCTGCGGAGTGGTGTGTTTTGCGGATTCTTTGCCGACATAAATTTTTCGGGCATCAATCCGTGCCAACGCCAAAATGTCAGCACCCACCAAATGGTCGAACACGATGGCATCGGCGTCCTGAATCAAGCGAGCGGCTTTGAGGGTCAGTAGTTCCAAATTACCAGGGCCTGCGCCGACGAGGTAAACCTTGCCCAAAGTTGAGTTAGCCATGATTAGCCATGAATATTATTTTCTTTGGTTGAGGAAAGTTTGGCTTGGCGCATTGATTGAGGGGTTGGATGCCATTCGTCATGGGGCATCACGGTGACCGCAACTTCCGGTTCATGGGCACTGCCGCCGAGGATGATGCCGCGCAAAGGGGAAACATCGTTGAAATCCCGCCCCCAGCTTAACGTGGTGTGTTGCGTATCCGGCAGAAGGTTATTGGTGGGGTCAAACTCTACCCAGTTTTCCCTTCCTTCCTCATTGGGGGCATAAATAGCTACCCACGCATGAGAAGCGTCGGCGCCAATCAGACGCTTTTGGCCTGGCGGTGGCTCGGTTAATAGGTAGCCGCTCATATAACGGGCAGGAATCCCTTGTGACCGTAAGCAGGCCAGCATCAAGTGCGCAAAATCTTGGCAAACGCCCCGTTTTTTCTCTAAGACTTCCAGTACCGGTGTGGAAACCGTGGTGGCTTCCGGGTCAAAGGTAAATTCGTTGAAAATTTTCCCCATCAGCAACTGGGCAGCCTCAAGCACAGGGCGGCCGGGGGTGAAGCAATCAGCGCCAAAGTCACAAAAGTCGTGTTTGATACGCACGAAGGTCGACTCAAACAAAAATTGTTTCGCTTCTAGATCCTCAGGTAGCGGTGCCTTGCCCTGATAACAAAGCCGTTTTTGCAACGCATCCCACGCAATAGAATTTGCCAGCGGGAAGGTAGGTGCATGCGCAAAGACTTCAATATCCATCTCGGCCTTGATCCACAGTTGGTCATGTGGCGTTTCAAAGCCTATCCAGTGTACCGGGTTGCCGAAACCGTCGAGGCTGTCCCGTTGCCAATCAGGTGATGGGCTAACTTGGCAATTTTGGGCGTGCACCTGTTGCCACGGGCAGGCTCTGGGCGATAGGTGCAACATCTGGTGCGACAGGGAAACCATTCCGCCGTAGTCGTAATGGGTTTCGTGGATTACATGGTAGCGCGCAGAGGGTTTATTGGCGTAATTCATCGCTATCTCCATCCCTAGGTTCCTAGCGTCTGGCGACCAATATCGCTAACGTGGGTGAAGTAGCGCATGGCAAGTTGATTAGAGAGTGTCTGACAGGCTTGGACCAATTCGGCTAAAGATGCGGCAAGATCGTCGTAGGCTTTAGGGGAAATTTTCCCGTCGCGTGCCTCAAAACGGGCGAGTTCAAGTGTCAGTAATTTTTCTTCTGCTATACGTAATCCATCCGTAGGCATGTCTACCAGCACTCGTCCAAGGCGGGTGAGGTAACGCTGAATAACCTGTGATTGGAAAACCAAGGAATGTGGATTGTCCGGGTCAAATACCAGAAGGGCTAAAGTGGACAACAGCTCTGGACGACGGGAATAACGTGACCGATAGGTAATGATCGAGTCACTTAATTCCAAGAGCCATTCAAGGCTGGTCTGGCCCTGTTTGGCTGCCAGCGTCAGGTAATGCACCAAGACTGATCCAAGAAAGACGAGGCGTTCAATGCGCCGACCGACAACCAAGAAACGCCAGCCATCGTCGCGGGTCATGTTGTCCATCGTGAACCCATTTAGGGAAGACGAAACAGCCATCACTTGATCGAGAAACGTTTGAGCGTCACGGGTGGTTAATCCTGTTTTCTGCAGTCCTTGAAGGGGGCGCTGGAGGCTGTTGATCGAATGCCAGTGATCCGTTGAAAGGCGTTCTTTAACCTGCGTTGCTGACCACACTGCCCGACGGATATCAGCCGCTAAACTGCCCGAAAACTCAGGGTCGTATAAAGATTTCAGTAGGCGATTTTGAATGCGCTGTTCCACTGGTGGAGGCGCTGTGTGGAGTGAGCTGGTTTTGGCGAGGGCCTTTTCCTTGTTTTTTTCTTTCTCATGCACTTTTTCAACAGGAATGAGGACTTCCAGTGCATCTCCCAGCGTTAGCAGCAAAGGGAGTTCTGTCGCAGGGTCATTGCCGCCGCCATTTAAGCGGTGGAGGCAAATCCGTAAAAAACGGGCGGTGTTATCAAAACGCTCCGAATAACGTCCCAACCAGAATAAGCTTTCGACGACACGGGAGGTCAGGTTACTTCCGCTATAGACTAAATCTTTGACGGTCAAGGACGGCTTGAGCAGGGTGGAAAGGTCAACGGCACCTTCGGCCAACACCCAGGTGTCTTTGGACATTCCGCCGCGTTGCATTGAAATAAAGGCTTCATTTGACTTGCCGGCTACCCGTGCCAAGCCACCTGGCATGACCAGGTATCCGTTAGGTGTGGCCACGGCATAAACACGAAGCCCAACCGAACGTGCCAGAACCCGGTGAGCGTCATGGGGATTATTTTGGCCTCGGGACCAAATGGGGGCTTGTGATGGGGCGACCATTTCCTGAGCAAGGTAGGCGTGAGGGCGAGCCTGCATCCGTTGCATGATGTCTTTGCGCGACTCTGCGTCTAGATTGCAGCCAAATACGGTTTCAAATCCCTGCCCAGGGAACGCGCCCTTAATCACCAGTTCATCAACGTGGGATAAGGCGTAGTCTAAAGCCGGTTTTTCGCCGCACCACCACGTGGCGACGGAGGGCATTAGCAGATCTTCCCCTAACAGGTGCTGACTAATACCGGGCAGGAAGCCCATCAGCGCCCCGGAACCCATGACCCCGGAACCGAGAGCGTTGCTGACCAGCACCCGTTTAGCACGGATGGCTTGGACTAAACCGGGAACACCCAGTGCAGAATCACCGCGTAATTCCAGTGGGTCGCAGTAGTCGTCATTCTGGCGTCGCAGAATGACGTGCACCCGTTTAAGTCCGGTTAGCGTCTTCAGATAAACGGTATCACCCCGAACCGTTAAGTCTTGGCCTTCAACCAGCGGGAAACCTAGGTAACGGGATAGATAGGCGTGCTCAAAATAAGTTTCGTTATAGGGGCCGGGGGTGAGTAGGACGATGTGTGGTTGTTCGTCACCTTCAATAGGCGCCCAGGCGGCCAGACTTTCCTGAATGGCCCGGAAAAAATAGGCCACATGTTGCACCCCTTGATCCCGAAACAGTTCTGGGAATAAGCGAGAAATAGCCAACCGGTTTTCTAGCGCATACCCTGCGCCGGAAGGGGCTTGGGTACGATCCGCAATAACCCACCAGCGCCCATCGGGCGAGCGTGCAAGATCTGCTGCGTAAATATGCAGGAAATGCCCGCCGGGGGGCGTGATGCCCCGACACGGCCATAGAAACCCGTGTTGCCCATAGACCAATGCGGGCGGGATTAACCCTTCAGATAAAAGCTTTTGTGGCCCGTAAAGATCAGCCAGGGTGGCATTAATAACCTTGGCGCGTTGGGCAACCGCTTGTTCAACCTTAGCCCATTCGTCGGCGGGCAGAATAAACGGCAGCGGGTCAAGTGACCAAGGGCGGTCACTTCCCGTTGGATCTGCGTAAACGTTGTAGGTCACCCCGTTTTCCTGAATGCGGCGATCTAGGAATTCAAGTTGCTGACGCATTTGGTTGTGCGACGTATGCGCCAGCTGCTTGATTAGCGGTGCCCAATGAGGGCGGATTTCCCCTGTTGCCGTTAGCAGTTCATGGTAAAGCGGCGCGCTGGCAGTGTCTGGCGCGGGATACTGCGACAACAGGGTTTTCAGCATTTACAACTCGTTAGTGTTACGGGCGGCGCAAGTCTAGCGTAAACGGGTGTTCCAGATTAGGTTGCGGAACGCCAACGTCAAACTTACCGGGCGTATGCCCCATGCGGAAGAAACGGGCTAAGCGGCGGCTTTCTGCTTCAAATGCGTTGACCGGGAAGGTGTCGAAACTGCGGCCACCGGGGTGGGTGACGTGGTACTGGCAGCCGCCCAATGATCGCCCTGTCCATGTGTCCAGTAAGTCAAACACTAAGGGGGCATGAACGCCGATGGTCGGATGTAACGCTGATGAGGGTTGCCACGCTCGGTAACGCACACCGGCAACAAACTCACCTACCTTACCCGTAGGTTGCAAGGGCACGGGCTGACGATTACAGGTCAGGGTGTAACGATCTGGCGCCAAGCCGTTGAGCTTAACCTGTACCCGTTCGACGGATGAATCAACGTAACGAACCGCACCGCCGGCACTCCCTTCTTCGCCCATGACGTGCCATGGTTCTAGTGCGTGTCGGAGTTCAAATTCGATGCCTCGACAGGAAAAGTCACCATATTTTGGGAAACGGAATTCTAGGTGAGGTGCAAACCATTCCATCTTGAACTGGTAGCCCGCCTCATTCATGTCCTCAATGACATCGTTGAAATCTTGAGCGACAAAAAAAGGTAGCATGAAGCGGTCATGCAGCTCGGTTCCCCAACGGGCGAGTCGTTTGGGGTGATAAGGCGTTTTCCAGAATCGAGCGATCAGGCTACGCAGTAATAATTGTTGCGTGAGGCTCATACGAGCATGCGGGGGCATTTCAAAAGCCCGCAGCTCAAGCAATCCTAAGCGGCCGGTTGGCCCATCGGGGGAAAACAATTTATCGATACAGAACTCGGCCCGGTGGGTGTTGCCACTGACATCAATGAGCAGGTTGCGGAGTGCTCGGTCGACCAACCAAGGTGGGCAGGCATCGGAACCTGAGGTTTGACGTTCAATTTCCCGGAAGGCAATTTCCAGTTCATACAAGCTGTCATTACGGGCTTCATCAACCCGAGGGGCTTGTGACGTCGGGCCAATAAATAGACCAGAGAAAAGATAAGACAGGCTGGGATGATTGTGCCAATAGGCAATCAGGCTCTTGAGCAAGTCGGGGCGGCGCAGGAAAGGAGAGTCTTCGGGGGTTTCGCCACCCATCACGAAATGGTTGCCACCACCGGTACCGGTATGGCGACCATCGATCATGAATTTTTCAGTGGTTAGACGCGACTGATGCGCTTCTTCATACAAATGCGTGGTGCGTTCTACCAAGTCATCCCAAGCGGCGGCGGGATGAACGTTGACCTCAATGACGCCGGGGTCCGGTGTCACGCGGAAATTCTTCAGGCGGCTGTCTTTGGGTGGCTCGTAACCTTCCAGAATTACCGGAATCTGCAGCTTTTCAGCGGCTAATTCCACGGCTGTGATGACTTGAAGATAATCCTCTAGATCGGTGGTTGGCGGCATGAAAATGTACAAACGACCATCACGCGGTTCTGCGCACATTGCTGTCCGGGTGACCCAAGAAGCGGATTCCTGTAGCCCCGGCTGATCGGTGGCGGGCCGAGCGGCAGGGCGATCAGAATGTGCAGATTTTTTTGCGGGGTTTTCAGAAGCGCCAGACATTGCTGCCGTTGCTGATTTTTTTGAAGCTACCGGAGATTGTTGTAGCTGTAAGGTAGCTGATGAAGGTAGCGGCGTTTGTTTTTCAGAGGGATCTACCGGGTGTTGGTAGGGGTAGTCGCTGGCATCGCACCATGGCTGGGAATCTAGCGGCAAGCGATAACCCACAGGGGAGTCGCCGGGAATGAGGTAGCACTGCTTGCCACGCAGGAACCATGGCCCAGTTTGCCATTTGCCGGTGACCTGATTGCGCAGAATCGGTAGTACATGACCCACCTTATGCGACAACCCTTGGTCGAACACCTTCATGATGCGGTCGCGTTCGAGTGCGTCATCGACACGAGAATTCTTAACATCGACATTGCCGGGCAAACGGCGCTCACGCCACAGGTAGTAGAACAAGTCTTCGTAAGCCGCAAAAATATGTTCGGGTGGCAACCCTAAATGGGTTGCTACTTCGGCGAGAAATGCAGCGGCATCGGCTTCGGTGACGCCGTAATCCTTGCGTTCATCCGCGTACAAAGCGGGGTTGTGCCACAACGGTTCCCCATCTTTGCGCCAGAAGCAGTTCAAACTCCAGCGAGGCAATTGTTCGCCTGGATACCACTTGCCTTGGCCGAAGTGCACCAAGCCTTGAGGGGCGTATTTTTCACGTAAGCGGTGGAATAAATCGGCGGCTTTAACGCGTTTGGTCGGTCCTAATGCGGCGGTGTTCCATTCGGCACCTTCTGGATCATCAACGGCCACAAAGGTAGGCTCACCGCCCATGGTTAAACGCACATCAAGTTGGCTTAAATCGCCATCAATAACATGGCCCAAGGCTTCAATTTCGGACCACTGTTCCTCAGTGTAAGGTTTGGTCACGCGCGGCGCTTCCCACACGCGGGTGACGGACATTGCGTGGCTAAATTCGCACTCGCATTTATCCATAGCACCCGAGACAGGGGCTGCTGACGAGGGTTCAGGCGTGCACGCTAGGGGAATGTGCCCTTCACCCGCAAACAGGCCGGAGGTTGGGTCAAGACCGATCCAGCCCGCGCCAGGTAAATACACTTCGCACCATGCGTGCAAATCGGTAAAGTCTTTTTCCGGACCGCTGGGGCCATCGAGTGCTTTTACATCCGGCGTTAGCTGAATCAAGTAGCCTGATACAAAACGTGCGGCCAGCCCTAGGTGGCGAAGTAATTGCACCAGTAACCAGGCAGAATCTCGGCAAGAACCGGTGAGTTTGGTTAGTGACTCTTCAGGGCTTTGGACACC
>JBEGTT010000225.1:0-3229 GCA_041179245.1 Pseudomonadota bacterium
AGAACATCTTGACCTTGATAAGTTGCTGCGTGAAATCAAACAAACTCAAGGTACAGAGGGAAAGGTTGATATTGCTAAGGAAGCCGCATTCTTGGCTGATCCAGCCAAGCAAAAACAATTGCTGGAGACAGCGCAAGCGGAGCTTACCAAACAGGAGGCGATCAATAAGCAATTGAAGGCTGATCTTACCGCCATTCACGATCAGGCTGCACAACTGGAAACCAAACTAAGCGAACGCAGTGATGCGTTAGCATTGGATGAACTGTTTGGCGTTGCCAGACAAGTGGCGGGGGATTTAAAGGCTGACCTGAATAACTCCCTGATTTCTTCGCAATTTCCAGACCGGACAAAAACGCTTGCCGTGATTGCCGATGCCAAGGCGTTGCCTTCCATGAAGGAACTGGAGCAATTGTGGTTTACCTTGCAACAGGAAATGACCGAATCGGGAAAGGTGGCTTCATTCGACAATGAAATATTGTCTACCAAGGGCGAACCCCGTAAGGCCAAGGTTATCCGCATCGGCGCTTTCAATGCGGTCGCCGAAGGTCAGTATTTGAATTACCTGCCGGAAACAGGAAAACTCGCCGACTTGCCCAGGCAGCCAGAAAGCAAATATTTGGATTTGGCAGAGGATATAGCTAAAGCAAAAACCGGAACGATTGACATAGCCGTTGATCCTACCCGTGGTGCTATGTTGGGCATGTTGATCCAAGCCCCTGATTTTAGTGAACGTTTACAGCAAGGCGGCTTGATTGGTTATATCACCATGATCCTGGGTGTGGTCGGTTTTATCTATGGTATTTTCAGGTTGGTTCAACTCACCCTGACGGGCGAGAAAATGTTCAAACAAATGAACACTGCCGAGCTTAGTGATGATAATCCACTAGGTCGTGTATTGGCGGTTGCCGAAAAGAGTGGCATGGAAGATACCGATAACCTGGAGTTACTGCTGGATGAGGCGATTACCCGTGAAATCCCCGTTTTGGAAAAGGGCTTGGCGATCATCAAGCTGATTGCCGCCATCGGCCCCTTATTGGGCTTGCTGGGTACTGTGACTGGGATGATTGTCACGTTCCAGACCATCAGTTTGTATGGCTCCGGTGATCCAAAACTGATGGCAGAAGGGATTTCGCAAGCCTTAGTTACCACCGTGCAAGGTCTTTGTGTTGCTATTCCCTTACTGTTTTTGCACAGCATCGTTGCATCCCGTAGCCGAACTTTGGTGCAAATCCTGGACGAACAAACCGCCGGATTAATCTGTCGCCGGGCTGGCAAGTAATGTCACCAATTTTTACTTTACTGGAATCTCTACACAGTTTCATCAACACGGGCGGTGATGTGCTTTGGGCAATCCTGCTGACTTCCATTTGCCTATGGACACTGGTTGCAGAACGGTTTATTTTTTTTAAATGGATTTACCCTGAACGCAAAACACACTGGGTGGTGCAATGGAATACCCGTGGTGACAGGGCTTCGCAACATGCCTTGTATATCAGGGAGTGCATCATATCTGAAGCCAAACAAACTATGACCAAATCGTTGCCTATCATCAATATGCTTATCAGCCTATGTCCGTTATTAGGCTTATTGGGTACGGTGACAGGTATGATCCATGTTTTTGATGCAATGTCCGTGAGTGGAACAAGCAATGCACGGGCGATGGCTTCAGGGGTTTCGCAAGCGACCATCCCCACGATGGCGGGTATGATGATAGCTATCGGAGGGTTATATTTCAGCAAACGAATCGAAGAGCGCGTCAGCGAAGAAACCCATCACCTGACCGATTTACTCATTTACCACTAGGCTCGAAAAGAGGCATAGACATGCGCCGTAAAAATAGCAGATCATCTGCCGACCAAAATGCAGAACTTGATATGACACCGATGCTGGACATCGTGTTCATCATGCTGATTTTCTTTATCGTCACAGGGTCATCAGTTAAGGAATCAGGCATTGATGTTAACCGTCCCCAAGCGCAAACTGGGGAACGTAAGGAACAAGCGAGCATTATTATCGCTATTAGTCCCAACGGTGAAGTAACACTGGATAAACATGTTGTCGATATACGTGCCGTCAGGTCGAACATCGCTCGTTTACATGCAGAAAACCCATTGGGATCGGTAGTTATTACCGCTGATCGGGAAACCAAAACCCACGATTTGGTCGCGGTAATGGATCAAGTGCGCTTGGCTGGAATCAAAAATGCTGCCATAGCGACTGAATCGGTAACCGAGTGAAGCGCCTGTTTTTAGCGTTATTATGCGGAATTTTTATTTCGTTGGGATTGTTTTGGTTGATGCAGGGTATGCTGATGAGTAACCCGCAGACTATAAAGAAAACCGATAGCCTGAATATGATGGAATTTGTTCGGCTGAAACGGAAACCACCTAAACCCAAAGTTGAACCCAAAAAGCCACCCGAAAAAAAGGTTTTGGCTATTCAAGGTGGTAAGCCGGAAACCAAAAAACAAGTAGCGCAACCGCAAAAAATAAGCAAAGTACAGAAACCCGTAGCTAAACAAGTCGCACCCAAAGTAGAAATGCCCAAATTGGATGTTCCTGATCTAAAAACAGATACAGAGGTGCAAGTCAGCAAGTCTGCTTTTGTTGGAAACCCAGATGGTAAAAAAAGCACAAATACAGGTAGCAGCAATGGAGGGAATGCTAAAAGTAGCAGCGGTACTGGTACTGGTACTGGAAAAGGTAAGGGTGCGGGAGCAAGCTCTGGACTAATCGCCCTAAAGCGCGTCGAACCTAAATATCCGGTACGCGCCATGAGCCGCCATATTGAAGGCTGGGTTAAGGTTGAATTTACCGTGACGACGACAGGGTCAGTTAGAAATGCTCGTGTCGCCGCCGCAGAACCTTCGGGAATTTTTGATGAAGCGGCACTTAATGCCATCAGCCAATACCGCTTTAAACCTGAAATATCCGATGGTGTTGCAACCGAACGCAAAGGAACTCAAAAATTCAGCTTCAAACTCAATAAATAAGCGGCAACTGACTAACGTATAGCCTTTAGGTTCTAGCTAAAACAGCTTATACCGCCTTTAGATTCTCATTTTCGTATATACGTACTTTTTTCCAGCCGGCAAATGTTTCATCGTGGAAAGGAAGGTCATTGTCGATGGCGTATTCGTAGCAGCTTCTAAACAAACGGGCGGTACGAAAGGCGTGTAATTCATCATCGGCGGTAACAATCTCTACGTTGCCTACCTGAAAGGTTTTAT
>JBEGTT010000226.1:0-3324 GCA_041179245.1 Pseudomonadota bacterium
CTTTCGAATTCAGCAGGACGACAGCACCATGGAAGCCGAACAAATCAACCAGATTGATGCGCATTTGCAAGACCTTGACCAACGGACCACCGAACTGCGGAGGTATCTTTGACTACGATCAGAAATTTGATCGTTTGAGTGTGGTGAATAGCGAGTTGGAAAATCCCAAGGTTTGGGATGATGCTAAACGCGCTCAAGAGTTAGGCCGCGAAAAGCGGGCACTGGAAAACGTCGTGTTGGTACTCGACAAGGTCAAAGGTCAGTTGGCAGATGCCCGCGAATTCTTTGATATGGGCAAGTCCGAAGCCGATTTTGACACCTTACAAGCGGTCGAAGATGACGCCAAAAACATCGAAGCGGAAGTGGCCCAGCTTGAATTCCGCCGGATGTTTAATAATCCTTCCGATCCTATGCCGTGTTTCCTGGAAATTCAGGCGGGTGCAGGTGGTACCGAAGCGCAAGATTGGGCTTCCATGTTGCTGCGCATGTATGTCAGGTATGGTGAAAAGAAGGGTTATACCGTTGAAGTGATGGAAGAGTCCGAAGGTGACGTGGCGGGTATCAAGAGCGCGACGATCAAATTCACTGGCGATTACACCTACGGGATGTTGCGTACCGAAACCGGGATTCACCGTCTCGTTCGTAAGTCACCGTTTGATTCCAATGCCCGCCGCCACACCAGTTTTACCTCGGTGTTTGTTTTCCCTGAAGTCGATGACTCCATTGAAATCAACATTAATCCGGCTGACGTGCGGACTGATACTTACCGCGCCTCCGGTGCCGGTGGTCAGCACATCAACAAGACTGACTCTGCCGTACGGCTGACCCACATTCCAACGGGAATTGTGGTGCAGTGCCAAAATGACCGTTCGCAGCACCGTAACCGTGACGAAGCTTGGCAAATGCTACGCGCCCGTATCTACGAATATGAGCTGCGCAAGCAACAGGCCGAGCAGCAGAAGCTGGAAGACTCCAAGTCAGATATTGGCTGGGGACACCAGATTCGGTCTTATGTACTCGACCAGTCGCGTATCAAGGATTTGCGCACCAACTACGAAGTGGGTAACACCCAAGGTGTGCTGGACGGCGATCTGGATGGGTTTATTGAGGCTAGTCTCAAGCAGGGGGTTTAGTTTTAAACGGTAGCGACTGGGAGCGTGACCCTGAAGCAACAGCCAGGTTCGTCACGCTCAAGCAGTTCGATACCGCCGCCTAGTAAACGCAGGTTTTCCTTGACTAAGGCCAGACCAATTCCCGCGCCACCGTGCTTGCGTTCATTAAAGTGGGTGGCCTGACTAAAGGCCGTAAACAGGTTCTCTCTTTGTTCAGCAGGGATACCCGGACCGGTATCGATGACGTCGATGGTTAGGTTTTCATCATGGTAGTTAGCATGAATAGCGACTGAACCGGTGGTCGTAAATTTGACGGCATTTTCAAATAACTTAGCCACTGTTTGACCTAGCCGTTTTGGATCGACATGCAGCATTTTCAAATTATCTGGCGATAGCGTGAGTTCAGCGTTCAGCCCCTTTTCCTGAATCAGTGCCGATTGACGTGACATCATTTCCTGTAGCAATGCGGGTAGATCAGTGTTTTCAGGGTCTAGGGTCATATTGCCACTTTCCATTTTGGATAAATCCAGAATGTCATTGACCATGTTCAGCAATATTTCACCGCTGCCATAAATAATTTCAGCGTGTTCGCGATTTTCGTCACTACCGTCGCCTTCCTTAATCAGTTCAGCAAAGCCCAGAATGCCGTTTAATGGCGTACGTAGTTCATGGGATACGCGAGTCAGAAAGTCGGTTTTCAGATGGCTGGCCTGTTCAGCTTCGTGTTTGGCTTGTTCCAGGCGGCGGAAGGATTCCTGCACGCCGTCAGCCATAGTGTTCAGTGAATCGGTTAGTTGGCCAACTTCATCTTCAGATCGCTTCGTAAAGCGGAAACTGAAGTCACCTTGTTCAATTCGGCGTAGCCCGGTGGAGATTTCCTTAATATGGCGAGTGAACGTCGATGCAAGCCAAATCGCAACCACTACCATTAAACCGATCATCAGCACTGTTGAGAGGCTGAGGCTGGCGGCTGTGCTGGCCAAGCCCATGGCAATCAGTTGATGGAAAGCGTCTTGCTGGGTTTTGATGGTATTGCCAAACTCAGCGACTTTTACCCCCATGGTCTTGGCCGTTTCTTGAGCAGGTTTGTGGTAATCCTCAATGTTGGCACCAATCGTGACGTAACCAAATCCCCGTGGAGAACGGGCGTACTGGCCGGTTCTATACGGAATGGCTGCGGCAGTGGTTAGTTTCCACACGCCGGTCCATAAAATCAGGAAGGAGCCAGAACCGCCTTCTTCCGTCAGTTGATGCCAACCTTGGCACTGCGGTGCAAAATTCAGATAACGACAGTCAAGACCCAGAAGCCCAGCCTGAATCAAGGGTTTGGCAGGTTTTTTCTCACGCGTTTGACCATCAAAAATAGGCTGGTCGGCTAGGAATTGTTTTAATGGCTTACCGCTTTCTTTAAAAGCCTCGTAGATACTGGCTTCTAGCCAAGGCGTGGCGTATTCACCCGTTTTTGGATCAAAGCCCACAATCGAATGATGGCGTGGGTGCGCAATGTTTCTGTCCTTGTGATCCCAAATAAAAGCGTAATTACCTTTGCTGGCATCGGCAACTTGGGTATAGCGCTCCGCCCCCGGCATCAGATGGTTGGTGAACGCCATGATGTGGCTGTGATCCAGTGCCAGCGTGGCGTAGCCGGTGATTTTCCCATCGCGGACAACGGGCGTGGCCCAGCGAATAATCCCTTGGAATTGTTTCCCCTGTGGGTTCTCGCGTCCGGCAAAGGCTTCTTTCTCCGGTTCAAACGGAATTTTTAGGGATTCGGCTTTAGCGGGTGTGACCGGGCCAATGATGCGCGAGCCGACGTAAGGCCCAACGACCTCTGAAACATAAATTTCGCCGGCTTTAAGTTTTTGAAGTTGCGGGAAGTAGGTTTCAGCTTTGGCCCACGTATTTTCCTTGCGAGACACATTTCTTAAGTCACTGGGAAGCACATTCGTCGTGCTGACCTTGAGTTTTTCTTGTCCATCAAGCGCTACGTAGGTGATCTCATGGAAAAGAGGCCTTGATTCCGCTTTGGCTACTTTTTCAGGTTGGCGGTAATGAAAATCTTGCTGATTTTCTGGGTTGCTAAAATTGACAGTTCCAGTCGTTTCAGCGGTGGCTGTTTTGGGTTCCCAAGATTTCCCGTCTTCCGCGAGTTTCCATTGCCCAACCGGGATTATTTTACGCAAGCGCCCTGCAACAAAAAGGCGGTAAGTCG
>JBEGTT010000227.1:0-19516 GCA_041179245.1 Pseudomonadota bacterium
GCAAAAATTCCACCGAAATTGGCATGAACCTTTTGCGTCAAATCCCCACCAGCTAGTTGCTGTAGAACAGTGGCGACGCTAGAAAGTCCCTTCGATGTAGTCTCGGACAACTCATTGAGTCCATTAGCCACATCGAGAAAAAACCCTTGCTTGCCATCGACAGAGATTCGAAGATCAAAACTTCCCTGCCCAGCCGCTTTGACCAGGTCGCTGATTTCTTTTTCCGCTTCTACTTCGTTCGTACGATCAAGCCACTCCGCAACAGACCCTACCCGTTCTCCTGATTCTGTAACAACAGGGTTAGCCGTCACTGTCATATGGCGACGACCAATCTGCAAATTAGCCACATATTTACTGGTAAATTTGCTCAACAAATCGGCCTGATGCTTCGGATTTTTGTGGAACATATCGATATTCTGACCAATCAGGTTATGAGCATCGAAGCCGGGCAATACGGCACGAATATCAGACGCCGCATTTTGTAAAACTTGGTGAACTGCAGTATTGGCATAAATAATGTTTCGGCCAGAGTCAGCAATCATCACGCCCGTTGAGACATTATCCAGCGCTATTCGGATACGCAGATTTTCGGCTGCAATCTTACGTTCTCCATCAATACGCAGCTGCAACAGGCTTTGCATCCGCTTCATCGAGGCTAACAGGCTATTGTCATCACCCTTTTCCAAGTTAATGGTGTTATCCAGCTTTCCATCCGCGACGGCATGAGCCACCGCAACCGCTTCTTCTGGCTCTCCACCAATTTGGCGAAGAATATTTCGTGCGACCAGATGGCCAATAAGCATCACAACCAGAACTGAAACGAGGGTCCCAAAAATGTAGAAATAAGTTATTTTGGTGCTTAAGTCTTCGATGCCGCTCATGGCTAAAGACATATCACTTTCAATACGATCCTCAACCTCCTTCATCAATTCAATACGCAGGGAGGATGCCTTAAACCATTGTTTAGCATCCATTCCTAGCGATGGTTCATTCATTTTGGCAATCGCTGATTTTTTCGTAGCATTCACTTCATCAATAGCCGGCCCAACCAACTTTGCGGCCGCAAATTTTTGATGCTCTTCGGTCGCGTACTGAGTAAAAATGCCATACCAAGTTGATTGCTCAGCGGCATTATTCAAAAAACGAACGAGCATTTCCGGCGCAAATTTATCGGCACCAAATACGTTAGACAACGTGGCTCGCTCAATCCCGGCTCGTTCTTTGGCTTGAAGCATGGCACTGTAAGAAGAAGCCATTCTGCTAACGGCCATATCAGGGCTTAATGTGGCAACTTGACTAGGAATTGCCAGCAAGGTTGAAATGGTTTTGGTGTAATAACCGATTGCTTCAGGCCCCGGAATAGAAAGACTGCTTACGGCTTGGCGTTTTTCGCTGATGCCTTGTAATACCTGTGTTGCCTCGCCGATCTGATTAACCAGACCAGGTCCGAAATGGGCTGCATCAAAACCAGCCAGCGCTTCAGAAAACTCCTTTAATCTTTTATCCGTAACCGCTCTCTGCGCGGGAAGTTCGACGATAAAGTTTGCCCCCCGACTACCCAGGAAACCAGCACTCATTCCCCGTTCTTTCTGGATTTCATGAACCGTAGCCCCCACCTTCCCTGCAACCACAACCAGACGCTGCAAATGCCCCATCTCACGAGAAAGGGTGAATTTCTCTACTGAGTTGAACACAGACACCCACAGCATTCCTAACAATGGAACGGCAATTAGCAGCAACAAACGAACACGTAGTTTGAGATTCATAAAATTCTTTTCAAAAAATGAGCAACACCCATAAATGCAACAAGTTTTTTTTGGGGTATCTGGCAGATCCGGCAAGTTTATGCAATTGTCGCAGGAAGTTCACGCTAGCGAAATTCTAATTCGAAACTGCACGTATACGAGCATTCAAATCGAGGGCGGATTCGAACAACACATAGAATTTGGAGCCCGATTGCTGTGTTAATGTATTAACAAATGCCCGACCAAATTTATTGAGACGATATGACTTACGACACTCCAGTAGAAGACGACATTTCAGGAACAATCCTTGTGGTCGACGACATTCGTGCGGACCGAACAATTCTTAAGCACGTTTTGTCCAAAAGACTTGACGTCTTGGTCGCCGAAACGGGTGAAGAGGCACTTCAGATGTGCCAAGAGAAAATGCCAGATCTAATTCTGCTAGATGTGGTCATGCCAAGCATGGATGGTTTCGAAGTTTGCCGCCGGATTCGTGAGTTTTCTGATGTTCCGGTTATTTTCGTGACTAGTTGTCAAACCCCCGAAGAACATTTAAAGGCATATGACGCTGGCGGTGACGATATCATCATGAAGCCGGTGAACACTGAAATCCTGCTTCGAAAAACACGGCAAGCGCTTCGACGGAGTTTTGAAAAACGGCAACTGGAGGCTGACAAAAACAATCTGCAAAGCATGGCTATGAATTTCCTTTCCTCGGTTGGAGAAAATGGCATTTTGCTGAACTTTATGCGGGCAGGCACATCGTGCCGGAACCACGATCAGTTAGCCGACCAAATTTTGATGGCGATTGGCGAATTTGGCGTCTGGTGCAGTGTGATGATTCGGCATCAAGAGAGCGTAACGGTCAAAACGTTGTCCGGGCAACCGACCGAGTTGGAGCATGCTGTTTTACAGAAACTATCCACGATGGGCCGGATATTCGAGTTTAAAAATCGCCTAGCAGTCAATTATGACCACATCACAATTATCGTCAGCGGCATGCCCAGCGACCCTGAAAAAGCAGGAAGAATCCGTGACAATGTGACGATTCTTGCTGAGTCAGCCGAGGCATTAAGTGACGTAGTCAGCGTTCGTCGCGAATCGGGAGAACGCGCAGAACAAATCCAGTTGGCCTTGGGCCAAGCCGTTAAAAACATCAATTCACTGCAAGACAATCACAAACAGCTGCTCATGGATATTCGCCTGTGTTTGCAAGACTTTGAGCGCAACATTGAGAAAACTTATTCATACCTAGGTACTACGCCTCAGCAGGAAAGAACGATTACCTCGACCATGAACGCGTCTATTGATGAAGTGATGGAAATGCTATCTAACACCAATCAAATCGACCAAATTAATTTTGAAGGGCTTCTCCACTTGATTCGCGGAAAATCCGGCGATGAGGAGATGCTGTTTTTCTAAATGATGGATTTCCTCCTGTCCGATTGGATTTCGCTGCTGATTCTGACCTTTATGCTGGGCATGAAACACGGTTTTGACGCAGATCATTTGGCCACCATAGACGGGCTAACACGTTACAACTCGCGCACCAAGCCCATGATGGCCAGTTATTGCGGCACTTTGTTCTCTTTAGGGCATGGTTTTATCGTCATTGCCATCGCGCTCGGCATTTCTTCTCTCGCTGGTCAATGGGATGTTCCTGATTGGTTTGGCGTCATAGGCGCGCTGATTTCAATCACTTTCTTGGCGACGATAGGCTGCCTGAATCTGTTAGCCGTTTTCCGAACGGCTCCCCATGAAATGGTCAAACCGTATGGGATCAAAGGAAAATTACTGGGTTCTTTGCGCCATGTTTCACATCCCCTTTTAGTTGCATTGGTCGGCGCTTTGTTCGCGCTGTCTTTCGATACCCTTTCACAAGCCGCCTTTTTTGCGCTGACCGCCACCCAATTTGGGGGCTGGTATCATGCCCTGGTTTTTTCTCTCGTATTTACCTTGGGTATGTTGGCCACAGATGGGATTAACGGCTTCTGGATAGCTAACCTGATTGCTCGTGCTGACCAAGTGGCACTGATCGCCTCTCGGATCATGTCGCTGGTGGTTTCTGTCATCAGTTTGTTGGTGTGCGCTTTTGGCGTGGTCAAACTATCCGTCCCTGCCCTTGATGGCTGGGCTGAAGGCAAAGAGTTGCTGATTGGGTTCGGACTTCTGCTCATGGTTGCGGCCAGTTATCAAGTTTCGATGCGTTTAGGACGAAAACAAGCATGCACGAACTTGCCTTAGCCGATGGTATTTTGCAGATTGTGGAAACCGCTGCGGTAAACCCTAAAACCGGGTTTAAGCGGGTCAAAACCGTGTTTATCGAACTGGGTGAATCGGCCTGTGTAGAACCCGATGCGCTGTTGTTTTGTTTTGACGAAATGACCCGAGGTTCCGTTGCAGAAGGCGCTCGCTTGGCAATAACTCGCACTGCTGGTTCGGCAATGCGTGTCAAAGAACTCGAAGTGGTTGATAACGTTGATGGGGAGAATAATTGATGTGTACGGTTTGCGGTTGTTCAGGTGAAACACATTCCCATGCCCACGATCATAGTCATGGCTATCGCAAACCTTCAGGATCAAAAAATCTTGCTGCGTCGCGCTTGGTTCAAGTAGAGCAGGATATTCTGGGAAAAAACAATGCCTATGCGGCTGATAATCGTCAGCGGTTTGCGGCACAGGGGGTGTTAGCTCTGAATCTGGTGTCTAGCCCCGGTTCTGGCAAAACCACTTTATTGGTGAGGACTTTGGATGCCCTGAAAGGTGAACACCCTGCTGCGGTGATTGAAGGTGACCAGCAAACCAGTAACGACGCTGAACGCATCCGCGCTACCGGGGTTCAAGCGATACAAATCAACACCGGCAAAGGTTGTCATCTGGATGCGCACCGTGTGGGCCATGCGTTTGAAGAAATCAGCCTGCCGGACGGTGGTTTTTTGTTCATCGAGAATGTGGGGAATCTGGTTTGCCCGGCAGCATTTGACTTGGGTGAAGCCCACAAAGTGGTGATTCTGTCCGTCACCGAAGGTGAGGATAAACCGCTCAAATACCCCGACATGTTCAGAGCCGCTGACCTGATGCTGCTGAACAAATGTGACCTGTTGCCCTACCTCACGTTTGATGTGGATAAAGCCATTGAGTACGCGCTGCAAATCAATCCGAAACTGACCATTATTCGCACCTCCAGCACCACCGGCGAAGGGCTAAACGAATGGTTGGAATGGCTGAAAACTGAACGCACCAAACTACCGGCATAACCGGCACGGTGGGACACATTCTGTCATTGCCGCGCCCCCTGCCAACCGTGTTGGGCGTTGGCGGATGGTTTAAGAATACCCTTTGCCTGATTCAGGGCAATCAAGCATTCATCACCCCCACGGTAGGCGATTTAGACAATGCTGAAACCTGCGCAAACCATCAGTCTCAAGCCCAGCATTTTCTAGAAAATCTGCCTCAATCTTCTTTGCAAGCGATTGCCCACGACCTACATCCAGATTTCTTTTCCACCCGCCAAGCCTTGCACTATGCTGCGGACTATCGCGTTCCCGCCCATGCCGTCCAGCACCATCACGCGCACATCGCCGCGGTCTGTGCGGAGTATGGCGAGGAGAGTTCCGTATTAGGATTGGCCTTGGATGGCGTCGGTTTGGGCACCGATGGAAGTGCTTGGGGTGGTGAACTTTTGCAGGTTCAAGGCGCGCATGTTGAACGACTTGGGCACTTGCATCCCTTGCTGATGCCCGGCGGTGACAAAGCGGCTCGCGAACCGTGGCGGATGGCCGCAGCGGTATTGTTTGCTGCTGGCCGAGGCGAGGAAATTGTTCAGCGCTTTGCGGATCAAGCCGGTGCTGCGATGGTGTTAAACCAGTTACAGCGGAATCTGAATTGCCCAGAAACTTCGAGCATGGGCCGGGTGTTTGATGCCGCAGCAGGGTTGTTGGGAATTTGCCCGGTGATGTCCTTTGAGGCAGAAGCGGCTGTTTTGTTGGAAAAAGCGGCGACAGCGTGGATCACCGAACATGGCTGGCCCGTGTGTCTAAGCGGTAGTTATCTCATCAGCGAAGAAGAGTCCGGCGTAGTTTTGAATCTTCGACCCTTGTTATTAGCACTGGCCGATTGGCCGGGAGATAGAACAGTCGAAGAAGCCGCTGCGGTATTCCATGCCAGCCTTGTAGCAGCGCTCGTCGACTGGGTTTCTTTGGTGGCGCGGAAGTCCGGGTTGAATAAAGTGGCTGTGGCGGGCGGTTGTTTTTTCAACCGCTTATTGTCATCACATTTGCCGGACGTACTGGAATCTCAAGGCTTGCAGGTGCTGATGTTGAAACAGTTATCACCCGGCGATACGTCGATTGCATTAGGTCAAGCGTGGGTTGCTGCGTTGTTGGTTGAGGAGACGATTTTGGAACCAAAAGTATGTGTTTAGCGCTACCAGTTCGAGTGGTTGAGTTACTGCCTGATGAACAAGGAATCATTGATCTCGGTGGGGTGCGGAAAACGATCTCCCTTGCTCTGCTTGATGACGTGGTGGTGGGTGATTACGTCATTCTCCACGTTGGGTATGCCCTGACCAAACTTGACCCTGAAGAAGCTGAAAAAACGCTGGCGCTATTTGCTGCCATGAAGGCGGATGAAGCGGCCCAATGAAATACGTTGATGAATTCCGTGATGGTGAACTCGCTCGACGATTATCCGTCGCGATTCATGCCGCCGTTCACCCGGAACGGCAGTACCGCTTTATGGAGTTTTGTGGCGGTCATACTCACGCTATTTCCCGTTATGGCATTGCCGAGTTATTGCCGCCAAATATCCGCATGATCCACGGACCGGGTTGCCCAGTGTGTGTGCTACCGATTGGGCGAATCGATCAAGCGATTCAGTTGGCCTTGAATCATGGTGTCATCCTGTGCACCTATGGTGACTGTATGCGGGTGCCCGCCTCGAATCGTTTGTCCCTGCTAAAAGCCAAAGCGCAAAAAGCAGACGTGCGGATGGTTTATTCCGCCAGCGATGCCGTCAAAATTGCGCAAGACAATCCTGATCGTGAGGTCGTTTTTCTGGCGATTGGTTTTGAAACCACCACCCCACCGACTGCTTTGGCGATTCAACAGGCGCAGCGCTTGGGCTTAAGCAATTTCAGCGTGTTGTGTAACCACGTTTTAACCCCGCCGGCGATTCAACACATTCTGCAAACGCCGGTTGGTGCTTCACCGATTGAACTCGACGGATTTATTGGCCCAGCCCACGTCAGTACCATTATTGGCAGCCAACCTTATGAAGTGTTTGCTCGGGAGTATCACAAGCCCGTGGTTATCGCCGGGTTTGAGCCGCTCGATGTGATGCAGGCGATTTTGATGTTGGTACGGCAAGTCAATGAAGGCCGCTCAGATACCGAAAATGAATTTACCCGTGCGGTGACGCGGGAAGGAAATCGCAAGGCGCAGGCGCTGGTGGCTGAGGTGTTTGAATTGCGTCAGACCTTTGAGTGGCGAGGCTTGGGTGAAATGCCCTTGTCGGCGTTGAGGCTAAGCAGTAGGTATCAGGCGTTTGATGCCGAACAGAAGTTTGGCTTGGCGTATGTTCCAGTACCGGACAACAAAGCCTGTGAATGTGGTGCCATTTTGCAAGGCATTAAGCGCCCGCAAGAGTGCAAAATCTTTGGCACGGTGTGTACGCCAGAAAACCCGATGGGGTCGTGCATGGTTTCCTCCGAAGGCGCTTGTGCAGCCCATTACATCTATGGACGATTCCGCGAATGAACGACCCGAAAGCGACACCCATTTACGCTCGTCCTTTGGATATTCGTCACGGCAAAGTCGACATGACCCACGGCAGTGGGGGCCGAGCAATGGCGCAGTTGATCCACGAGCTGTTTGCTGCAGCCTTCGATAATCCATTTCTCGCCCAAGGCGACGATGGCGCGGTGTTGCCGACGGTGCCGGGTCGTTTAGTCATGGCGACCGATGCCCATGTGGTTTCCCCGCTGTTTTTCCCCGGTGGCGACATTGGTTGTTTATCGGTGCATGGCACGATCAACGATGTTGCGGTAATGGGCGCCAACCCTTTGTATTTGAGCGCAAGTTTCATCATCGAAGAAGGTTTTCCCTTGGTCGATTTACAGCGCATTGTGCAATCAATGGCCCAAGCGGCTAGAGAGGCCGGTGTTTCCATTGTGACTGGCGACACCAAGGTCGTGGAGCGAGGCAGTGCGGACGGGGTTTTTATCACCACCACCGGTGTCGGCGTGTTGGTCAATGGGGTGAATTTATCCGGGAAAAATGCTCGCCCCGGCGATGGGGTGTTGCTGTCGGGTGACATTGGCGCACACGGGATGGCGATTATGAGCCAGCGTGAAAACCTCAGTTTTGATGCGCCCATCGTCTCGGACACCGCTTCACTGCAGGGGCTGGTCGCAGATATGTTAACAACCAGTACAGAAATCCATTGTTTGCGTGATGCCACCCGGGGCGGCATTGCCACCACGCTGAATGAAATTGCGATGCAATCTGGCGTTGGTATCATGCTGGAAGAATCAGCGATTCCCGTTCAGCCGGTGGTCGCTGCCGCCTGTGAGTTTTTAGGTTTTGACCCACTGTATGTGGCGAACGAGGGAAAACTCATTGCCATTGTGGCCGCCGAGCAGGCTGAAGCGGTGCTGGCTGCCATGCGCAACCATCCTTTCGGGAAAAATGCAGCCAAAATTGGAACGGTACAAAAAGATGCCCATCACTTTGTTCAAATGAACACCCGCTTTGGCGGAAGGCGTATCGTCGACTGGCTAACGGGAGAACAGTTGCCACGTATTTGTTAGGGAGGCTGAATTGGCTGACAATAAGACTGACCACAAAACACCATTATTTGAGATTCTGGATCGACATCATCGCGATGGTTTGCGACTGATGCAGATTCTCCGCGAAACACAAGAAAGGCTAGGTTGGCTGTCGCCTGAAACCTTGGCTGTGATTGCCGAAGGGATTGGCTGGCCCTTGGTTCGTGTGCAAAGTACCGCCGGTTTTTATAGTTTTTTCCACACCCGTCCGCAGGGCGAATATCGAATTCTGTGGAGCGACAACATCATCGAGCGCATGCAGGGCAGCGTTGAGTTGATGCAAGAAATGTGTCGCTTGTTATGGCTGGAACCGGGCAAGGTTTCCGAAGATGGTTTAGTCAGCGTGGGTACCACCTCGTGTATTGGCATGGGCGACCAAGGGCCTGCGTTATTGGTGAATTACCGCACCGTGACGCGGATGACGCTGACGCGCGTTAATGAAATGGTCGAGTTGGTTCGTCGTCGGGTGCCCGTCGATCAGTGGCCTGCCGAGTGGTTTGTGGTGCAAGACAATATTTGTCGGCGCGATATTTTGCTGCGCCATGATTTGCTTCCCGGTGATGCGATTAAAGCCTGCTTGGAAAAAGGCAGCGATGCCGCGTTTGAAAGCGCCTCCAATGACCGTTCTTGGCGCGAATTTGTCCCAGCTAAAGGCAGTGGTCAGGCGGAGGTGCTCGACGAAATCCGTCGTGCCAATTTGCGCGGTCGCGGAGGGGCGGGTTTTACCACCGCCCAGAAATGGGATGCCTGCCGAAACGCTGATGGCGAAGCTCATTATGTCGTGTGTAACGCCGACGAAGGTGAGCCCGGAACCTTCAAAGACCGGGTGCTGCTCACGGTAAATCCTGATCTGGTGTTTGAAGGTATGACCGTGGCTGGATATGTGGTCGGTGCAGCAACGGGCCTTATTTACCTGCGCGGTGAATATCGCTATTTGCTCGAACCGCTGGAAGCGGTACTGACTAAACGTCGTGAAGCTGGATTGCTCGGCAAAGACATTCTGGGGCGCAAGGGATTCGATTTCGACATTGAAATTCACTTGGGTGCCGGGGCTTATATCTGCGGTGAAGAATCTGCGTTAATTGAATCGCTGGAAGGCAAACCCGGCAAACCCCGCATTCGCCCACCTTTTCCGGTGGAGCAAGGCTATCGTAATTGCCCAACCACGGTGAATAACGTCGAAACACTGGCCGCCGCCGCCTTGATTGCTGCCAAAGGCGGAGATTGGTATCGCGCCATTGGCACCGCCAAATCTGCTGGAACCAAGTTAATTTCAGTATCCGGCGATTGTGCTCGACCCGGCGTTTATGAGTATCCGTTTGGGGTGACGGTGGCTGAGATCTTGGCCGATTGCGGCGCAGAAAATACCCTAGCGGTGCAAATTTCTGGCCCATCGGGGATTTGCCTGTCGGCTGACGAGTTCCATCGCCGGATTGGTTTTGAAGATTTGCCGACGGCGGGCGCTTTTATGATTTTTAACGCGCACCGGGATATGTTTGAAGTCGCCCAGAATTTCGCCCATTTCTTTGCACACGAAAGCTGTGGATTCTGCACACCGTGCCGAGTGGGTACCCGTGTGGTTGCTCGGTTAATGGATAAAGTGGCAGCAGGGCATGGGTCGCCTTACGACATCGACGAAATGTTCAAAATGCATCGTTTGATGCAAAGCACCAGCCATTGCGGTTTGGGCCATACGGCCTGCAATCCGATGTTCGACACGCTGCAAAAATTCCGACCCGCCTATGAGCGCCGCTTGGCCTCATTGGAGTTTGAACCGGGATTTGATCTCGACTATGCCTTGTCCCATGCGCGTCAAATGACGGGCCGGGACGATGCGGCCGCGCATTTGCAGAATGAAATGGCAGGGAGTCATGGAGGGGAAAATCGTCATGAGTGAGCAATTCTTCATTCTGGATAATGTTGAAGTTTCTTTTGAACCGGGCCAGACCATCATCGAGGCAGCAAAAGCCGCCGGGCACTACATTCCACACCTTTGCTGGCATGAGGATTTTGCCCCGCATGGTTCGTGCAAGCTGTGTACCGTCAAAGTGAATGGGCGGTTTATTTCGGCGTGTACGGCACGGGCTGAAAGTGGTGTAACGGTCGAAAACCGCACGCCTGAGTTGGACGATAAGCGCAAAACCTTGCTGCAGTTACTGTTTATCGAGGGTAACCATTTTTGCCCTTCGTGTGAAAAGAGCGGCAATTGCGCGCTGCAGGCGACAGCCTATGAGTTGGGCATGCTGACGCCGCACTTTGACCACTTTTATCCTGATCGCCCGGTGGACGCTTCGCACCCGGAAGTGATGTTGGATTTCAACCGCTGCATCATGTGTGAATTGTGTGTGCGAGCCAGTCACGATGTGGATGGCAAAAATGTGTTCGCCTTGTCCGGGCGCGGGCCTCAATCGCATTTAATCGTGAATGCCACCAGCGGCAAGTTAGTCGATAGCGAATTTGCCGCCACTGATCGCGCAGCGACGATTTGTCCGGTTGGAGTCATTCTGAAAAAGCGGGTCGGGTTTGCGGTGCCGATTGGGGAACGGATTTACGATAAGTCGCCGATCTCTGAAGTTTCAGCGATGGAGGGCGAGCGCCATGAGTAAATTACGCGTTGCGACCACCAGCCTGGCTGGCTGTTTTGGGTGCCATATGTCCATTCTGGATATCGATGAACGGCTGCTCGATCTGGTTGAACTCATCGAATTTGATCGTTCACCGCTTACCGACATCAAACATTGTGGCCCCTGTGATTTAGGGATTATCGAGGGCGGTTTGTGTAACGCCGAAAACGTTCATGTGCTGCGGGAATTTCGCAAGAACTGCAAAATCCTAGTAGCGATGGGCGCCTGTGCGGTGAACGGCGGCTTGCCTGCTTTGCGCAATAACTTGCCCCTCGGTGAAATCCTCGAAGAGATTTATCACACCAGCCCCGGTTTAGCGGTGGGGAGCCGCATCCCCAATGACCCCGAATTACCCTTACCGTTGAACAAGGTTCATGCGGTGCACGAGGTCGTCAAAATCGATTATTTCCTGCCCGGCTGCCCGCCTTCTGGTGATGCGATTTGGAAATTCCTGACGGATTTATTGGCTGGCCGAACACCGGAACTGGGCCACGGTCTGCTTCATTTCGATTGAGAGCGAAGATGATAGAAACTCCAACGTCCACACTTGAAACAGCAACAGTTGATTCAGCCTCCTTGCGGCGGGTAGCGATTGACCCCGTTTCGCGGGTTGAGGGCCACGGCAAGGTCACCATTCTGCTCGATGAAAACAACAAGGTGCATCAGGTTCGCCTGCACATTGTTGAGTTTCGGGGTTTTGAACGGTTTATCCAAGGGCGGCCCTATTGGGAAGTGCCGGTGATGGTTCAGCGCCTGTGTGGAATTTGCCCGGTGTCGCACCATTTGGCCGCGTCCAAAGCGCTTGATCTGGTGGTGGGCGCGACGCATTTGACCCCGACCGCGGAGAAGATGCGTCGCTTGATGCATTACGGCCAGATTCTGCAATCGCATGCGCTGCATTTCTTTCACCTTTCTTCCCCGGATTTGTTGTTTGGTTTTGATTCAGAAGTGGCTAAACGCAACATCGTTGGTGTGGCTGCCGCCCATCCTGAAATCGCCAAGAAAGGAATTTTGCTCAGGAAATTCGGCCAAGAAGTGATTCGCATGACGGCCGGAAAACGGGTGCACGGCACTGGTTCGGTTCCGGGCGGAGTGAATAAATCCTTGTCTGCCGATGAACGGGCCAGTTTGCTCAAAGACGTTTACCAAATGGTGGCGTGGAGCCGTGAAGCGGTGCAGATTATTAAAACGCTGCATCAACAAAACCCGGCGCTGTACAACACCTTTGGCGCATTCCGTTCGAGCATGATGAGTTTGGTTGCACCGGACGGCAGCCTTGATCTGTACCACGGGGTTTTACGGGCACGCGATGCGGACGGGAAAATTCTCTTCGACAAAGCCGATTACCAAGGCTACGACAGTTTGATAGAGGAGTCGGTCAAACCCTGGAGTTACATGAAGTTCCCGTACTTCAAGTCGATGGGCGCAGAGGATGGTTGGTATAAGGTTGGGCCGCTGGCACGGATTCAGAATTGCGACAGCATTCCGACACCCTTTGCCGAACATGAACGCAAAGATTTTGTGGCTTACGCCGGTGGCAAACCGACTCACGCGACCCTAGCTTATCACTGGGCGCGGATGATCGAAATGCTGTTTGCCGCCGAAATGATCAAAGAATTGCTCCATGATGACGACGTTTGCGGCACGAATCTGATGGCAACCGGTGAGCGACGTAGCGAAGGGGTTGGTGTCATTGAAGCCCCGCGCGGTACGCTGATTCACCATTACCGGGTCGGCGATGATGACTTGGTAACGATGGCAAATCTGATCGTTTCAACCACCCATAACAACGAAGCGATGAACACGGCGGTACGAACCGTCGCTATGCAATACCTTGATGGAAAGGAGCTGACCGAAGGTTTGCTCAATCACATCGAAGTGGCGATTCGCGCCTTTGATCCGTGTTTATCTTGCGCCACCCATGCGTTGGGCCAAATGCCGTTAGAAGTGACTTTGCTGGATGCAGAGGGTAGCTTGCTAGATCGCTTAGAAAGAACCAGCGAAGACCTGTGTCAACGACCATGAACGGCATTAAGCCCATCTTGGTCTTTGGTTACGGCAACCCCAGTCGCGGTGATGACGCGCTGGGGCCGGCTTTTGTGGACGCCGTTGAAGCCTTAGGCCTAAGCGATGTGGAGTGCCTGACTGACTATCAATTACAGGTTGAGCACGCCATGGATCTCAAAGGCCGAGAAAAAGTTGTGTTTGTTGATGCAAGTAGCGCATTGACCGAAAGTTTCAAGGTCAGTGAGGTATCTGCAGCGCGGGATAATACGTTTACTACCCATGCCATTAGCCCTGCGGCGGTACTACAGGCTTATCGTCAGGTCGAAGGTGACGAACCACCCCCAACGTTTCTACTAGCCATTCGCGGTGAATCCTTTGAATTAGGTGAGGCGATGTCGGCTAATGCTCAAGCGGCATTGGCTGATGCACTGGAATGGTTTCAATCTGAGTCCTGTGCTAGATCAGCCTGAGCTGTCTGAACCTTCCCCGATTGTCTCCACGCCAGCCCACCCAGTAGGGCCAGTATGATCGCGATGCCTAATTCCGGTGCTGAATACCCAGAAAGCGTGACCTTCAGCCGTTCATCCTTAACCAGAACTTCACTGACATGCATCCCAATCAAGTGAGTCTTTTTAATGACATGAAACGGCTTGGTTGCCATCACCTCAAACAAGCTCGGCAAGACTTCTTGGGCCACCGTAAAGTCATGCCCATCAATTTTTTGATCTGGCATAAACGGCACCACGACTAGCCCGTTGTTTTCAAGTTCGACGCGGTAAGCAAGCTCCAGCACATACGGGGAATACGAACGATTATCGGCAATAACCCCTTTGAAGACGACTTGAAGCTCCGGCCCCTTCCCCACAAAAACCTGCTCGATTCTGACAGTGGCGACACCCCGAACACTCGTTTTGACGGGTAGCTTACTTTGTAATGTTCGTTCAAATAAGCCATCTTTCAGTGACACATTAAAATCGGTCATTGAAGCAAAAGCAAAAACAAGCCCTAGGAACCATAGGATTCCGGCAGCTGCTTTGAGGATCGTGGTTAGAGATTTAAAAGGCATGATAATCCGTCCAAGAATCAAAATTCTAAATCGCCGAGTTAGCCCGTAGCCACTTCAGGATGACTTCGCATAGAAAATCCGGGTTAACGGGTTTGGGGATGAAATCATTCATTCCGACCGCTAAGCATTTGGTCTGATCTTCGGGAAAAGCGTTGGCGGTTAGCGCCAAAATGGGCGTGTTACCTTTGTTGGGTAACTGCCGGATCAGGGCAGTCGCTTCCAGCCCATCCATCGTTGGCATTTGCATATCCATGAGGATCAAATCATAACCATCGTTGTTCTTGACCATGTTAACGGCTTGCAGGCCATTTTCAGCTGAATCGATAAGCAGCCCGCTATCCTCCAGCAAAATCGTCACCACCTCCCGGCCAATGGGTTCATCTTCAACTAACAAGATACGCCGCCCGGAATAGTATTTTTGAATTTCCTCCGCAGCAGAAACGGCCTGCTCAGATTGCCCTAGAATTTTCTCGGCGTGAGTGCGTCTTAGATTTGCGGTAAACCAGAAAGTGCTCCCCTGCCCCGGTTGGCTGATAACGCCCGCTTGCCCCCCCATCAATTCAGCCAGTTTTTTGCTGATCGCCAAGCCGAGTCCTGTCCCACCATATTTCCGCGTGACTGAACTATCAGCCTGCTCGAACACGTCAAAAAGACGTGTCTGGTCTTCTGGTGGAATACCGATACCGTGGTCTTCAACCTCAAAACGGATCAGCAGGTTTTCAGGGGACTCTCTGCTGATCGAAACAGCGACGCGGATTTCTCCTTGTTCAGAAAACTTGACCGCATTTCCAACTAGATTAATCAGAATCTGTTCAAGACGCAGAGGGTCTCCAAGTAAAACTTGATTTCCCAGCTTCGGTGCGATTTCTATCGTTATTAGCACCCCCTTGGCACTAGCCTGGCAGTCCATCACCGAGCGAAGATTTTCTAGGATGCCGCTCAGCGTTAGCGGTATGGACTCCAATGAGAGGCGCTCAGCTTCAATTTTGGTGATATCCAGAATGTCGTTGATTACCCTAAGCAAACGATTAGCCGATATATCTGCTTTTCTGAGCAGTTCTTGGCCTCGTTGGTCGGCCATGCATTTTTTGGACAAACCAATCATCCCTAAAACACCGTTCATCGGGGTTCGTAATTCATGGCTCATGTTTGCCAGAAAAATACTTTTGGTTTGGTTCGCCAATTCAGCGGCTTCTTTGGCCAGAAGTAATTCCTGCGTTCTTTCTTCAACCAGCATTTTTAATTGTTGTTGGTGGGTTAAGAGTTGGCGACGCGCTATTTCTGATTGTTGACGGGCAATCGCACTTTGGCGAACTGAGCGCCACAGCATATAAAACGTGCCCAACACAACGGATGCCCCGACGGCAAACATCAATCGGAAGAACCAAACATCGTCCGCTTGACTTGGCCAGCCGCCTTTGGGAATAGCCGCCATTTGCCAAGAACCCGTGGGTAACTCAATGGTCGCGAAGATGGGGGCTTGGGTGAAAACGGTCGGACGCCCAAAAAACACTTCGCCCTCCGGTCCCTTCGCATCCTTCCCTCGGATTGCTATTTCGATAGCAGTAGTACTGTCAGCCAACCCACTACGCTGAACGAGTTGTTCAAAATCAATGACCGCACTGATGATTCCCCAGAAACGGTCTTCTTTTCCTTCGTTAGTTAGGAAAACCGGCAGGCGGGCGATGACCCCCTTTCCCCCTTGTATGAGATCCAAGGGACCCGCCACCACAATTTGGCGCGTATCTCTGGCCTTCTCTACTTCTGGAAATTGCTGAGGAGCGTTGCGATAATCAAGGCCAATGGCCTTTTCGTTACCCTTAATCGGGTGCATCAGACGGATGACCAGATCTGGAGCAGCGCCAATATTTCTAATTTGCGAATGATTTTCGAGGAGAGGCTGAACCGCTTTTTCAAAATCGGCCTGGTTAATTTCTGGCTTTAGCGTAATCACGCTAACCAGCCCTTTGGTCAGGAGGATATTGCCGTTTAAATTGAATTCCAAGCGACCACGCAAAAGAGCGAGTTGATTCTGAACCTCTGCCCTGAGGGTTGTTTCGTGACGAATATTGTTGAAGTGTTCACCAAGGTATGCGGCCACTGCCAAAATACACACCAGCAGGGCAAGCCCTATGTAGGCTTTATTGCTCTCGCGAATCGGTAACATTTATTGTTTTCAGCTCAGGGTTCTAGGTGGCAGCGTTCGCATAGTTGCGTCAGCATAAACCGCTACTGACCGAGCGGCAAATAGAGCGTCATTGAATGATCTTGGCAGGGAATAAATCCATAGTGCAGATAAAACCGCTTGGCCTCTTCCCCCTTTGCATCAACGATCAGGGCATAGCCAGCAACCTGTCTACGGGCTTCTCGACATCGGTCGACGGCACAGCCAATCAGTAGACGTCCAATACCTTGGCCCCGGCGAGACAAATGAGTGGCTAACCGCCCAAGGCGAAAACAGGGCACTGGATAACGGGGAAGTTTTTGTTGCGTTTGCGGATCAAGCTGGCTGGTATCAACCTGTGCAGCACTCAAGGTGTAGTAACCGAGAATATCGCTCGCATGTTCGGTATCAACCAATACCCGAACAACGCTAATGCCCTTTTTACTTTGCTGTATCGCCAAGCGCTGAAGATATTCATCAAGTGCGGCAACTCCACAGGAGAAGGATTGCCGATCATGCTTAAGCGGGTCAAGAACCTGCTCTTCAAGCACGCTTTATCTCGCGAGCAAGACACATTGCATTTTGCAAAGCGTCATTGGGCGTGAAAGCCCCATTCAGTGCCGCTGTGAAGGATTTGAAATCTTCTGCAGACATCGTGATGCGCGATTCATTATCAAGAATTTCTCGCGCTTTTTCTTTCGCAGCAGAGCGAACAAACGCGGCCATCGTGGTGCCAACCAAGGCAGCGGCACGAGATACGACATCCTTGTCCTCTAAATCCATCTTCAAATCGAAGCGAGCAACAGCAGCCATGTCCTTCTCCAAAAGTACGGCAAAAAACCGTACAAGCAATCTACCTCAAAGGAAAATTGCAAGCAACCTTGTCAACGCTGGGTCGCGCTCATCAAACAGGTTCGCTGTGCTAGCATGACCTGCATCCAAACCCATTACACGCTTACAAAATCATGCCAACCATTTGCCACTTCTTCGGCATCGTCATCCAGATGTTTTGGCGAGAACATGCGCCCCCCACTTCCACGCCATGTACGGAGAGTACGAAGCACAAATTGACATCCGAACGCTAGAAGTCATCGTTGGCCGCTTACCAAAACGAGCATTGAGCCTCACGATCGAGTGGGCGATTGAACACCGTACAGAACTTATGGAGGACTGGGACCTATGCCAAGCCAAACAACAGCCCAAGAAAATACAGCCGCTAGAATAATTCCGACTGCCCCTTGGCGTATTCAGGCCATTACGGTTCTCGCTGATCTCAAGCTGGTGGTCACGTTTTGCGACGGAAGCAGCGGGATTGTAGATTGTTCAAATATCCAAACCAGCACCAACCCCGGCATATACGCACCACTTGCTTCACCTGAGTTTTTTGCTCAGGTCAAACTAGCACTTGGGGCCTTAACATGGCCAAATGGAGCAGACCTTGACCCGAGCTGGCTTCACGCCGAGCTAGCCGATAAGAAACTGTGGGCGGTTCCTTTCTGATTCACAAATAAACCTTTGACAGTATTGATGAAACCCAATTTGGTAATTATCATTCCCACTTATGGAATCATCAACTCAATCGATCGCTGACACACTATTTACCAAAGGGCAGCAACGGGTTCTCAGCCTGCTACTGTGTCACCCTGAACGTAGTTTTTTTGCGAACGAAGTTATTCGCCACGCTGGCGGAGGGGCCGGTGCCATTCACCGCGAGCTTGAGGCGCTGACAGGCGCAGGAATTCTTAGCGAATACCGCATCGGGAATCAACGTCATTTCCAAGCAAACCCAGCCTGCCCCATTTTTGAGGAACTACGCGGCATCATCCGAAAAACCTTCGGTATCGCTGACGTACTGAGAAATGCCTTACAACCGCTTAACCAGCGGATCACACTGGCTTTTGTATATGGCTCCATCGCTCGCGGCGAGGAGAAAATTGGTAGCGATATTGATCTACTTGTCATTAGCGAGACGCTGACATATCCTGACATTTTTCCGTCGCTGGCGACGATAGAACAACAACTTGCCAGAACGGTAAATCCAACAATCTACAAACCCGGCGAATTGGATCGAAAACGAGACGAGGGCAACGCCTTCATCAACCGAATCCTCGTGCAACCGAAGATTTTTATTATTGGTAACGAAAGTGACCTACCAAAACCTGCTCAATCTTGTTAAAACCGGCAATCTGAAAGCAGAACCACCAGACCGTAAGGAATTCGATGGACTTGTACGTTCTGGGTTGGTCCGGTTGGCGGATGCACGACTCCCTGCACTCTCGCTTGAAAGCCGTTTTGATCTTGCCTACAACGCCTCGCATGCACTCGCACTTGCTGCTTTACGGCTGAGCGGCTTTCGCTCGGAAAACCGTTATCTCGTTTTCCAGAGTCTTGCCCATACGCTGGAATTGCCCGCCGCTGAATGGCGCGTTTTGGCACTCTGCCATGACCGCCGGAACCTTGCCGAATACGAGGGCTTTCTGGAAATTGACGAGCAATTGCTCACTGATCTTCTGGAGGTAACCATCCATTTAGCGGATAGATTGCGGGAAATATAATGTGCCAAAAGGCCGGATTTCTCCGGCCTTCGTTTTTCCTACCCAATCAACTCAAGACTTAAAACCATTAAGCTTTCTTGTGTCTTGCAAGCTGCTGCCACGTATCGACCACAGTATCGGGATTCAAGGAAATTGAAGAAATCCCTTGATCCATCAACCATTCCGCCAAATCAGGATGGTCGGATGGGCCTTGGCCGCAGATGCCGATGTATTTCCCGGCCTTGTTGGCGGCGGAAATCGCCATCGCCAGCAACATCTTGACCGCTGGGTCACGCTCATCAAACAGGTTCGCCACCAAGCCAGAATCACGATCCAAGCCCAGTGTGAGCTGAGTCAGGTCGTTGGAACCAATCGAGAAGCCATCAAAGATTTTCAGGAAGTCATCGGCCAACAAAGCGTTGGATGGAATCTCGCACATCATGATTAGCTTCAGCTCGTTTTCGCCCTGCTTCAGGCCATGTTCAGCCAGCAGGTCCACAACCGCTTGGCCCTCTGCCACGGTACGCACAAACGGCACCATCAACTGCACG
>JBEGTT010000228.1:0-11722 GCA_041179245.1 Pseudomonadota bacterium
TGTGGATTAGGGTCCTGCACCAAATCGCCCGAAATTGAAACAATCTTGCCTTCAACCACCAGTTGTGGGGAATGAGCAAACGAGCTGAAGCGAATATCAACCTCTTGATCCACCTTCACGCGATCAATCACATGCGGCGGGATGTGGGCTTCCAGCATTAAGGCTTCATTATCAGGAACAATGTCCATAATTTTCTGAGCCCCCTGAATCACGCCCCCAACCGTTTGCACCATAAGGCCCACCACTTGCCCGGTAGCCGGCGCCTTGATTTCTGTTCGGTCCATTTCACCCGACATGGCACGCAATTTTTCTGCATCCGCCTCAACTTCGCGACGCACCTCGGTCAACTGTCCATCCACTTCCTTCAGATATTCCTGCTGACGTGAAACTAGGCGCATTTTCAATTCAGCAATGCCTCGTGCAGAACGCCCCGTATTGCCTTCAAGATCCGAGATACTGGCACTGATGTCAGCCACTTGGCGTTCCAACTCAAGCTGTTTGGAACGGGGCGCATATCCTTCAGCAACCAACCCTTTAATTCCCACCAGTTCCTCTTGCAAGGAGCGGAGCTGGCTTTGGCGATGGGGCAGCATTTCCTGATAACTCTTTTGTGAAGACTCTTGGCCTAGCGCCGCTTCGCGCAAACCTTGCAGGTCTGCGTCAATGGCCTTACGTCTTGCTTGATACAAACTCTCCTGATTTTCCATGTGTTGCTTAACAAAGAGATCATCCTTTGATGCCAGCAAGTCTTGATGGAACTGAACCGTCTTAGCCCCACGCTTTTCTGATAACAAGCGACTTTCCAATGCACGAATACCTAGGTAATGCTGCTTAATAGACTCGTAATTGGCACGCGAAGAAGCATCATCCAAACGGATCAAAGGATCGCCTTCTTTCACCATTTGTCCCTCCCTGACCAGTACCTGAGTGACAATTCCGCCCAACGGGTGCTGAACCGCCTTGCGCTTGGTATCCAGCATGACGCTGGCCCCAGCGGGCACCCCTTCATCCAGTGGTGCCAATACCCCCCAGAGTAAAAAGGCCCCCAAACCGATACCCAATACTCGGTTACCAAAACGGATAGGGCCATCAGTGTCCGAAGGCAATGCCGTTTCACCCTCAACAACGGGTTCTGGTGTTGTCGGCATATGCTGGTGAATTTTGTCTTTAACGTGTTGCCAGATCATGTCTTTTCCTTAATTAGTCGCTGGAGCCTGCAGGGCACGAATCACATCATCCCGAGGGCCAAAGTGTTTTATTTGTCCATCAACCAGAACCAAAATCTGGTCGACTACATTGATAATTTGCGGACGATGGGTAATCAGGAAGACCGTTTTCCCTGCCACCTTCAGCCCCTGAATAGCCTGAGCTAGGGCAGCTTCACCCTCGGCATCCAGATTGGCATTCGGTTCATCCAATACCACCAGCGATGGGTTGCCATACAACGCCCGAGCCAAGCCTAACCGTTGTTTTTGCCCACCGGACAAAGTTCCCCCGGCTTCACCCATAGGAGTGTCATAGCCTTTGGAAAACCGCAAAATCATTTCGTGCATACCCGCTTTAGTCGTTGCTTCAATGACTTTTTCCGGAACAATCGGTCCAAATCGGGCAATATTTTCGGCAATAGTGCCTTCGAACAACTCAATATCCTGAGGCAAATAACCAATATAGGGACCCAGCGCAAAACGATCCCAACGCTGAATCGGTTCACCATCCAACAAGGTTGTTCCTTGTGTTTCCGGCCAGATCCCCATGAGACAGCGGGCCATCGTTGATTTCCCGGAACCGGAAGGGCCAACAATGGCCGTCACTGAACCCGCAGGAAAATGCACATTTAGGCTTTTCAAAATTGGCTGCTGACGGCCCGGCGCGGTGGCGGTCAAATTATCGAGTTTGATGTCACCCACTGAATCCGTGGGCGTCAACAAACCTTTGCGCTCCGGGTACTTTTCCAGCAACGCTTCAAGATCAACAAATGCCTTGTTGGCCGTAAAAAATCCGCGCCAGCTGGCGACGATCATGTCAATCGGCTGTAGCGCACGGCCCATCAACACATTCGCAGCGATCATTGCCCCCGGTGTCAGTTGTCCATCAATGACCAATAACGCGCCCGCCCCTAACACCAGCGACTGCTGGCAATAACGGAAAAACTTACTGGCTGATGTCAAACGGTGATTAATGTCCTGAGCCACCTCGTTGGTTCTGAGGTAGTAGTGGTGGCGACCCAACCAGCGACGGCGAAGACTCGGCAACATTCCCAACGACTCAATAATTTCAGCATTCCTAAGCTTACTGTTGGCAAACGTCGTATCGTGCTGAGCCGATTCAATCGCCTTGGTCTGGGGCACTTGAGAAACTGACTGCGAGATCAAGGCAAGACTGACAAACAGCGCGGCAAACACCAGTGCCAATAAACCCAGCCAAGGACTCAGCATAAATAAAACGATGATATAAATTGGCGACCAAGGCGCATCAAACACGGCAAAGATGCCATTGCCAGTGACAAACTGGCGCAACTGAGTCAGGTCACTGAGGGCCTTCTGAGGCGTTGCATGCGAACCTCGTAAGCTGGACTCGAAGGCCGCATTAAATACCTTAGGCCCCAGAATGGCGTCCAGCTTGATCCCAGCACGCACCAAAACGCGCGATCGAATCCACTCTGAAAAACTCATCATGCCAAAGAGAAAAATCGCCACCATCGACAGAGCAATCAAGGTCAAGGTGCTCTGACTGACCATTACCCGGTCATACACCTGAAGCATGTACAGCGTAGGCGTCAGCATCAGCAAATTCGCTACCAAGCTAAAGACGCCTACGGCTTTTAGCTCGCGGTCAAAACCTTTGAGCGAACGCGTGAACTCACTTCGCTCAAAGAACGCCAAAATTTTTTCTTGGTAGGTTTGCTTTTTTGCCGCGAGTTCAGGCTGAAGTTGTACTGTATTCATCATTTATCCTCAGGCTACTGCTGGCACATTAGGCGTTGCTGGAGCCGTCGCTGGTTTGCCCGACAACGCAGCCAACACTTCATCTCTTGGCCCATACATTTGCACGGCACCGTCGCGTAACACCAGAATGCGATCAGCGACTGACAGCACATTGGTGCGGTGAGTAATGACAACCAAGGTGCTCTTAAGTGATTTGAGCGTTAACAAGGTCTGCAATAACGCCTTCTCTCCCATTTCATCCAAACTGGAATTGGGTTCATCCAACACAATGAAACTTGGCGTCCCATAAATTGCCCGCGCCAAACCCACTCGCTGGCGCTGTCCGCCCGACAGGAAACTACCGTCAACACCAATCCGGCTCTCGTAACCCTCTGAAAGGGTATTGACGAAACTATCTAGCCCAACCAAAGCCCCGGCAGCCCGCACCTTGTCCATATCGACTTCGCCAAATCGGGCGATATTCTCAGCGAGTGTTCCGTCAAACAGTTCAATTCCCTGCGGTAAATAACCAATATGTGGCCCCAGCTCTTCCTTGTTCCAGTGAAAAACATCGGCGCCATCTAAACGCACCTTACCTGCCAGCGCAGGCCAAACACCCATCAATAGTCGCGCCAAGGTTGTTTTTCCAGAGGCGGAAGGGCCAACAACAACCAGCGTTTCACCTGCCGGCAGCGAAAAGTTGATGCCGCGCAGAATACTGACCTGCGAACCGGGTGCTGCTGCCACCACTGCTTCAACGTCCAGCTTGCCTTTTGGACGGGGTAGCGGCATACCCATTTCGCGCACCGGCACTGCACTTAGCAGATTATTTAAACGGGCATAGGCATCTCGCGCATTCACTACGTTTTTCCACTGAGCCACAATCTGCATCAGCGGGGACAGCACTTTCCCACCCAAAATGGAAGCGACAATCATCATCCCTCCACCGCCATTCAACGAACCACTGAGAGATAGCCAGCACCCCAACCCCAGCAAACCAGAAGACAGAATATTCTGAATAAATTTGGAAACCGCAGCACTCCATCCTGCGTGATCTGAGGCTTCTGCCTGCAACCTCAACATTTCCTGTTGATGCACCATCCACTTGGCGTGAATACTGTTCAACATCCCCATCGACTCAACCACTTGCGCATTGCGCAGGGTATTACCCGCATAGGTTTGCGCTGCAATCGCCGCGCGATTCGATGCCGTCAGCGGTGGCTGGGTTTTCTTTTCCGTACGGTAAGTAACCAGCACCTGCGCCAATGCCCCCATCACACTTGCCCAACCGAGCAGCGGATGAATCAAAAAAACAATGAACAAGAAAATCACAGAAAACAAAGCATCCAGCACGGCCATCACCGCCGCCGAAGAAACAAACTCTCGGATCACGCGCAAATCAGAAAGTGCTTGCGCATTACCTCGCCCCTGCTGCAATCCAACCCTGAAAATGGCGTCAAAAATGCGCTGATTCAGGTTTTCGTCAAACCGAATCGATGCCTTCTGCATCACTTCTGCACGCACCCACTCTAGGATTTCCATGAGCAAATAAGCGCCGACCGCCAATATCGTCAACATCAGCAAGGTAAGACCATCCCGGCTGTTGATAACCCGGTCGTACACATCCAGCATGTAAATCGACGGGGTAAGCGACAGCACACTACAAAAGAAGCTCATCCACAGCGTTTTTCGCAGGTAAAACTTCAGCCCCAACACCTCCTCTCGGAGCTCCTTACTGGGAACGGGAAAATTCATGGCAGCAGGACGGCTCATGCGACAACCCCCTGAACAGTTGATGATTCAATCATGGTTTCAATATCTTTATCTTGGTCAATCAAAATGTAATCAGGCAGCTGCAACGCATCCTCTTTACTTGGTTTTCCCGCCTCTTCTACCAATTTCTCACCCAAGCGAAAATGCAGGCGATACCCACCCTGAATTTCCAGCAACGACACTTCATTGAGTTTTTCGGACTTAAAAAGTGCCTCTTGCTCTGCGGTTAGGCTCACCTGAAAACGAAGCCGACCATCAAGCGTGTACAAAGACAAACTGCCACTTTTCAGACTCAAGGTATGGCGGTCGAAATAGACTGGTGCACTGGGAACAAAACGCAAAACAGGAATAAGCTGCCCCGCCGTTTTACCTTGGAAAAAAGGGCTTGCGGGGTGCTGCAACACCAAGCGACACGTGCGTGATACTGAATAAATAGCGTTACACACCATTTGCGAACCCAATGATGGGAAGCGCTCACGCATCGACTTGTAAACCATGTGGTGCAGCGCTACGCGATTCCAGCAACGCGTGTCACGAACCGTCACGGCAATCTCCGTACACGCTTGCGCAAACAGCACCTGCAAGGCGCGCAAGCTAGCAGCCTGGGGTTCGCTCGTCGTCAGCGGAATCAAAATAATGTGTTCCATGCTGAGCAGTATATCCCCTATATGAAGTTTTTCATATAGGGGATATATACCCCAATGCTCAAGGCCGCTGAAAAAGCCCAGAGCTGCTACAATCGCGCACCCTTTTCCGCACCGCACCATGAACGAAGACACCCATCTTTCCGAGCTTGATGACCTGCCACACCGGCTTTCCGAGGTGCAGCATCTAATTGAGCGCCACCGGGTCGTGGAGGGGTTGGTGCACCGTCAGGAAATGCCTCGACAAAAGCTAGTTGAGAACCTCGTACACCAACAGCACTTGAATGAGCTACGGGCCAAATTGGACGGGATGCACCCCGCCGACGTAGCCTACATTCTGGAAGCACTGCCGTTCGATGAACGTCTGCTGGTCTGGGACTTGGTCAAGGCCGAGCGGGATGGTGAAATTCTGCTGGAACTCTCTGATGCGGTACGCGAAAGCCTCATCGAGACGATGGACCGACAAGAATTGGTGGCCGCCGCCGAAACGCTGGATGCCGACGAACTAGCTGACCTTGCGCCAGATTTACCACAAGAAGTTATTCAGGATGTTTTTGAATCACTTCCTGCTGAAGAACGAGAACAACTCCAGACCGCCCTGTCCTACCCCGAAGAATCTGTTGGCTCGCTGATGGATTTCGAGATGCTGACGGTGCGCGACGATGTCACGCTGGAAACAGTTTTACGTTATCTCCGCCGGTTTGATGAACTCCCCGAACATACTGACAAGATTTTTGTGGTTGACCGCGCGGACTGCCTACAGGGCGTCTTACCCCTTGGTTCGCTGCTGGTTAATGACCCAGAATTACCCGTCAAATCGGTGATGCATCGGGATGTAGTCAGTTTCAACCCCGAAGATGATGCGGAAGATGCCGCTCAGGCATTCGAGCGTTACGACCTTGTTTCTGCACCCGTGGTTGACGAAGACAATATCGTCATCGGCCGGCTGACACTGGTAACCGTGGTTGACTACATCCGTGAAGAAAGCGAAGCGGAACAACTCGCTCAAGTCGGTTTGAAGGAAGAAGAAGATATTTTTGCGTCCGTATGGGACTCAGTAAAAAACCGCTGGGCTTGGCTGGCGATTAATTTGATTACCGCTTTTGCCGCTTCACGTGTCATCGGCGCCTTTGAAGGTTCCATTGAGAAGCTCGTTGCCTTAGCCGCATTGATGCCGATTGTGGCCGGCATTGGCGGAAATTCCGGCAACCAAACCATCACCATGATTGTGCGCGCGATTGCGATGGGCCAAGTTCAGCCGGATGCGATGCGCCGCCTTCTGCGAAAAGAGGTTGGCGTCGCCTTAATCAATGGCTTGATTTGGGGCGGCCTGCTCGGTGGCCTGTCTTGGTGGCTTTACGGTAGTTTTTCGCTCGGTGTCGTGATGACGTCAGCGATGACCCTCAATCTTCTCCTAGCCGCTTCTGCTGGTGTCGGCATTCCCCTGCTGCGTGCGCGCTTTGGGGCCGATCCGGCCATTGGAGGGTCGGTCATGATTACCGCGCTCACCGATTCCGGCGGTTTCTTTATTTTCTTGGGACTTGCAACGCTGTTCCTGATGTAACCCGTCCTTCGTTCATTCGTTCCTCCACCCGTTTAAGGATTTTCAGTTCATGTGCGGCATTACCGGCTTCTGGAGCCACCAGTCTTTCCCCGGCGACACGCTCAAACGCATGAACGACCGTATTCGCCACCGAGGCCCTGATGCGGAGGGATTTTATGTTGATGGCCCCATCGCGCTTGGTCATCGCCGCCTGTCGATTGTTGATCTGGCAGGTAGCCTCCAGCCAATGAGCACACCCGACGGCAGCATCACGCTGATTTTCAATGGGGAAATCTACAACTTCCCTGCTCTGCGTGAAGAACTTATCAAGCTGGGTTATACCTTCCACACCCACGGTGATACTGAAACCTTGCTTTACGCCTACTGCGCTTGGGGTACCGATTTACTGCAACATTTGCAGGGCATGTTCGCTTTTGCCATCTGGGACAAAAATCGCCAGCGCTTATTTTTGGCCCGCGACCACATGGGCGTTAAACCCCTGTTTTATAGCTGGGATGGCAAGGCCTTTACCTTCGCCTCCGAGCTAAAAGCGCTGATTGAACACCCCACCGTTTCACGCGATATTGATCTCGACGCCATCGGCACCTTCTTGGAATGCCAATTTATTCCAGCACCCCAAACGATTTATCAACAGGTCAAACGCCTCCCCGCCGCTCATGCCATGCTGCTGGAAAATGGCGGCCTGAAAACTTGGCAATACTGGTCACCTGATTTCAGCCATAAATTGGAAATGGATGAGCCAACGGCACAGGCTGCGCTTCACGATGAAATTCGCCAATCTGTTGAGCGAATGATGATTTCGGATGTCCCCATTGGCAGCTTCCTCTCCGGAGGGCTGGACTCCAGTTTGGTCTCGGCCTTAATGGCTGACATTTCCGGCAAACCCATTGAAACCTTCTCGGTGGGGTTTCAAGGTGATGTGCAGGGCAGTGAACACGTTTTCTCCGAAAAAGTTTCCCGCCACATTGGCAGTCACCACCATGCCCTTATGCTTGGCGTACAGGATGTGATCAACGGGATTGACGACCTAACGGAAGCCTTTGATGAACCTTTTGGCGATCAGGCGGCACTACCCACCCTGCTGCTTTCACAATACAGCCGTCAACACGTCACCGTGGTACTCACCGGCGAAGGCGCAGATGAAGTGTTTTGCGGCTATTCGAATTACGCCGCCCGCGTGCGGGAAGAGAAAATTAGCCGTTATCTGGGGCATCCCCTATCCCCCCTGCGCTATCTGGTCAAACTACTCCCCGGTGTTTTACTTAAGGACCGTTTGACCAAAGCGATTGGCGAACCTCTCGCCCGCCGTTACGCCACCATCCCCAACGTGTTTGACCGTGCTTTACAACCCGGTCTATTTAGCGCGGCGATGCTGAAAGCCCAAAAAACCAATATTGCGGATGCAGGCGAACGCGCATTCCATGAATGCAATTCAGCTTCTTACATGGAAAAACTGATGCACATCGATAGCCGCGTCTGGCTACCCGAAGACTTGCTAATGAAAGTTGACCACGCCTCGATGCACGCCTCCATCGAGGCACGCGTGCCATTTCTGGATCACAAACTGGTCGAATTCAGCGCCCGGCTTGATCCCAAATACAAACACAATGGGCAAGAGCGAAAATACCTGCTCAAGAAGGTTGCCGAACAGTACCTTCCAAAAGACATCATCTATCGGGGCAAACAGGGTTTTGTGATGCCACTGTCAGAGTGGCTAGCGGGAGCGCTTAAGCCACAGGTTAGCGCAGCTATTTCTGAAACCGCGTTAGGCAATCGTGGACTATTCCGCCGAGGAGCCTTGCAGAAATTGCAAGACCAACATGCCAGTGGGCAAAAAAATCATTCCGGTCGATTCTGGGCGTTATATGCGCTGGAACGCTGGTTCCAGCGCCATCAACCCGATTTCAAGCTATAGCAAAACGCTCTGTTTAAGCCGTGACTGAGAGCAGACTCGACATCTGACTAAAGCTATTCTGCGCTTGGCTTGGCTTATCCTGCTGGCCATAAGCTTTCATCAATTCCATAATTTGTTTCAGTAGCTGAGTATCACCACTCGCCTGTGAGCTACTTGCACTCGAACTACTGCTTGAAGAGGATTGGCTCAATTTATCTTTAGTAACGCCACTATCTTTTTCTGGCGGCGGGGGCGGAGGCATTCCACCGGCTTGGCCCATCTGCCCCATACCTCCCTGCATCCGCATCTGGCTGAATTGGCTATCTAGTTCATCGGCCAACTGCTTCAGGCCACTCGACATCTCATCCTGCGTTACCTTGCCATCTCCATTGCCGTCCAACTTCGAGAACAAAGCATCGGCACTATTTTTATCACTCGTGCTACTGGTTGAACTACTTGTACTACTGTTACTGGAACCACTCACGCTATCCAATGCGGATTGCAAATCGCTCTTTTCGATGTATCCCTTGTTGGATGTATCAAGTTGTGAAAATAACTTACTCGCCATTTTGGACGGATCGGGACGATGCCCTCTATGGGCGCCCATAGAAGCGGTCGTCGTACTGTAGCTACTACTCATGGAACCAATGCTGGTCATGGCTGGAACTCCTCTAAATAATCAACCCAAATAGTCGTTAAGCAAATTGGGGTTTGGATTTATTTCTCGCCACAAAACCTAGATTAATTCAGCAAACTCATAAGGATCATGGCATTAGCGCAAACGGCAAGAATTGCCGCGCAATAACGACCATCTGCTCATATGCACGGATCACGCCAGCGCACACTAAGGAGAACAACACTCAGTGCCCATAAGATACAAGCCCGCAACCGTGACAAAAATCAGGGGGGCGGGCTATGCGTGGAAATCGTTTTACCAGTAATCCGCTAATTACTTCACGATCTGGTTCAACTCACCTTTCGCGTAACGTGTTGCCATTGCTTCCAGCGAAAGCGGTTTGATCTTGCCCGCTTGGCCTTCGCAGCCGAAGGCTTGGTAACGCGCGATACAAATTTTCTTGGCGGCTTCGCGAGCGGGTTTCAGGTAATCGCGTGGGTCAAATTTTTCGGGATTTTCAAACAGGTAACGACGAATGGCTCCGGTCATGGCCAAGCGAATATCGGTGTCGATGTTGACCTTGCGCACTCCGTGTTTGATGCCTTCGACAATTTCCTCTACCGGCACGCCGTAGGTTTCTTTCATATTGCCGCCAAACTCACGGATTTCCGCCAGTAACTCTTGCGGAACAGATGACGAACCGTGCATCACCAAATGGGTATTCGGGATGCGTGCATGAATTTCGGCAATCCGGTCAATCGCCAGAATGTCGCCAGTAGGTTTTTTGGTAAATTTGTACGCGCCGTGGCTGGTGCCGATGGCGATGGCTAGGGCATCACAGTTGGTCTGTTTGACGAAATCAGCAGCTTGTTCAACGTTGGTCAGCAGTTGTTCGCGGGTCATCGTGCCTTCCGCACCATGACCGTCTTCTTTGTCACCCATCATGGTTTCCAGCGAACCGAGGACGCCGAGTTCACCTTCAACCGAAACGCCAATGCTGTGCGAGAACTCAACCACTTTTTGGGTAATCGCGACGTTGTACTCAAAACTGGCCACCGTTTTACCGTCGGCTTCTAGCGAGCCATCCATCATCACCGATGAAAAGCCGGACTTGATGGCGGCCATACAGATGGCCGGTGATTGGCCGTGATCTTGGTGCATGACGACGGGAATGTGTGGGTAAGCTTCGAGGGCAGCCAGAATTTGGTGGCGCAGGAACGCTTCACCAGCGTACTTGCGAGCACCTGCCGAGGCTTGCATGATTACAGGTGCGTTGAGTTCGTTGGCCGCTTCCATGATGGCCCATACCTGTTCCATGTTATTGACGTTGAAGGCTGGCAAACCATAGTTATTTTCGGCGGCATGATCCAGCAACTGGCGCATGGAAACGAGAGACATAGTGTTAATTCCTGTCGTTAAAAATTAGATAAATGGCAGATCAAAAATCAAGCTGAAACCTTGGCGAGCCTAGACAGACTCGCCGCTGATCGGCGTTTCGGCTGACTCAGGGGTTTTGTCCTCAATCTGCGTTGCCTCGGCATCCACATACTCAAGCAGCGAAGTTTGATGGCTCACCATATGCCCCTCAAAAACAGCGCCGGAATGCATTTCTAGAAAACCATAATGGATGTTGCCCAACACGCGTGCCGTGCGGCCTAGCTCAACGCCCTTTTGAGCATAGATGGAGCCGCGAATGGTTCCATCAACGATCAGATTAGTCACGTTAACATCCCCTTCAATCACGCCCAACGGCCCAACCACTAAAGCGCCCACATTAGTTTCATCGTTGCAGACACTGCCATTAACCCGCCCCTCAAGGCGCAGCCCCCCCTTGAATCGGACTTCGCCAATAATGTGAACACCTTCGCCAATTAGGCTATCAATACGGCCATGACTCTGTTCCGGTTTCTTCGATTTGCGTGAAAACATGTGGTGACTCCATTAACCTTGTGTGGCCGTATAGGAAAGAAGCTCTCCTACCCGAACGATCTTCAGCGTATTGGTGCTGCCACTCGCGCCGATAGGCTCGCCAATCGTAATCACAATCAGATCACCTGGCACCACCACCCCGGCTTCAATCAATAACGATTCAGCCTCACCGAGCAAACGGTCTCTATCGGTATGATTTTGTTCCATTAGCAACGGCATTACTTCGCGGAATAACACCATTTTGCCAATCGATGCAGGATCAGGTGTCAGCGCATAAATGGGCACCCCGCAGTTGATACGGCTCATCCACAACGCAGTGGAACCGGATTGCGTCAGCGCCGCAATGGCTTTGACCTTCAAATGGTGAGCAGTCCAAAT
>JBEGTT010000229.1:0-6268 GCA_041179245.1 Pseudomonadota bacterium
AATCGCTTTGGTGACCAAGGCAATTGCCCCTTGCAGGTCATCCCGCTTTGGCCCTTGCACACGCACCGTGTCACCTTGAATCGACGCTTGTACTTTGGACTTCGCATCCTTAATCAGCTTGACGATCTTCTTGGCTAATTCGGCGTCGATACCATCTTTGATCTTCAGTTCTTGTTTGACTTTGTTACCGCCCACCTTCTGAACTGTTTGGTGGTCTAAACGCTTGGTGCTTTCTTTTTCCTTTTTTTCCATGGCGGGGAAAAGCAGGTCTTTAATCTGGTCAAGTTGAAAATCAGAATCACCGTGTAACGTGATGACTTTATCTTTCTCGTTCAGTTCAACCTTGGCCGCAGTGCCTTTAAAGTCATAACGATTTTCGATCTGGCGTACGGCCACATCGATGGCATTTTTCAACGCCACCATGTCGGTTTCAGAGGTGAAATCAAAGCTCGGCATAATGATTACTCGAAGTGACAAACGTAATGGTAGGTGTCGCCATCGGCTACCGAAATCTCGAAGCTGGAATTGCCGGGAACGTTAAATGACTGGCCTTCACCGTAAGTCACCCATTCAGTTTCACCCTTGAGCTTGACACTGCAACTTCCGCCAACGCCTTCCATGATTTCCGGCACGCCCGTATTAAAGGTCAGCGTGGAAGGCATAATCACACCCACTGTTTTTTTGATTCCGTCAGCTTGAACCACCGTGTGGCTGACGCACTTGCCGTCGAAATAGACATTAGCTTTTTTAACCACAGATACATTGTCAAATTGAGACATGCTTAAATTCCCCACATTTTTTGAATAATATTTTTGGCAACGAAACCGATGCACCCAAAGGCGAGAACGAAGAACAGTACAAACGTCCCGGTTTTCCCTGCCTTAGAGGCCCACGCAATTTCACCAATGATGAACATCATAAAAAGGATGAAGGCAGCCACACCGTAGGTTGCAAAGAAATCCGCAAATTGCTCTTCTGAAATTCCCCAGATTCCGCCGCCTTCCATGATTTAGACCTTCTTCGCTTGCAGATTGGCCGCAATGCGCAAACGCAGTGCGTTCAATTTAATGAAACCACCAGCATCCTTTTGATCGTAGGCACCGGCGTCATCTTCAAAGGTCGCGATGGTTGGATCAAACAGCGAATCCGTCTTGGAATCACGGCTGACCACAATCACATTACCCTTGTACAGCTTGATGCGCACCCAGCCATTCACCGTCGTTTGGGTCTGGTCAATCAACGCTTGCAACGCACGGCGTTCTGGTGCCCACCAGTAACCGTTGTAAATCATGCTGGCGTAACGCGGCATCAGGTCGTCCTTCAGGTGGGCGACTTCACGATCCAGCGTAATGGATTCAATGGCGCGGTGTGCGCGCAGCAGAATCGTGCCGCCGGGGGTTTCGTAACAACCACGGGACTTCATGCCCACGTAGCGGTTTTCCACCAAGTCCAGACGGCCAATGCCATGTTTTCCACCGAGTTGATTCAGGGTTGCCAGCAGTTCATGCGCCGCCATGCGGGTGCCATTGATGGAAACCAAGTCACCTTTTTCAAATTCCAGATCCAAGTATTCAGCCGCATCCGGTGCCTGCTCAGGTGACACCGTCCAACGCCACATATCTTCTTCCGCTTCTGCCGCTGGGTTTTCCAGATGGCGACCTTCAAAGCTGATATGCAGCAGGTTGGCATCCATCGAATAGGGCGAACCACCGTTGCGGTGCTTCATGTCAATCGGGATGCTGTGGGTTTCAGCATAGGCCAGCAGTTTTTCGCGCGACAACAAATCCCATTCACGCCAAGGTGCAATCACCTTGATGCCGGGCTTTAACGCGTAAGCGCCCAATTCAAAACGAACTTGGTCGTTACCCTTGCCGGTTGCGCCGTGGGAAATCGCATCCGCATTGGTCAGGTTGGAAATTTCGATCAAGCGCTTGGCGATCAGCGGGCGGGCGATTGACGTGCCCAGTAGGTATTCACCTTCGTAGACGGTATTGGCACGGAACATCGGGAATACGAAGTCACGCACGAATTCTTCACGCACGTCGTCGATAAAGATATTTTCGGGCTTGATGCCAAATTGCAGCGCTTTGGCACGCGCAGGTTCTAACTCTTCACCTTGGCCCAAATCCGCCGTAAAGGTGACGACTTCACATTGATAGGTATCTTGCAGCCACTTCAAAATAACGGAGGTATCCAGACCACCGGAGTAAGCCAAAACAACTTTATTGATTTCACTCATTTCACTGTTTCCTTATTGTGTTTCGATCCTGCCTAACAGCAGGTATTCCATTAATGCTTTTTGTACATGTAACCGGTTTTCAGCTTCGTCCCACACCACGGATTGCGGGCCATCAATCACTTCTGATGTCACTTCTTCGCCACGATGGGCGGGCAGGCAGTGCATGAACACCGCTTCTTTATTCGCCACCTGCATCATTTCGCCATCCACACACCAATCGGCGAATGCTTTCAGACGGGCCTCGTTTTCGGCCTCGTAACCCATTGACGTCCACACATCGGTAGTCACCAAATCGGCACCCCGACAGGCATCCATCGGATCAGCAAACACTTCGTAGCGGGAGGCTTCAACACCTGCTATCAATTCTGGCTGTAGTTTGTAACCCGGCGGCGTAGAGACATGCACCTTAAAGTCGAGTACTTGTGCCGCTTGCAACCAGGTGTTGCACATATTGTTCGCATCACCCACCCAAGCCACGGTTTTGCCCTGAATCGAGCCGCGATGCTCAATAAAGGTAAAAATATCCGCCAAAATCTGGCAAGGATGATATTCGTTGGTCAGACCGTTAATCACCGGGACGCGGGAATTTGCGGCAAAACGTTCGATGATTTCTTGCTCAAAGGTGCGAATCATCACGATGTCGCTCATCCGCGAAATCACTTGGGCCGCATCTTCCACCGGCTCACCCCGCCCCAACTGGGAATCGCGAGTATTCAGATAAATCGCCGAACCGCCTAGCTGGTGCATCCCCGCTTCAAAGGAAAGGCGGGTGCGGGTGCTGGCTTTTTCAAAAATCATCACCAAGGTACGGTCAGTTAACGGCCAGTACTGGTGATAAGACTTGAACTTGTTTTTGATACGACGAGTGCGCTCAAACAGGTAGGCAAATTCATCCGACGACAAGTCGCTGAACTGCAAAAAATGTTTGATTGCGGATTTTGTACTCACTGCCATGACATCTCCTTCCTTAACCTTTTAACTCGCGCTTTAACGCCCAAGTTAGGCGGCTAGGAATTGACGAATCAAGGGACTCAAACGAGCGACCAGTTCGTCGGCTTCATCATTGGTAAAAACCAAAGGAGGCAACAGGCGAACGACCGTATCGCCCGTCACGTTAATCAACAGGCCAGCGTCGAGCGCTAGCCCAACCAAAGCGGCACAGGGTTTGTTCAATTCGATGCCAATCATCAGGCCTTCGCCCCGAATCTCAACCAAGCCATCAATACCCGCCAAACTTTGGGCAAAACCATCCCGGAGTCGCTGACCCACTTGTTTAGCGTTGGCCAACAACCCTTCGGCTTCAATGGTTTCAATAGTTGTCACCGCAGCCGTACAGGCCAGCGGATTGCCGCCAAAGGTAGAACCGTGATTACCGGGGCCAAACGTTCCCGCCGCTTTACCCGCAGCCAGACACGCACCAATCGGCACACCCGAACCCAAACCTTTAGCCAGCGTCACCACATCCGGCACGATGCCCGCGTGTTGGTAACCGAACCATGTACCCGTGCGGGCCATGCCACACTGGACTTCATCGCAAATCAGCAACCAACCATTGGCATCACACAATTGACGAAGTTCGCGTTGATATTCGATATCCGCCATGTGGATACCGCCTTCGCCCTGAATGATTTCGAGCATGACGGCGACCACATTTTGATGGTGCTCTGCAATCTGCTTCACTGCGGCAATATCGTTGTACGGCACCCGCAAAAATCCACTAACCAGTGGCTCAAAACCAATTTGTACTTTGCGATTACCTGTGGCCGACAAAGTCGCCATCGTGCGGCCATGAAACGCCTGTTCCATAACGATAATTTCGGGATTCTGTACGCCCTTTTTATGGCCGTAATAACGCGCAATTTTGATCGCCGCTTCGTTGGCTTCACAGCCAGAATTGCAGAAGAACACTTCGGACATACCCGAACGCTCAACCAGCAAATCAGCCAATTTTTCTTGCAGCGGGATTCCGTACAAATTAGAGGTGTGCAGCAAAGCCCCTGCCTGGCGGCTAATCGCTTCAACCAGCTTAGGATGCGCATGCCCTAAGGTATTCACAGCGATACCGGACAAAGCGTCTAAATATTCTTTACCTTGAGTGTCCGTAACACGGGCACCTTGACCGTGACTAAAGGCCACCGGCAAGCGAGCATAAGTATTCATTACGTGTGACATCTCAGAATCTCCATAAGCGCCGGGCGAAAAATACCCAACCCGCTGAAAAGGCGGCAATACTAAGTCAAATCGCCTACCTTGTATATCTCTTGGAGCGCACCTCGAATCACCTACGACACGCCGGAATCACGTCATTTTTCTGCTACACTAGCGGCCAAAATTACGGTCATTTAGAGCCGGACGAGAGAGACAAAATCCCTATGGAACATTCCGAATCTCACACCTTCATCATTGTTGGACTTACCCAAAACGGCAAAAAATTTCGGCCCAGTGATTGGGCCGAACGTCTTTGTGGGGTTATGTCGGCTTTCGGTAGCGAAAAGAAAATGAAGTACTCCCCTTACGTTGGCCCGGGGGATTACAACGGTGAAAAAGCCGTGTTCATCGATGGGCGACTCAATGAAATTGAGCCGATGGCTTATCGTTTTATGCTCAACTTCGCGCAAGACAATGACCTGCAAATTGTAGATGGCGTCTGCCCTTTGCCGTGACCTACAATTATTTTGGTGTTTCCCGCCAAAACACCCCTAAAAAATATCACTTATATATAATTTGAAGCACCAATAACACTTTTGGAGTTTTTATGGCAATTACCCCGGAAACTTTTGCAGCTTCAAATAAGGCCCTCGTTGATACATGGCTCAACGTTGCCAATACCGCACTGGCTGTTGCCGAACGTGTAGTCGCTCTCAATACAGAGACCGTGCGCGCACTAATGACTGATAGCGCCAGTAATACCAAAGTGATACTTGCAGCAAAAACGCCACAGGAAATGCTTGGCGTGCAGGCCCAACTGACTCAACCAAGCGTTGAAAAGGCGACTGCCTACTCTCGCGGTCTTTACGAGATTGCCAGGTTGGCGCAGGAATCACTCTCGAAACAAATTCTCAAACGCTAATGTCACAAGACCATCATCTGATTGAAAAGACGCTTTCTTCGGAAAGCGTTTTTCATGGGGTATTACTCAAAGTTCACCGCGACCGCGTGTTATTGCCAGACGGTAATGAATCTATTCGGGAACACATTACGCATCCTGGGGCCGTGGTCATCATGGCCTTTTTGCCGAATGGCAAACTTCTTTTTGAACGCCAGTTTCGTTACCCCCTTCATCAAGTATTTCTTGAATTACCGGCAGGGAAAATTGATCCGGGCGAACATCCGCTAGAAACCGCTCGCCGTGAATTACGCGAAGAAACAGGCTATCAAGCGAATGAATGGGAATACTTGGGTGTTATGCATCCGTGCATTGGGTATTCCAATGAACGAATCGAAATGTTTGTCGCGCGTGATCTACACGCAATGGGTGCCCAAGCGCTTGACCACAATGAGTTTTTGGAGATTGTGGAGTTATCTCCGGAAGAAGCGATTCAGTCGGTCTGGAATGGCGGCATCACCGACGCCAAAACCATTACCACGCTGTTCTGGCTTAACAAACCCAAATAAATTGAGGATGCTAGGGACGTAAAGACGCCCCTAGCGCCGGGTACGCAATACCATGTGCGCCCTCACCATTTCAGGCATCCGTTCACGCAACTCACTTTGATCTGGCACCAGTAGGAGTTGGTTCAACAGGCCTGATGTAAACACCCAAGTGTCTCGCGCCAAAACATCCGAAGAAAGACCTTCTAGCGTCACCTGCTGCTCTACAGCCCGCTGATACACCTTCTTGAGCTTGGCTAAAAAATCCAGCGCGGGTTGGTTTACAACCTGCCGCACCTGGGCAAATTCTTTAACGTACTCACACCGCAACACCATAATTTCGAACATTTTCAATACGCTTGGCTGTTCGATAACCACCTCAAAAAATTCTTTGATGGAACTTTCTATCGCCACCAAGGGGTCTAAGCGCTCATCCAG
>JBEGTT010000230.1:0-10274 GCA_041179245.1 Pseudomonadota bacterium
GTTCATATCTTTCCTGCAAACCACGCAAAATCGCGATAGTGGCTTCCACACTCGGCTCATCGACCAACACCTTCTGGAAGCGACGCTCAAGCGCGGCATCTTTTTCAATGTATTTACGGTATTCGTCCAGCGTGGTTGCGCCGATACAGTGCAACTCTCCACGTGCCAGTGCCGGCTTGAGCATATTGCCCGCGTCCATGGCTCCTTCCGCCTTGCCGGCACCAACCATGGTGTGTAATTCGTCAATAAACACGATAGTCTGGCCTTCATCTTTGGCCAAATCATTCAACACGGCCTTCAAGCGTTCCTCAAACTCACCCCGGTACTTAGCGCCGGCCAGCAAGCTTGCCATATCCAGCACCAGCACCCGTTTGCCTTTCAGGCTTTCGGGCACTTCTCCATTAATGATCCGTTGCGCCAAGCCTTCAACAATCGCTGTTTTACCCACACCCGGCTCACCAATCAGTACCGGGTTATTTTTAGTGCGCCGTTGCAGAATCTGGATCGCCCGGCGGATTTCATCGTCGCGGCCAATCACCGGGTCAAGCTTGCCGTTTCTGGCTCGCTCGGTGAGGTCAAGAGTGTATTTCTTCAAAGATTCGCGCTGGCCTTCTGCATCAGCACTATTCACCGAGTCACCGCCCCGTACCGCGTTAATCGCCGATTCCAAGGCTTTTCGCGTCACGCCGTTTTCACGCATCAGTCGACCCGCTTCCTGCTTGTCGTCAGTCACTGCCAACAAAAACAGTTCGCTCGCGATGTATTGATCGCCACGTTTTTGCGCTTCTTTATCGGTGAGATTCAAGAGATTGGTCAGGTCGCGGCCAATCGAAACGTCGCCACCATGACCGGAAACCTGGGGTAAACGCTTAAGCGCTTGTTGCAAGCCAAGTTGCAAACCTTGGGCATTGGCACCCGCACGCGACAACAAAGAAACCACCGCTCCGTCGTCTTGTTGCAACAAAGCCAAAAGTAGATGAACGGGTTCAATGAATTGCTGATCGTTCCCCACGGCGATGCTTTGTGCATCAGCCAAGGCCTGCTGAAATTTGGTGGTGAATTTATCGATTCGCATAGGGCTGCCTCCAGTTCAAGATGCAAGGTAGTTGGGGGGTGTATCTGATATTACAAGGGGGCAGGGCTGTGCCTCAATTTTCGCATCAATTTTTTCTTGACTGAACGTGGCCATAAAAGTACAATGTGGGCCTTCGATTGCTGAGCTGTACTTCTCTCAGTAGTCACTGCCCTTGTAGCTCAGTTGGTAGAGCACCTGACTTGTAATCAGGGGGTCCCGAGTTCGACTCTTGGCGGGGGCACCAATAAATTCAAGCACTTAGGCCACTTTTAACTGAGTGGCCTTTTTGCTTTCTGGGTTTCAGGCTCCTAATAGGTGTAGCCGCGCGAATTATTTGGCACTTAGATGCTGTTTCGGGAAGGGGCGACCATCCCATTAACAAAGCCGCTCTCAACCGCCGATGTATTTCCAAACAAATCCAGTGGCGCACATAAAAAGCTGATCTGTCCCACCGCGCCCAAGAGTCCCTAAGGGATAGGTCGCACAGGTCGCTGCAGCAACGACACCAGAAACTGCTACGACTGCATTTACCGGAACCCAAGCACCGCCGACAGCTAAATTCATTTGAGTCACCGTTAAGGTTCGTGTCCCATCGTCACCATTTACGATGCCGGCTACTGCTTGCACGCAAGTGGTATTAAATGTTTTATCTGGCCCCGCACTAATCACAATTAGTTGGATGGATGCTGGCAAAGCAGAACTGACCCCAGTGAAACGGCCTACGCTTGCGTTGGTTGCCCCGTTGTCCCAAGGGCAGTATTTGATCGTGGTTCCCCATGCGTCGGTTTTGGGCGCTCCCGAAGTAGCGGGTACATTCCATCCCTCGCCTGTTGAATGTGCCACAAGCCCCACAGTTGGCTCCGCAATGCCGTCTGCGTCTGTGTCACTTGCCTCAGACGCCAAGGCGTACGCCGCTTGTGTCAACAACAAGGATGATTGGGCGCGCATGGCGGTATCCTGAGTACCGCGAGCAATTTGAAAATAAGTGCTATAGGCCAGTGTCGAAAGTGCACCAACTACCACTAGCCCCATCAGGACAAACGCCAGCACACTGCCAGATTGGGAATGGCGAGTTTTCATGGTTGAAGAATAAACATGCTTAATGTATCGCTGGTTGATGATGCCTGAGTTCCGATTCGGGTAGCCGCTGAGGAAATAGGTGTCGCATATGCAGTAGGATCGTTCGCTGTGATGGAAATCTTAACTCCGGTCCCATCATTGATATAGCTCCAAGCACCGAAACCCTCTGGTGGCTGCAGCAGATAGACGCCATCCACGCCACTCCAAAGATTCTGAGTCGTTTTCGGGCAAGTTAGGGTTGGGACGTTGACGGTAGTACTGCCTGCCGGATAGGGGATATGGAATCCAGTGCCATTGTTTCCATCTGGGTAATCAGTGGCACATTTTGCAATGCGTTGGGCAATGAATTGTGCTTGAGCAACCAGTTGGTTGGTTCTTATGTTGTTCATCTGGCCTTGAACATTCAATCCAGCATTGACAACAAAATACGCAAGCCCGCTGGCCAAAGCTACGGCCATTAGCATTATTGTCAGGAGAGAAAATCCTGACTGCTTGTGTGAACCATAGAAAAAGCAGCCCGGAGGCTGCTTTTCATCTTTATTCTTCATGCAATACTACTGGGCTAACAAGGTGTGGATATAGACGTAGTTAACATCTGAACCCACGACAGTCGTAGTTGCATAACAACCGTCCATCCAACCTGTTGATGCTGCTGCTACTGCAGACAAATCAAAAGCTGCTGCTGCGCTCGTCCCTATACTCCCTGTTGAGGTTATATTCAGCGCGGTTCCAACAACAGCTGGATCAAGCGCTGCAAGTGAAGTTGGGTTAGTTGCCAAGGAGGTACCATGCAAGGTGTTATTAATCTGCTGGCAAATTGCCTTTTTAATCCCCGATACCATTACCGTATAGTCGGGGGAGTTTAATGCTCCGCCAACGCCTTTCATGGTGACCCTAGAGCCGTTATATACCCAAATACCATCTATGCCGGCTGTCGTTCTAGCCAAAATACTGGGATCTACAGCTTGCAGCGAAGCTCCTCCTGCTGTTGGGTCAAAGACCCCGGTAGTTGCAGTATTATCGAAAGTAACGCTAGACGCAGTCTGCCCACTCAGCGTAACGGCATCAAAACCGGTAGTGAGATAACCTGCCGATGTGAGCAGTGCAGACGTTTTCGCTTGGTTTGTGTACTGCGAGCTAAAGCCAGAGTTGATACCCTGACCGGCCAAAAAGAAACCGAGGCTGGCGAACATAATAATGACCACAATAAACCCGGTCAGGAGCGAGAACCCCTTTTGCTTACAAGGCATTTGACTAAGATTTTTCATAAACTTCCCCACAATTTGTAATCAATATAAAAACCAACTGCGATTCCCTCACAGCCCGCTACACGGGGAATAAAAGAAACACTTCTGGTATCCATATCGGGGGTTATGAAAAAAACTTAAGGATTTATTTCGAACAAATTATCTTGGTGCTTGTTTTTACGCTCAGCGACCACCCTCAATGACTAAGCGATCAGCCGTCAAAACTGCTTTGTGGGCCTCGCCTGTGGGGCATTTTCCCGAACAAATATAGTCAATCTTCCATTCAATGCCGGGGTTGTCGAGCAATACCTGATCGACCGTTAAGCGCCATGCCGCGTAGTCAGCGAGCGACTTGGCATGAATGGTGAGATTGGTAGCCGAAGGAACAAGGCCAACGCTACCAAAGACCGGGGTTTTTTTCTGGATGGCCTGATAGTTAGCCAAATCCAATGCCGTTGAGTGAAGCGCCGGTTTGGGAAGTTTGGCGAGTGCGTTGGCGAGTTCGGTTTCATCGCGCTGTTGCCGCAGTTCATTACCCGCCCCAATGAGCATGATCAAAGCGATAGCCCACGCCAGCATGGGCACTAGCATTTTATTCAATTGGACTCCCCTTTAACCAAACGCTGATTGACATTCAGCGTCCAACTAGCTCGTCCATTTTCGTGTTCGAACTGCAATAGAACACCCTTTTCTCGGATGGCTTGCTCAACTGCTGTTTGCAGATTAGCCATCGCTTTTGGGTAGCCCGCTGGTGAAATTGACTGCATGGTTGCTTGCCAATTCGTTAGGTTTTCTTGAGTTAGCGCCGTACGAAGTGCTTGTTGCTGGGCCGCCCCGTCGGCTGCCCATAACCAAATACCTGCCGCAGATACGGCAACCAATGTTCCACTGATCGTTAATAGTTGGCGTAATCGTGTTTCTTTTCGGGCGGCAACGTCAGCGGGGAACTGCCAAACCAAACCACCCGTTTTGCACGGATGAATTTTCTTGGCGCCCTCAAGTTCAATAAAGCGATTGATCAGCGTTGGCTTACCGACAAAACTGTGGAGAACTTCATCCTTTCGAACCACCACGGCCTGCAATCCATCAGACAAATCGATGACATATGCACCATCGCCTTCGTGGTCAGAAGCACCGGGTAGCGCCATGGTGAGAGCAGAAGCTGAATTAAGGTGACTAGCAAAATCAGCAGCGGGGGCTGCGAGATACCAAACCTTGCCTGCGTGCTGCGTGTAAATAATCGAAATCTCGGGCGTTCCCAAGAGGGTAGCTGCGGCGTCGACCACGGTTTCTCTTTCTCGACCCGCTGAAGTTTTAACGTAGCCAGCAATGACGGAACGAGGTGTGTACGATTTCATGGGGAATCCTCAGAATCCATTACCAAGGGCTTCAAGCCCGGCTGAAAGGGTATTGTCGTAAGCCATATAGATCCAGATGGCTACGCCAAGGCATAAGAAAATAAAGACCACGGTAAGCATTGTGCCGCCCACTAACAAGATGTCTCTACCTCGCTTGGCTCTGCGCTCACGTTCTTCGGACAGTATCGAAAAAGTTGAAGCCAATTGCCGGGCATTCGAATGGCTCGCCAACAGAGAACGTTCTTCTTGATACAGGCCCTGTTGCAAGATGGCATTGGCGGGTTCGACGGCCTGCTGGAGTTGCTGATCTACCATCATCCAATAACGACGCGACCACCCCGGTGCTTGGTGGGCTAAATCACGGGCCACTTGTTCAATCGTAACCCCAGCTTTAAGCATCGCCGCCGCCAGCTTAAAACCTACCCCCATCGCGCCATCGGAGAAAAACATCAGCACGCGTGTTGTCGATTGCAACCGGCTAATCCGATAGACATTGATTGCCCCTACCAGCATTGCCACGACGGTTAGGCCGATCAAACCCAGCGTAAGATGTCCTGCAAGCGCCATGTCGTGCTCGTAGCGAAACAAAGCAGCGGGGGTATTAGGCGGGGTAATGTGTTCACGAATCCAAGGCAAAATCTCTCGGTAAAGCACCACGGGCGCAAAAACTGCAGAAATCAACTCGTTAATCAACACAAACATCACCAGCGCGTTTTGACGCAACCACTGTTGGCGAACGGTAAGATGGGCCGCCGCAGTTTGGATGGCATCGCGCATGCCGGATCGTTCGCCGGCTTGCAGAATAGCCAGCACCGTGCGATCGAAAAAACCGAGTTTTTCAAATGCAGTAGCAACCGGCTCGCCTTGTTCCATTGCATCTAGTGCAGGAACCATATCGCGTAATTTATTTGGGTTTCTCTCACCATTAACCACCGAGGTTAGCGCTCGACCAACCGACTCACCCGCTTGAAGACGCAAATTCACGGCATTCAAAAATGCTATTTTGTACGCGGCTGAGAAATACTCGCGCTGCCAGAATTTGACGGCCTGTTTATTCATGCGCGGGGGAAATAGGTACAACCAGGAAATTTGGTGGGTTTGGCGTCAGGCTCAAACCAAGGTAAAGCAATGTGGTGGCTATCAATAAACAAGGCTTCTAGGGAAAGCTGCCGGCCATTTTTGACGGGAATGAGTTGCTGGTTGATCACCGCGTGCAAACGAGTTTCGAGGGTTAGTCGGCCCAACTCTTTGTAACTGTCCGGTAGCAAACTGGTTAAACGATAAACGGTTTCAAGCACAGAACCGGCGTGGACAGAAGCCATCACCCAATGACCCGTTTCCACTGCTCGCAGCGCAATTTCAGCGGTTTCTACATCTCGAATTTCGCCCACGATGATGATGTCAGGGTCTTGCCGTAGAACCGCTCGGAGTAAGGTGGCAAAGCCAAGGCCTTGTTCGGCATCGACTTCCAAATGATCCACCCCAGGAGTGCGAATTTCGACAGGGTCTTCAATGGCAACCGCTTTCAAACGATCCAGAGGTAATGCTGAAGTCAATGCCGCCAATGTGGTGGTTTTACCTGCTCCAGTGGGGCCGGATACCAAGACCAATCCGCCCTGTTTGGTTTCCAGATCGACTAATTTTTCTAGGCAACGGCCAAGTGCTTCATTGGTAGTTAAGGCTTTTAGGGGAAGGCGTCGGCGAGGATCTAGTAGGCGAATGACCATGGTTTCTCCATCATTTTGGCCAGAACAACTCACCCGAAATTCAGTGGTGACGCCATTGCCAAAGAGAGAAAAACGCCCTTCTTGTGGGTGTAAGTGCTCAGAGGAATCAAGCCCCGCTTTCTGTTTAGCCCAAGTTAAAAATCGGCGAGCTGTTTTGGGCTCAAGTAGTAACGGCTCCTGCAAATACCCGTGAACGCGGCGGCGTAAAAAGCAGGCCTCGCCGTTACTCAGATAGCGGATGTGCACATCCGAAGCGCCAGCCTCAATCGCTTCAAACAAACTGGACGAGAATCCAGATGAAAAATCACCACTGGCATCCGTCACAAAGATCGACCTTGAGATGATGCTGAGGTAACGGAGTACCTCTGCGCGGTCCAACGGATATTCATCGACCGGCAATCCGTTTTCGCAGGAGGAAATCTCCTGTCGCTCAGACTCGGTTAACGGGTACAGGGGCGCCACTCGCACCATTCCCTCACTAATACCCAGTGGTTTTAGCTGAAGTGATCGTTGTATTTCAAGGGGAATACCCACTTACAATGGCCCATTAGGCTTTGGAGCAACTGTTCCCCCCGTACTGCCATGAGAAGAACGCAAGCCGGGATTGACTCCCGCTGAAAGCGGTGGAACAAAATTTAGCTGTGAAGTTTCAACCTTAAAGGCTGTATTAGGTGAGCTTTCAAGCGTACCCGTCCATACAGGCATCCCTTTGGGTCTACGCATTAAGTTAACCTCGTCCATCGTGACTTCAACATAGTAGGTTTGCCCCCCAAGAAGTAGCGTTCCTTTGTCTTTGACTGGAATGAGGTTCGTCCCTGTTTCAGCGGAAATCAGCAAACCGTAACCTCCCCTGCGAAGCATGGCCACACGCAGGCTCGGAGGCAACGCGGTATGCGACAACGGAGTTGGCATTGGGAAATCTGCGGCACTTGGTTTGCCCAATAGCGCAGGCGGAAATTCGACTTTGCGCACGCTAGCTGCAAAAGGATCAGCAATAGGATTTGGGACATTATTGTCCGGTGGCGGCACCAACTCCTCTGCCCCAAGTGCAAAGGACATCAGAGCTGCTATCGTAAACACATAACACCTCATCTATCCGGCCCTCCCTTGGGAACGAAATACTTGATTCGTGGGCGCATCACAATGACCAGTTCATTTCGCTGAACAGCCGACTGGTTCGAGCGCAATATCCCCATTCCCGTATTGAGCGTACCGTTAAACTTGTCGTATTGAATACCCGCTAAAAGAATAGTGTCACCCGGCTTAGCGCGTATCTGCGTATTAACCTCTCGAGTTGAGGTTTGTGGCAGTTTGATGACGGTATTACCGCCTGAATTACTAAGCCCGCTACTGACACCACTTACCACAGCTTCATTCATCGCCATCAAGTCAGAGACTCGCAGGACAATATCTGAGTAAATTGTCCCATCTGAAATATCCGCTGATACCTCTAGGCTGACACCCGTTTTAACCTGACTCGTCTCGACGGAACCTGGCATCACGTTTCCGGAGCTTGCATAAGGACTGCCTACACGAGAGATGTAAGTGGTTGATACTTCATCCTTAAGCGATGCTCTTCCCCCAGAAAGGAGCTGAAGTTTAGGTTGCGACAATGAATTGATGGTGCCTTGCGACTCTAGAAAATCCAGTAGCACATTCATCGACATGCGTGACCCAGCGAAACTAAGCGCTAATCCTGTTCCGCCGGAAACCGCATTTACTAGCCCAGCCCGCAAAACATCAGCCCCAGATTTACTCGCTACCTTCATAGAGTTGTTGGCGGCATTTCCAGTTAGCCCACCCCAATCAATCCCCATCTTCGAACCATCATTGAGATTCACTTCCCAAATGTAAGTGTCATACACAATCAATGCACGATCCTTACGGATAATATTTAGGTAAGCTTTAATGCGAGCAAAGGCTTGAGAACCTGCCCTGAAGGTAATCATCCGGTTACTACGATCGAGAAATACGTCTGTACCGCCGAGCGTTTTGACCATGATTGGCAATGAGTCATACAAATCAGCCACTGGCGGCACCTGTGTGATGTACTGCCGATCTATGGAAATCTGCAACATTCCGTTCTTGTATCGCCAGTAAAAGCCATAGCTTTCCGCTAGTTTGTTGAGCACGCTAGTTAAGTCACCGACTAAGTTACTCATCGTAACGCTGGTGCGGCCAATTTTTGCAGACGGATTGTCCCAAACTAGCGAAAGAGGAACCTTGGTGTCCGAAACCATTGCTTGGAGAACACTTTGCAAAGGGGAATCTACAAACGACATCCACGGAACACGAAAGCTTGGTAGCGGATCAGAATCTTCAAGCACTGTCGGAATGAGAATTAAATTGCCTTGCGTCGAAATGACATCATCCCCCGTATCTTCCCCAGTATCCATGCCAATAGCTTTCTCTGGCATTGCAAGATTCGGCAAGGAAGAAATATGGGGCTTGTCGGACAGAGGCTTACGTTCAAAATTTGTCGCGCAGCCTGACAGCACAAGCAAAAGCATGAGCCCAATAACCATCCGCAGGTAACAGAAAAATGAAGGTGGAGCCATTAGCAGGTTGTTCTTTCCTTCCTTAACGCCTGCCTGTATGGCGTGCAAACAGCCTTATGATTCATGATGTATGGGGAATGAAATACCCATAAGATTTTTAGTAAAAACCGTACCGGCACACCCGCTACAATTAACTTTCTCAGTTTACTTGAATACGCCGCCTCGGTGTTGCCGCATCCCAACTGCTGCAGGGGTTATCAACTGAAATTTGTGGGGAACATGCGAGACGTGTTGCCGGTTGTTTTTTCTTATGAGCCAACTAAACATGATCCAGCATAGTAGCCTCTTGTACATTCTGATTGGCACCCTCGGGTGCTGCGTGGGCGGACTGCTCAATATTGTCATTTCTAACCTCCCCGTCTTAATGGAACGTGAGTGGGCTACACAATGCAATGCGTTTCTTAAGCAGGTAGATGAAGAAACACCGCCCCCCTTTGGCTTTTTTCAAACAAGGCTGCGGTGCCCTACTTGTGTTCAACAACCGCTAGTTAAAGACCTTATTCCCCTTTTGAGTTATGTATTCCAGCAAGGGAAATGCAGTCATTGTGGGCAGAAAATTTCTGTTCGCTATCCATTGGTTGAAATACTTGCGGTAACCGGCTCCCTCCTGAGTTTTCGATATTTCGGTGCAACAGTATCCGGTCTTGGCATTGTTATTTTCTTATACGCCTTAATCGTATTAACCTTCATAGATATTGAAACCCAACTATTACCCGATGTCATTACCCAGCCGCTTTTGTGGTTGGGGCTGATGTTTAATCTAAATGGCACATTTATAAGCATCCAGTCGGCTGTTCTGGGGGCTGTAGCCGGATACCTTATGCTGTGGATCGTTTTCTGGTTATTTAAACTGGTGACGGGTAAAGAGGGATTTGGATATGGTGATTTCAAATTTCTTGCCGCACTAGGAGCTTGGCTGGGGTGGCAGCAACTACCACTTGTTTTAGTTATAGCATCTGTAACCGCGACAATTTGCACCTCCGCGCTGATTGTTTCTGCGGGCAAAGACAAAAACACTCCGGTTCCATTTGGGCCATATTTAGCAATGGGTGCAGGACTCGTTGTGTTTGGTTATGAATTCTCATTTTTCTTCTTCTAGCGGCTTGTACCGCTCGAATCCGTTATCAGCGAGATAGTGGCAAAATCATCATCTGAATTGCTAATTGTTCGGTTACCTACAGTGATAGCCAGCAATAGCATTGGCGATGCACCGGTGTTGTTCGCATTGT
>JBEGTT010000231.1:0-2581 GCA_041179245.1 Pseudomonadota bacterium
AACGCCCGGGTTCAATGTTTGCCGATATGGAATTGCTCGGTATTCCACACCGTATCGTCATTGGGGAGCGGGGACTGAAAGAAAGCCAGTTTGAGTACAAAGGGCGCCGGGATACTGAGCCAACCATGGTTGCAGTCGATGAGGTGATTCCCCGTTTGTCCGCCTTGCTGCGTGGGTAATTGGTTTGCCCAGGTTGTGAATTTATTTTAATTTTGTTTAATCTTACGTAAAGGAAAACTGCCATGAAACTGATGACTGCGATTGTTGCTGCGGGTGTTATTGCTGCTGGGCTAAATACGCCAGTGTTTGCGTCACCTGCGCTGGCGATGAGCAAAGGGTGTGTTGGTTGCCATGCGGCCGACAAGAAGCTGGTTGGCCCGTCTTATCAAGATATAGCAGCAAAATACGCCAGCCAAAAAGGTGCAGATGCGGTGCTGGCTGAAAAAGTCATGAAAGGTGGGACCGGAGTTTGGGGTGCCGCAGCAATGCCTCCCAACGCGGCGGTGTCAGCTGATGAGGCTAAGACCTTGGTCAAATGGGTACTGTCCGGCGCAAAGTAACTCAGTAACTCCAATCGCTGCATAATTTTTCTAGACCCTTGAAGCTGAGCGCGCATGCCCAAGATATTGCCTAAAACATTGCCCAAAACCGACGTCACCAAAAGCAGTAATCTCAATGTGGGCCATTTGGCTCATCGGGCAATTCTTGAGTGCGCTCCCTCAACGCCAATTGCTGAGGCTTGTTTGCTCATGTACGAGGCTCATTGCAGCTCAATTATTGTGGTTGAGGGAAATCGGCCAGTTGGCATCCTGACGGGTAAAGATGCGTTGAGTATTGATCTGTCTGAACCCTGTCAGCTGGACCGTCCTATTTCTGAGGTGATGTCTTCACCCGTCCAAACGATTCGGGAAAACGAATCGATTCGGACACTGACTTTCCGTTTCGAAACCGAACAAATTCGTCATTTGCTAGTGGTTAATGATTACACCGAGCGTGTTGGCGTCGTTTCGCAAAGCGACATCATCAACAATCAGGGCGTTGAATTTTTTGTCCAGATGCGTCAGGTGGGAGCTGCGATGAAACGGACACCATTGATCGTAGATGGTGATTTGCCGGTGAATGAAGGCATCCGCATGATGGCCAAGTTCAGGCAGGATTGCATGGTTGTGGAGTCAAATGGGCAGCGAGGCATTATCACCGAAACCGATGTTTTGCGTTTGGTGGGGCAACGGCAAGGGTGTGCGCCGGTCGCAACAGTAGCGACTTTCCCCCTGTTTTCTGTTTCGATGGAAACCAGTCTGTATAAAGCACGCCGTCTGTTTGCGGATAAGCAGATTCGCCATATCGGGGTGATTGATGGCGATAGCTTGATTGGTATTCTGACCTATTCAGACATTTTGGTGAGTGTTGAACAGGCCTACGTTCGCGAACTGCAAGAGGCCTTGACGGCCCAAGCACAGGAACTGACATCCAGTCGTAAAGCGGTAGCGTTAGCTCAGAAAGTCGCTGCTGCTTCGCTTCAGGCCATCATGATTACCGATCATAACGGGAAGATTGAATCGGTGAATCCTGCATTTACAGCGATTACCGGTTATAGCCCGAATGATGTGCTGGGGCACAACCCTCGCTTGCTGAAGTCATCACAGCATGACCCCTCGTTCTTTACCGGTATTTACCAGTTGTTGGCTAGATATAACGTATGGAACGGGGAAATTTGGAATCGGCGCAAAAATGGCGAGGAGTTCCCTTGTCAGCTGACGATTTCAGTGGTGCGTGGGGATCGTGGTGACATCGTGAACTACGTCGGTGTTTTCTCTGATTTGGGTAAAGAAAAAAAATACCTTTCGGACCTGCACGATACGCGGCGCAAACTCGAAAATCAGGAAGATTTGAATCGCCTGATGCTGGAAAGCTTACCGATTAACGCCTTTATTAAAGATAAAGAAGGCCGTTACGTCGCCATTAATGATCGGGCGGCGTCATTTTTTGGTTTCCCCGCCAGTTCATTGCTGGGGCGTACCGATTTCGAGATTTTTGATCAGGCCACGGCGGAGCAGTTGCGACAGGATGATCAGGCGGCTGAACAGATGGGGCAGATGTTTATGAAAGAAATCTCGATCACACATCGAGATAATCTGAGCCATCTGCTGGTGCATAAACGGGCTGTAACCATTCAAAATGACGCTTATGTCATCGGGGCTTCGGTGGACATCACCGAGCGTAAAAAAGCAGAACAGATTCTGAATGATGAGCGTGCCATTTTGGCCATGGTGGCCTGTGGCTGCGATATGCCGGAAACGCTGGATGCCATTTGTGTGAGTATCGAAAGGCACTTGCATGGTGGGCATGCGTCAGTCATGTTGTTGGAAGAGAATGGCACTTGCCTGCGTAATGGGGCTTCGCCAGGCCTTGATCCCGCTTATATTGCAGCCATTGATGGTTTGGAAATTGGCCCCGATCAGGGGTCTTGCGGAACGGCGGTTTATACCGGACAGCAGGTCATTGTAGTTGACGTTAAATATGATCCACGCTGGGCTAAATTCCGAGATCTAGCCGAGATGTACGGTATAGGCGCCTGTTG
>JBEGTT010000232.1:0-7106 GCA_041179245.1 Pseudomonadota bacterium
AAGCTCCGTTTGACTTGATGGTGTCTTTTGAACCCCGTGGTGGAGCCAAAATTGACTTGGCGAGTGTCAAAGTGACGTATTTAAAAGCGAACTCCGTGGATTTGTTGCCGCGTGTCAAACCGGGCCTGACGGAAGGCGGAATTACGCTGGCTGGCGCGCAAGTGCCGCCGGGAGAGCATCAGATTCAGATTTCACTGCAAGACAGTGAAGGTCGCCAATCGAATGCCATTTTGCTCTTGAACGTGGCGAAATAAGCCCATGAAGTGTCCGTACTGTGTATCGACAATCGACGATGAAGCGCTTGTCTGCAAGGAGTGCGGACGTGATTTGTATCTGCTAAAACCCTTGTTGGAAAAAATTGCCAAACTAGAAACTCAGGTAGCGAACATTCCGGTGCTTGAAGCTGAAGCTGAGTCGCTGCAGCATCGCTTGGTCGCGCAAGAGGCTGTTGTGGTCAATCAAAGACATCCGCTGATTCATTTTTCTCATGTGTTGATGGCATGGCTTGGTGCTGCGCTGTTGCCTCTGATGATGTTGTTAGCGGCGCATTGGTTGATCGTCATTGTGTATGACTTAAATCCGTTGTATCTGCGGGTCGTGTCTTTGCTGATTCCTTTGCCCTTTGCGTATGCGTTGGCCAAAAAACGTCAGGTCAGCCCCGTGGTGAGTGTTTTTGTGTCCGTTACGATGGGTGCCGTTGCCGTGGTGGGGATGAGTTGGCTGACCTCGCGGGTCGATCAAACGCCTGTGTTGCCGCAGAATCTGCTTGAATGGCGCGAATTTGCAGAGTTTGCGGCTAGCGTGACATTCAGTTTTGTCACGGGTTTGCTGTTGGGGCGGATGGTGAGAAATCATCGCTTGGCTAAGCGAGGTCTGCATGGCAAACGGCCTGCTTGGATGTCCAAAGTGGTTGAACATTTGGGCGTTGGGGGAAATGAGCTAACCGTGCCGGAAAAAGTCGAGCGCCTCAATGATATCGGTGGAACCGTGATGACTGTAGGGACAACTTTGATCTCGGTGTATACGGGCCTCAAAAGTTTTATGGGGAATTAGGTCAATGTGGTGCAGGGTGGCAATGCTGGATTTTGTGCCCCATGTTTGGGCGCTATTGTCTTGTTTTGCACTGATCGTGTGCCTTTTGGTCTTTGACAAAGAGCTCCCTCCATGTGCACACTTACGTCTTGGCAAAAAAATGGTTTGGCACGTTTTCTGCAAAACTGTGATGCTCCGGATTTTTAGTGGTTTTTCGCTGATTTTTTGTTATTCCCGCCGATAACCGGCACTTGTTTAGGAGAGTCTTAGCTCATGACTACCGTTGCTGATGTAATGAAGATGGTTAAGGATAACGACGTTAAATTCGTTGATTTCCGTTTCACCGATACCCGTGGTAAAGAACAGCACGTTGGCGTGCCGATTTCTGCATTTGATGAAAGCAAGTTTGAAGAAGGTCACGCATTTGACGGTTCTTCAATTGCAGGCTGGAAGGGTATTCAAGCCTCAGACATGCAGCTGATGCCTGATCCAAACACCGTTTTTATCGACCCATTTTTCGAAGAAACAACACTGGTTCTGTCCTGTGACGTGGTTGATCCAACGGATGGCAAGGGTTACGACCGTGACCCACGTTCCATCGCTAAGCGCGCTGAAGCCTATTTGAAATCTTCCGGTATTGGCGATACAGCTTTCTTTGGCCCAGAACCAGAGTTCTTCATTTTTGATTCTGTGCAGTGGAATACCGATATGTCCGGCACCTTCGTGAAGATTTTCTCTGAAGAGGCCGCTTGGTCTTCAGGTGAAAAGCTTGATGGTGGCAACACAGGTCACCGTCCTGGCGTGAAGGGTGGTTACTTCCCAGTTCCTCCTGTCGATTCTTTCAACGACATGCGTGCCCAGATGTGTCTGGCGCTGGAAGCCGTAGGCGTGGAAGTAGAAGTTCACCACCACGAAGTAGCAACTGCGGGTCAAAACGAAATCGGTACTAAGTTCGATACATTGGTTCGTCGCGCTGACAAGACCCAACTGTTGAAGTACGTTGTTCACAACGTAGCTCACCAGTACGGCAAGACAGCGACGTTTATGCCTAAGCCAATCGTTGGTGACAACGGTTCTGGTATGCACGTTCACCAGTCAATTTGGAAAGATGGCAAGAACCTGTTCGCCGGTAACGGTTACGCTGGTCTGTCTGAAACCGCCCTGTTCTATATCGGCGGTATCATCAAGCATGCTAAGGCACTGAATGCCATTACCAACCCAGGGACTAACTCTTACAAGCGTCTAGTTCCTCACTACGAAGCACCAGTGAAACTGGCTTACTCTGCTAAGAACCGTTCTGCTTCAATCCGCGTTCCTTTCGTGCATTCTGACAAGGCCCGTCGTATTGAAACTCGTTTCCCAGATCCAATCGCTAACCCATACCTGTGCTTCTCTGCGCTGATGATGGCTGGCTTGGATGGTATCCAGAACAAGATTCATCCTGGCGATGCAGCAGACAAGAACCTGTATGATCTGCCACCTGAAGAAGACGCATTGATCCCAACCGTTTGTGCAAGTTTGGATGAAGCGCTAGATTCACTGAAGGGTGACTACGAGTTCCTGACACGCGGTGGTGTATTCTCCAAAGACTGGATCGATGCTTACATCGACCTGAAGATGGAAGAAGTTAACAAGGTTCGTATGACCACTCACCCAGTGGAATTTGACCTGTACTACAGCTGCTAATCATGGTTGTCCGTGCCAAGTAATGGCACTTGTCACCACCAGAAGCCCTGAGAAATCAGGGCTTTTTTGCTTCTGGGAGATAGAGTTTCGGGTTACTTGGTGCTAGAATCTTGCAGCTTTTTTGCGGCTGATTGTCTTGGCCGGTTTAATAAGCCCTGCTGCCCATTAGGTGTTTGCAGGTAATCCACACATCTGCCGGTTAAGGGTGTTCTTTTAGAGCGTTGGCGGCGGGTGGCGGTTTTAACCCTTAAGGAGTTTTAAATGTCTGTAACCATGCGTCAAATGCTGGAGGCTGGTGTGCACTTTGGCCACCAAACTCGTTTCTGGTCTCCCAAAATGGCTCCGTACATCTTCGGTGCCCGCAATAAGATCCATATCGTTAACCTTGAAAAGACATTGGCTAAGTACAACGAAGCCATGGCGTTCATCAAGAAATTGTCAGCGAATCGCGGCAATGTGTTGTTCGTGAGTACGAAACGCCAAGCTCGCGAAATTTTGGCTGAAGAGGCTGTGCGCGCTGGTATGCCTTACGTCGATCAACGCTGGTTGGGCGGTATGCTCACCAATTTCAAGACGGTTAAACAATCCATCAAGCGCCTGAAGGATATGGAAGTGGCGGTTGAAGCAGGCGACTTGGAACGGATGACCAAGAAAGAAGCGCTTGATTTTTCCCGCGAACAGGAAAAGCTGAAAAAATCCATCGGTGGTATTAAAGAGATGGCTGGCTTGCCAGATGCCATTTTTGTGATTGATGTTGGGTACCACAAAATTGCCCTGACTGAAGCTAAGAAGCTGGGTATTCCAGTGGTTGCCGTGGTGGATACTAATCACTCACCAGAAGGTGTGGATTACGTTATTCCAGGTAACGATGACTCTTCTCGCGCTATCCGCCTGTACGCTCGCGGTGTTGCAGATGCGGTGCTGGAAGGCCGTAGCCAAGTGCTTAATGAAATTGTTTCAGCCGGTTCTGATGACGAGTTTGTAGAAGTCGAAGAAGCTGCTGAGTAATTTTTAAAATTTAGAGGAGTGCGATGCGGTGTGCCTGATGTGCCGTATCCACTCCTCGTTGTTTATCTGTAATCAGGAGAAGTGACATGGCGGCAATTACTGCAAGCATGGTGGCTGAGCTGCGCGCAAAGACCGATGCGCCAATGATGGAATGTAAAAAAGCCCTGACGGAAGCGGATGGGGACATGGGCAAAGCAGAAGAAATTCTGCGTGTGAAACTGGGCAACAAGGCCTCTAAGGCGGCAACGCGTATTGCAGCTGAAGGTATTGTGACCGTTAGCATTACGGCTGATGGCAAGATCGGTGCCATTATCGAAGTCAATAGTGAGACAGATTTTGTTGCTAAAAATGATGAGTTCATCGCGCTGACTAACGGTTCTGCTGACTTGGTTGCAGCAAAGAATCCAGCGGATGTGGCGGCTTTGTCAGTGTTGCCGATGGGCGAAGGTACTGTTGAATCCACTCGCTCAGCATTGGTTGGCAAGATTGGCGAAAACATGACCATTCGTCGCTTTACTCGCTTTGAAGCTAAGGGCCAATTGGTTTCCTATATCCATGGCGGTGCCAAGGTAGGGGTTCTGGTTGATCTGGTCGGTGGTGATGAACAACTGGGCAAAGATTTGGCGATGCATATTGCTGCATCTAAGCCAAAGTCGCTGGACTCGTCAGGTGTGCCTGAAGAGTTGCTTGCCACTGAGCGTCGTGTAGCCATCGAAAAGGCGCGTGAAGCAGGTAAGCCAGAAGCCATGCTGGAAAAGATTGCTGAAGGTACCGTTCAGAAGTACCTGAAGGATGTTACTTTGCTGGGTCAGGTTTTTGTTAAGGCCGCTGACGGCAAACAAACCATTGAGCAGCTGCTTAAAGAAAAGGGCGCGTCTGTGGCCAGCTTTACGCTGTACATTGTGGGTGAAGGCATCGAGAAGAAGGTTGATGACTTTGCTGCTGAAGTGGCTGCACAAGCTGCTGCGGCTGCCGCTAAGAAGTAATTGATAGGAGATCCCCAATGTCTGTCCCCAAATACAAACGTATCCTCTTGAAGCTTTCTGGTGAAGCCCTGATGGGGAATGATGCCTATGGTATCAATCCGCAAACCATCGCTGGCATTGTCGGTGAGATTAAGGTGGTGGCGCAGATGGGGGTGGAAATTGGGGTGGTCATCGGCGGCGGCAATATCTTTCGCGGAATGGCGGGCACCGCCACTGGGATGGATCGTGCCACCGCTGACTACATGGGAATGCTGGCCACCGTGATGAATGCGATGGCGCTTTCCGATGCTTTCCGTCAGGCGGGATTGAATGCGCGAGTTCAATCGGCGCTGAATATTGAACAGGTCGTTGAGCCCTACATTCGCGGGAAAGCTATTCGCTATCTGGAAGAAGGCAAGGTGGTTATTTTTGGCGCTGGAACGGGGAATCCGTTTTTTACGACAGATACCGCTGCCGCACTGCGCGGGTCAGAAATTGGCGCAGAAATTGTGCTCAAAGCCACTAAGGTGGATGGTATTTACACGGCTGACCCCAAGAAGGATGCTACGGCAACCCGCTTTGACCAGATTAGTTTTAATGAGGCGATTGCCAAGAATTTGGCCGTCATGGACGCAACGGCGTTTGCCTTATGTCGGGATCAGAAGCTGCCAATCAACGTATTCTCTATCTTCAAAGAAGGTGCGTTGAAACGTGTTGTTTGCGGTGAGAGTGAAGGTACTTTGGTGTACTGCTAAGTTTAAGTGCATGAAGGTTAGAAGGAGCGCATTGTGATTGCTGAACTGAAAAAGAATGCTGATGCCAAGATGGTTAAGACGATCGAGGCTCTAAAAAATGACCTGATGAAAATCCGTACAGGCAGAGCTCATGTTGGCTTGTTGGATCATGTCATGGTGGATTACTACGGCTCGATGGTGCCGGTGAATCAGGTCGGAAATGTGACCGTGATTGATGCGCGTACGCTGGGTGTGCAAGCGTGGGAAAAACCGATGATTGGCAAGATCGAAAAAGCGATTCGAGATTGTGATCTGGGCCTGAATCCAGCTGCTCAAGGTGACATTGTGCGTGTGCCAATGCCCGCCTTAACCGAAGAACGTCGGCGTGATCTGAACAAAGTGGTTAAAGGTGAAGGGGAAGATGCCAAGGTTGCGATTCGTAACTTGCGTCGCGATGCCAATACCCACCTTAAAGATGCGTTGAAGAACAAGGAAATTGGCGAGGATGACGAGCGTCGTGCTCAGGACGATGTCCAAAAACTAACCGATAAATTTGTGGCTGAAGTCGACAAGATGTTGGCCCAAAAAGAGAGTGAGCTAATGGCCGTCTAAACGCGCTCTGCGTTTGGCTATTAGCCTTTTATGGCGTTTTTTTCAAAAAATCATAGCGCGTCACCTGCGCCATCCCAGATTCCACGGCATATTGCCATCATCATGGATGGCAATGGCCGGTGGGCCAAAAAGCGATTCATGCCTCGTTTTGCCGGGCATGCCAAAGGTGTTGAAGCACTGAAAACGACTGTTTCACACTGCCTTGAACGGGGCGTTGAGTACCTTACCGTCTTTGCGTTTAGCTCTGAAAATTGGCAACGCCCACCAGAAGAGGTGGGTTTGCTGATGCAGTTATTTACCAAGGTTTTGCAGCAGGAAGTCACGCGTCTGAATCAGCACGGGGTTCGTTTGCATGTGGTTGGCGACGTATCTCGTTTTGATAAAACCTTACAAAATCTGATCCTTCAGGCGGAAGCGGATACGGCTGGAAATACTCGCCTTCACTTAACTATTGCGGCTAATTACGGTGGTCGGTGGGACATGTTGCAGGCGGCGCAGAAATTGTCAGAGACGGATGCAGCATGGACTGAAGAAGGTCTACGTCGGCACCTTTCGATGGCCTTTGCACCCGATCCTGACTTGTTTATTCGCACCGGTGGTGAGCAACGGGTGAGTAATTTTTTATTGTGGCAGTTGGCGTACAGCGAGTTGCACTTCACCGATACCTTATGGCCCGAGTTTGATGGCGCTGCGCTTGATGAAGCTATCGCGTCATTTGCCAACCGAGAACGCCGTTTTGGGCGAACTAGCGACCAAGTGCAGGGCGCGGGTGTTGGTGGTAGCAAGGGTGGTGAGAAAATATGCTGAAAGCTAGAGTTCTGACGGCAGTAGCGTTGCTGATGGTTTTACTGCCAGCCTTATTTCGTGCGCCACAGTGGCTGTGGGTTGCGGTAGGGCTGCTTGTGGTGGCAGTTGCGGCATGGGAGTGGGGGCGTTTGCTTAATGCGCCAGCGTCCCACCAAAAAGGATTCGCTGTTTTTTTTGTACTGCTTTGCCTTGTCCTTGGCTTGCTAGATCCGGCCAGTGTTGGGATGGGGGGTAGTCGCGATAATCCCTATGTCACCTTACA
>JBEGTT010000233.1:0-4736 GCA_041179245.1 Pseudomonadota bacterium
TTGTTGAATATCTCGACAATCTCGCACCGAATAACAAGCTACTTCCAGGCCCCAACCGTGAGCGCACCGAAGTTAAACGCTGGGAAGCGGTGGCGGATGGACTTTTGGATGCTGCCGTCGCCATTCGCATGGAAACCACGATGCGTAGTCCAGCACATCAGAATCCCGAGTTTATTGAGATGAAACGCCGGGCAATTGCCAGAAGCCTCGAATTCATGAATAAGGAACTGGGGGAACGTGCTTTCTGCACGGGTAACCAGTTCAGCCTCGCTGATATTGCCGTTGGCTGTGCATTAGGCTATTTGAGCTTCCGCTTCCCTGACATTGACTGGGCCACGCAGTATCCGACCTTAGCCAAACTGGCCGATAAGCTGAATCAGCGCCCATCCTTCGCAGACACCGCCCACAAGGAATAAGCCACCTACCACGACGGCACCTTAGTCAGAAAGGCTGAGGTACTGGACGTCCAGAATTTCGATTTCGCGAATACCCGCAGGCGTTTGAAGCCGCAAGATGTCGCCTTCGCGCGACTTAATCAGCGTTCTGGCCAGTGGGGACACCCAGCTAATTCGCCCCCTTGAGACATCCATCTCGTCAATCCCAACAATGCTGTAAATATTTTCCTCGGCACCGTCGTACGACACCGTGACGGTCGCGCCAAAAAACACCTGCTCATTTCCTTGTTGCCGCAGAGGATCTACCACTTCTGCGTTATCCAAGCGCTTGCTGAGAAAACGGATACGGCGGTCAATTTCACGCAACCGCCGCTTGCCATAGATGTAGTCACCATTTTCAGAGCGGTCACCATTCGAAGCGGCCCAAGCAACCACTTCAACGACATGAGGTCGCTCTTTTTTGACCAGATGCTCAAACTCTGCGCGCATCTTGGTATGCCCCGCAGGCGTCATGTAGTTTTTGCTACCGGGAGGAATCTGAAGCGCTGGGGACAACGCATCTTCATCATCTACATCCTCAGCCGAGGACTCAGTAACAAACGCTTTACTCATCAATCAAAGAATGGCGCGACCGATATACCAAGCCATCGCCGCCATCAAAGCACTACAGGGAATGGTCAAAATCCATGCCCAGACAATCCCCCCTGCAACGCCCCAGCGAACCGCTGAGACCTTGCGGGAAGAGCCAACACCCACAATTGCCCCAGTAATGGTATGGGTAGTAGACACAGGAATGCCCAAAGCGGTTGCTAGGAAAAGGGTCATTGCACCACCCGTTTCAGCACAAAAACCACCGACAGGTTTCAACTTGGTAATTTTCTGACCCATTGTTTTCACAATACGCCACCCACCAAACATGGTTCCCAAACCGATCGCTGCGTAACAGGAAATAATAACCCACACCGGAATGGGGGCGTCAGACTGGCTCATCCCTGCTGCAATCAGCAACATCCAGATAATACCGATGGTTTTCTGGGCGTCATTCCCACCATGGCCCAAGCTGTACATGGCTGCTGAAAATAACTGCAAGCGCCGAAACCAGCGATCTACTCGACGCTGCGATTGCCGGAAACAAATCCATGAAACGGCCACCATCATCAAACTACCCAGCAGCATTCCCAGCAACGGTGAAATAAAAATGAATGCCACCGTTTTGATCAGACCACTTGAAATGAGTGCTGACGGCCCCGCTTTAGCCACCGCTGCGCCGACCAAACCACCAATCAAGGCATGAGAAGAAGAGGATGGAATACCGTAATACCAGGTCACGAAGTTCCAGATAATCGCGCCGACCAGTGCCCCAAACACCACGATGTGGTCGACCACGGCAGGATCAATCGTTCCCTTTCCGATCGTCGTTGCTACCTTGAGTTGGAAAATCAGGATCGCCAGCACATTAAAAAAAGCGGCCCAAACAACCGCCTGCTGGGGTTTCAAAACACCTGTGGAAACGACGGTAGCAATTGAATTAGCGGCGTCATGAAAGCCATTCATGAAGTCAAATGCTAGGGCCAACAGCACCAGCAACATCACGACGGAAAGACTGATGTTTAAGGATTCCATAACGATCAATCAGGAGTTTTCAAGGACGATGCCTTCAATGATATTGGCTACGTCCTCGCATCGGTCTGTCACGGTCTCCAGCAGTTCATAAACCGCCTTGAACTTTATCAGTTGCCGAACGTCAGGCTCTTCGCGGAAAAGTCGAGACATGGCGGTGCGCATTACACGATCTGCTTCTGATTCCAGTTGGTCGATTTCATGGCAAATTTCGAGAATTTTTTCCCCGTTATCCATGGACTTGAGCAGGTTAACGGCGCTGCGCACGCGTTCGCTGCATTTCAGTGACAAGGCGGCTAACTCATTCGCTTCTGGGGTAACTGTTTGAATGTCGTAGAGATTCAAACATTCGGCCACATCCTGAATTAAATCCAGAATGTCATCGAGGCCACTAATCAGACTATGAATCTCGTCACGATCAAAGGGGGTGACGAAAGTTGTATGGATTAGGGCGATGGTGTCGTGCGTAATTTTGTCCGCACGGCTTTCAAACTCATCGATGGCTTCCGCATGTTTTACCGCTTCGGCGGGCGTCTCAATCAACGCAGCCATCAAGGCCACCAGAGACTGGCTCCCTTTGACGATTTCCTCTGCGTGTGCGTTAAAAAGGTCAAAAAACTCGGCCTCGCGAGGCATCAACTTTCCAAACATAGCGCCACTTTCATCCAAACAAGCAAGGCCGGCATTGTACATAGGCGAGCCATCAGACCGCCACAAATTGTCACAAAACTGAAATTATTCAGGCAGCTTTTCTTCCGACGATTTCGCATCAGGCTTTTTAACCGCCGTTAACGCTTGTTCAAGTGCTTTTTCAACCGCATCAATTCGGGTTCTGCACACTTCATAGGCCTCCACTGATTCCGACACAAGGGTCAGCAAATCGTCGATATTTGGCTCTGCTCGATTACGCAGCGTTTCTGCATGTCGTTGCAAGACACTGTAGGCATCCCGAAAATTGCTGTCGTTTTTCTGTTCGCTTTTGGGTTCTTTTTTCATAGATTCACTTTCTTTACTTCAACATTGAGCATTGCATCCAAGAACTGAACTGATAAATGTGCATTTTCTTTGACCAAAGCCCCTCGGGGCACCACTACCCCTTGCTCATCTCGCACCACGGCGAAACCTCTGCGCAGAGTTTTCTCTGGCCCCTGCCCGGCGATTTCCCGAAATAAACTAATCGACGACTCTCTGGCTTGAACAATGTGTTGTTTAGCCAGATCGCCAATGACGCTCATCCGCTCCTCAACTCTGTCCCGGCCTTGGCCAATCGCCAATTCAGCACGTTCTAAAATGGATTCAAACTGTTGGGTAGTGTGTGACTTCAATCCGTTCAGCGTACGAGTTGCCGCGTAAGCCACTAAACCAAAATTAGCCTTAACCTCTTCAACTCGCTGGCGAATCGATTGCTCTATACCCAAGATCACTTTGCTCGGCGTATCAAACGAGGTGTACGCCACTTCATCAAGAACGCTGGAATCCCGTTCATGCCCAATACCGGTAAAAACAGGGATTGCCGATTCGCATAGGGCTTTAGCCAAGTCGTAATCATTCAGCCAAGCCAAGTCATTGACCGCCCCACCACCCCGAATAATCACTAGCGCATCGGGTAAGCCACTATGCTCATTTTCCCAAACACGCATCGCATTCATCAATGTTTGGCGAATCTCCGACGCAGCACCTTCGCCTTGGAAACGGCTGGTCGCATAGACGAACTGACAAACGCCAAACTGGCTTAAACGATTAGCTTCAGCCTGAAAATCTCCCAGTCCAGCTGCTCCCTGAGGCGCAATAACCAAGACTGCATTAAAGTCCCACGGTGCGGGTAAACACCGATTGCGCTCAAACAATCCCTCCTGTTTTAAACGCAGCCGAATTTCGCGCTTACGAGCCTCTAAATCACCCAAGGTGTATTCAGGGTCAATCGCATCAATCTCAAGGCTAAAGCCGTACTGCGGTTTATAGACCGGCCGAGCATGCACTAATAGCTTGATTCCCGGCGCCAGACTTGCCCCAGTGGCTTGCTCAAAAGCAGGCAGAATTTTGCTAGCTGTATTGGCCCAAATGGCCGCATTGGCTTTCGCCAGCACCACACCACCGGCATCCCGCTCAGAAACTTCTAGATAAACATGACCATTACGCGTTCTGGCCTCAACGACCTCAACAATTGTCCAAACCCCCGCGCCAAAAGCATCCGCAACGGCTTGAGCCACCCCCGCCAGCAAAGCTGAAAGCGCGACACCACGAGAGACCGCCACGCCTGTTGAAACGGCTTCAGAAGGTGACGTTTCAATGAGGGGCATTTGAACCGGCAGCCACGCCTGAAAGGGTGCTAGATCACGCCCGGCTGGCACATACCATTTGCGGGCCGCTCCATCCCAGCGTGCGCCGAGCGATTTGGCTTCATCCTTGGCCCGAAACGGAACCTCAAGATAGGTTGTCACTGATATTCTTATCCTGCTTCTGATGGAAACGACGAAAACGATAAATCACCAGACGAAGAATACCAGCCCCCAAATAAAGCTCATCAACCCAATGGGGAACAACATCACACAGCCAGCCATCAGCCTGAAAATTAAGTTCGCTTTTACTTGACGCAATAAACCCAGCACTAACACCAAACTTCCCAGCCCCCCCAAGGACAACAGAGAGACCCGGAAATAGGGCAACCAGCCTAACCAGAGGTGCTCAGCCTTAAGATGGCTGACGGTCAGCATCGACAAA
>JBEGTT010000234.1:0-7208 GCA_041179245.1 Pseudomonadota bacterium
CGCCGGGCGCCAAGCCATACATATCATCGGATGGCATCAGATAAAGTTTGTCACCGGAAAAGCCAACGACCTCTGCTTCGACAGATTGCCCACTTTTGGAGACCACGCGGCAGGCGCTACCTAATGGAAGTTTTAATCCAGCCGCTTCCATCACCAAGCCATTGATTCGGGTAAGCCGACCTGTTGCCAACAGCGTGTCAGCGTGGCTCACGGCGTATTGCGCCTGCTCTAATAAAGAGCGCCAGTGCGGCAGATGGGGGTGTCGCGGGATCATTTAGGAAGCATTAAGGATTTTTAAGGGCTAGGCTCAAGCCAGTCCGGCTTGGCTCCCATAGCTTCAAGCGTCCTTCTCCAGCGGCTTGCCGTCGTGGCGTCAACCTCACTGCTGCCGGCGTGAAGGCGGCAACCCCCCGGCTGAATCTCTTTATCTTCGATGATTCGCCATCCGGCATGCAGAATTTGTTCTCCAAAATGACTTTTCACTATTTCAATATCTTGTGGGTTCAGGTGAATCATGACCGTTCCGTGATGAAGCGGAAGGGTTGCCATCGCTTCACGAATGACCGGTAATAAAGATTCAGGTTGCACTCTTAGGCTACTGCTCACAACTTGGCGAGCGACTTCAACCGCAAAGGCTAGAACGTCTTCGGCCAATTCCTGATCAAGGTCATTGAGTGCAGCAGAAAGACTGTCGGTAATTCCAGACAAACGTTCAACCTGCGTTTTAATCTCCTGAATACCTTCATCGTGTGCCGCTTTTTTACCTTCTTCTAGTCCTGCCTGATATCCCTCTTTTCGCGCTTCCTCGTGAATTTGCTCGATTTCTTCAGCCGTGGGTAGCTTAAATGGGACATTGGGGGATTCGGAGGGGACATCTTCCTCGGACACCTCCATCGCTACGTTTTTTTGTTCAGTTGCTACTTTGGCTGGCTTAGGCGGGGTAACTGCCGGTGCCGGTGAAGGCGGGCGGGTACGCGTTGAGGGTGGCTTGTCGAATGAGTTGATACTCCACCGTTCAAAATGTTGAGCGTGCTCTTTGGGGATCACAATAGCCATGAGGGGAGTATCCGGTTGGTTTTCAGAGACTTACCACTAAACCATTGCCTCACCGCCAGCGCCACCAATAGTGACCTGTCCTTCTTCAACAAGACGGCGAACAACCTTTAGAATTTCCTTCTGTTCTGCTTCTACATCGGACAACTTGACTGGGCCTCGTGTCTCAAGGTCTTCTCGCAACATTTCGGCGGCACGTTGAGACATATTTCTGAGGATTTTCTCTTTCAGTTCGTCAGAGGTTCCCTTGAGCGCCAGTACCAAGGAATCAGGCTGAACTTCTCGCAAAATGACCTGAATCGAGCGATCTTCAATATCCAGAATATTGTCGAAGACGAACATTTCATCTTGAATGCGTTGCGCTAGGTCAGGGTCGTAATCCTTAACCGCGCTGATAATGGAGGCTTCGCTTTCGCGACCAATAAGGTTGAGGATTTCGGCAACTGGGCGAATACCCCCCATTTCCGCTTTTTTCATATTAGAAGCACCTGACATGATTCGATGCATAACTTCGTTAAGTTCAGCCAGTGCTTTAGGCTGGATACCATCAAGGGTTGCAATCCGAAGGATGACGTCGTTTCTTAGCCGCTCAGAGAACATATTCAAAATATCGCTGGCCTGATCAAAATCAAGGTGAGCGAGGATGGTTGCAATAATCTGCGGATGGTCATTTCGGATCAAGTCGGCAACCGTTGGGGCATCCATCCACTTGAGTGCCGTAATCCCGTCGGTATCACCACCGTGCAGAATACGGGAGAGCAGATTGTTGGCACGATCATCACCCAGTGCTTTGGTCAGCATGGAGCGAATGTAGGCGTCCGTATCGCTATGCACCACCCCGTGGGCTGCTGCGGTTTTGAGGAACTCGGTGATGACTTCCTCAATATCCTCTCGGGCCAATGCGCCCATCGTGGACATGGCTAAACCTAGCCGTTGTACTTCGCGAGGGCCTAGGTGGCGAAGTACGGATGCGGCAATATCTTCCCCTAATACGAGAAGCAAAATTGCGCTTTTTCTAAGCCCTGATTCATCTTCAGCCATTTACACCCAACCAGTTTCTGATAATGCCGGCCACGGCCTGAGGATCTTTTGACGCTGCCCCACGAGTGGCCTCGACCTTCTTTTCATAAATTGCTTGAACCCTGCCGGAGTCAGGGATACCCAAGTCGATGACTTCTTCTTCACCTGTTGCAACATTGGTTACAAACTTGAAGCGAGGGGTTCCGTCAGCCTGAGCATCACCCGTTGGCTGCCACTGGCCATCCCCGTCAAACCCACCTTCGTCTGCCTCAGACTCGGGAATGGGCGGTGGGAACATGGTTTCAACCGTTGGCTTAACAATAACCAATAACAAGAATGCAATGCCGCCAATAACAACAAGGTATTTCGCCACTTCCTTTGAAAGATCAATAACGTCAGGATCTTTCCAGAAGGGGATATTAAGCTCTTCTGGCTTTTCAATGGTGAATGGTGCGTTGGCTACAGAAAGTGTATCGCCTCGTTCTTGACTGAAGCCCATGGCTTCCTTCACCAAGTCGTTGATTTGCTTGAGTTCAACTTCGTTCAGTGGGCGAGGCTCAGTTTTCCCTGACTTAGGATCGGTTTCAAGACGGTGGTTAATGACGACGGCTGCGGATAGCCGTTTGAGTGCGCCCATCGCTTGTTTGGTATAGCGAACCGTTTTGTCGATTTCATAGTTAACCGTTGAATCCTTGCGAGCGGATAAGGGAGGCTGCCCCAAGAAAGGAATCTGTGAGTTAACGCCAGCTGCATTTATCTGGCCGGCTTGGGTTTGCAAGCCAAAAGGGTTTTTTGAGTTAGCAGGACCGCCCAAGTTTGAACCTGCGCTTAACGGGGCTGTCGCAGTGGCGGGGGCCTGATTGGACAATGCGCCCGGAATGCCGCCCGTGGGGTTCTGATTGACGTTGGCCGTTTCAGAGCTTTGCTGACTCCGTATGCTGATATTCGGAGGTGCTCCGTTAGGACGATAGGTTTCAGCCGTTTGTTCCATTTGGGAGAAGTCGATATCAGCAGCAACCTGTACCCGCACATTTTTGGAACCAACGATGGGGGCCAGAATGCCCTCGATGCGGCGCACAATTTCGTCCTGCGCTTCATGCATGTACTTGATTTGCGTGGGATCAAGCCCCGCTTCGGTCAGCTTGCTTTTTAGCTCCGAGAGCAGTTTGCCGTTCTGATCGATTACGCTGACATTCTGTAGCGGCATCTGGGGAACGCTTGAGGCAACGAGGTGAGCAATCCCTGATACCTGACTGGGTTCGAGTGCTCGCCCCGGATAAAGATTGAGTAAAACTGATGCTGTTGGTTTTTGCTCTTCCCGAATAAAAACAGATGGCTTGGGAATGGCTAGGTGTACGCGGGCAGCCTGAATGGCGGCAATGGACTGGATTGTTTTGGCTAGCTCGCCTTCGAGTCCACGTTGATAACTGACCTGCTCGGCAAACTGACTGGTACCAAACTTGGCATTTTCCATCAGTTCAAAGCCAACGCCTCCGCCCTTGGGAAGCCCCTGAGAGGCTAAGCGAAGTCGAATTTCGTGAACACGCGAGGAGGGAACCTGAATCGCACCCGTGCCGTCAGTGAACTTGTAAGGTACATTGAGCTGTTCCAGTGCGGTAATAATGGCACCGCCATCGCGTTCAGTCAGATTTGAGAATACCGTTTTGAATTCTGGCTGCCGGGAGGCCATGGCTCCCCAGATGATCAGCGAGACCATCGCAGCAACACCGACAGCCAGTAAGATTTTCTGTTGACTAGAAAGTCGATCCAAAGCAACACGCACCCTATCAATCGGGCGTTCTGCTATTGCTTTTGTTGTGCTTGGTTCGGTTTCTAAGTCAGCCATCTAGGACGAATATCGGACAGGTTGTAACATTCTACTTCAGACCGGCTAATTTTGCCGGGAAGGGCGTGTTGTTACCTATTACCTAACCTATCCTCTATGACCACAGCCCACCAAGCCTTTAATACCCACCCCCATCATGCCGCGGCCCAAACCGAGGAATTACAGCGCGCGTTTGCTACGTTTAATCAGGTCTCGGCCGAGTTAACTCAGGCCTACGCTGCGCTGGAGCAGCGTGCTAGTTCGCTAACCGAGGAATTGGCTGTTGCCAATGGTGAGCTGCGTCGACAGTTTCAAGAAAAAGAGGCGCTGTCAGAACGCTTGGGCCTGCTGCTTAATGCGCTACCTGCCGGTGTTGTGGTGCTTGATGGCGCAGCGATGGTCACGCAAGCTAACCCCGCAGCACTCCAGTTTTTTGGGGAGGATGTGGTGGGTCGGCATTGGGGCGATGTGGCTAAAGATTTTCTTGAGCCGACCATGACACTGGGGGAATGGCTGCTTGGGCCACGTCGGTTGAGTGTGGCAGAAAGCCCTCTGGATTCGACGGGGGGAAAATTGTTGCTGGTCCATGACATCAGTTTGGCGCATCAGATGAAGGCAGAACTTGAACGCAGCCAGCGTTTGGCTGCGATGGGAGAAATGGCCGCTTCATTAGCACACCAAATTCGGACACCGCTTGCTGCGGCCCTACTCTACAGCGCTAATCTGTCCCAAGCCGATTTGCCAGAGGCTGCCCGTCAAAAATTTGCGGAAAAAACGACAGCCCAATTGAGGCGCTTGGAGCGCTTGATTCAAGATACCTTACTGTTTGCGCGAGGCGAAAGTATTGGCCGAGATGTATTTTTGGCGAGCGATTGGTTGCAGGAAGTAGCGCAAACGATGGAGCCATTGGCTAGAGAGCGAGGGGTCGTTTTTCAATTTTCAGATGCTAGCAGCCAAGCCGTTTTGGTTGGGGCGCGCAAGTCCTTGTATGGAGCCTTGTTGAACCTGCTGGAAAATGCCTTGCATATTTGTGAGTCCGGGGCTCACGTTTGGTTGACGGCGTCGCGCGATGGGGATTGCTTGCAGCTTTCAGTGCTGGATGAGGGGCCGGGTGTTCCGCCAGAAATGCGTGCCCGAATTTTCGAGCCATTTTTCACGACTCGGGGTCTGGGTACCGGATTGGGTTTGCCTATTGCATTGGGGGTAGCCAGAGCACATGGCGGTAATATTGTGTTGCGATCTGGAACGTCGGGTCTTCAGGGAGCCGAGTTTGTGATGACCTTGCCGGTGGCAGCTCAGGATTTGCTGGATAATGCCGATAATCAATCCGATGTATTCGGGTCAGGCAGAATGAGAGAAGGGTTTTGACATGAGCAAACAGGTGCTACCGATTTTGGTGGTTGAAGACGATCCCAACCTTCGGGAAGCGATAGCGGATACGTTGGAATTGGCGGGGCGTGAAGTGGTTGCGGTAGATGGTGGGGAATCTGCACTGGCCCAGTTGTCCAAGCAGACATTTTGTATCGTAGTCAGCGATGTGCGGATGATGCCCATGGATGGCGTGACCTTGCTGAAATCCATTCGTGCTAATTATCCCCAACTCCCCGTCGTACTGATGACCGCTTATGCCGATGTGGATCGTGCTGTTGAAGCCATGCGCTCTGGGGCTTGCGATTTTCTCCTGAAGCCGTTTGAGCCTAAAGCCTTGCTTGAACACATCGCTAAATATGAGTTGCCTGCGATTGAAACCATCAGTGGGGTGGTGGCCCAGGACGAAATCAGTCGAAATTTGTTTTCCATTGCGGGGCGGGTCGCACAAACAGACGCAACAGTTCTTTTGACTGGTGAGTCCGGGGTTGGCAAAGAAGTGGTTGCTCGCTTTATTCACAAAAACTCATCACGGCGAGATGGTCCTTTTGTGGCGATCAACTGTGCTGCCATTCCTGAAAGTCTTCTTGAAGCCACCTTGTTTGGTTATGAGAAAGGGGCTTTTACTGGCGCAACTCAGGCCCAGCCAGGGAAGTTTGAACAGGCCCAAAACGGTACGCTGTTGTTGGACGAAGTGACCGAAATGCCACTTTCCTTGCAGGCTAAGTTACTGCGGGTGTTGCAGGAGCGCGAGGTGGAGCGGGTTGGTGGCAAGAAACCGGTGAGCCTGAATATTCGAGTGGTGGCGACGTCCAACCGAGATATGGCCGATGCGGTTAGCAAAGGGATCTTTCGAGAAGATTTGTATTATCGCCTGAATGTTTTTCCTATCCTGATTCCGGCACTGCGCCAGCGGGCCAATGATGTTCTGGCCTTGGCGCGTCACTTTGTGGTGGATCAGGCGGGAGTAATTGGTCGGGGTGCTATGCGTTTTTCACTTGCGGCGGAGCAAGCATTACTGGCTTATCACTGGCCAGGTAACATACGAGAACTGGTGAATGTGGTTCAACGTGCGCTGATCATGGCACCTGGAGATACCATTGATCCGGAACATTTGGGATTGTCGGCATCTCTCCTAAAGCCACTAACGGTCGCGGCAATTTCCGCCGTGATACCCGACGTTGCACCGGCAACAGTTAGCCCAAGTTTGCCGGGCTTTGCTATTCCAGTTGAAAGCTCTGTCGTAGCAGCAGTTCAGACTAAAAATGACAGTTTGAGTATGCGAGATCTTGAGCGGGAGCACATTTTGAGAACCTTGACTGAAGTGAAGGGGTCACGCAAAAAAGCAATTGAGTTGCTCGGTATTTCGGAGCGAACCTTACGGTATAAGCTGCAGCAGTACCGAGAAGAAGGGCATTATCAAGATTAGTGGGCACATTAAATTTCTAGCGTGGCCTGTTTTTTGCTGAACTGTTTCTAATTGCGCTGTGCGCGTCTAACGAATTTGCAGGAGGGGTGTCATGGATACCCAAGGTATAGAACAAATGTTGAGTGTGTTACGGAGTACGGCAGCTCAGGCTTCAAGTAAGCCAGCGGCTAATTCTTCCGTAGGTGAAGGCACGGGCGTTGACTTTGCCCAAGTGCTGAAAAACTCGATCGACCAAGTTAATCAAGCTGATCAGAATGCCGATAAGGTAGCTAACGCCTTTGTTGCGGGTGACACTAATCAAAATCTGCACGAAGTCATGGTGGCTTTACAAACAGCCAGCGTGTCATTTCAAGAAATGGTGCAGGTTAGAAATCGCTTGGTCAGTGCTTACCAAGACATCATGAATATGCAGGTTTAATTGACATTGACTCGCCGTAAGACAAGTGACAGGGCAACCTCGTTATCAATTGCAAATCCCAAATCAACCTCCATAAAGTCTTCACTGCTCGCATT
>JBEGTT010000235.1:0-7395 GCA_041179245.1 Pseudomonadota bacterium
CCGTAGTGTTCCGGGAGTTTGATTAAATGCAGGCCATCACTTTGTGGAATATGGCTATCCGCATCGGCAAATACAAAGAGTTCCCCTCCGCGAGCACGAACTTCTTCTAGGTTGGACCGGAGTTTTTCGAGCAATGCATCATTAGGCGCGACGGCAATAACTGGCATCTTGGCGTCAACCAGCGCCAATGGCCCATGTTTCAGCTCGCCAGCCGGATAGGCTTCTGCGTGAATGTAGGAAATTTCTTTGAGCTTCAAAGCGCCTTCAAGGGCAATCGGATAGTGGCGCCCACGGCCTAGAAAAAGGCTGTGTTGTTTGTCACCAAAAAGACGTGCCCACGCAGCGATTTCAGGTTCAAGTGCCAACACCTTTTGGATCGCAACGGGTAGATGGCGCAAGGCATGAATGTGCGCGGCTTCATCACCGGCAGATAGATTTCCGCGCTGTTTCGCCACAACCAACGTCAGCAGGAATAGGGCGGCCAGTTGGGTGGTAAATGCTTTGGTCGAAGCGACACCAATTTCTGGGCCTGCGCGGGTGATGAAACGCAAAGCGCATTCACGCACGATGGCTGATTCGGGTACGTTACAAATCGCCAGCGTATGAGGTTGTCCCAACGCTTTGGCGTGGCGCAGGGCCGCTAGCGTATCGGCTGTTTCACCAGACTGTGAGATGGCGACAATGAGTTGCTTGGGGTTCGGAACTGAGTCGCGGTAGCGGTATTCACTGGCGGTTTCAACGCTGACGCGAATTTTAGCGATACTTTCCAGCCAGTATTTGGCCACCATACCGGCGTGGCTGCTAGTGCCGCAGGCTAAAATCAGGACTGAATCTATGTTTCCCAATGTTTGGGCAGCTTCTCCTCCAAATAAACCCGGTTGGATGGAACTGACGGAACCAACCATTTCAAGCGTATTGGCCAGCGCTTCTGGCTGCTCAAAAATTTCTTTTTGCATGTAATGCTGATATTGCCCTAGCTCAACCGCCGCTGCGGACAGTTGCGAGACAGCAACGGGGCGTTCAACGGTTTCGCCATCAAGCTGCCGAATGATTCGCACGCTATCGGGGCGCAGGTCAGCTAAATCACCATTTTCTAGGTAGACTATGTTGCGTGTGACTTGCAGCAGAGCCGATGCGTCGGAGGCTGCGTAATTGCCAGTCTGACTGACACCCAGAAGCAGGGGGGAGCCTTCACGAGCCACAACAACCCGGTCGGGTGAGCTGCTTTGAATCACGGCAATGGCGTACGCGCCGCGAAGACGCTGGCAAGCTAGGCGAACCGCTTCAAGTAAATCGGGCTTGGTTTTAAGCGTGAGATTGATGAGGTGGGCAATGGTTTCTGTGTCAGTGTCAGACGTAAATACATATCCGGCAGCAGAGAGTTCAGTGCGCAATGCTTCGTAGTTTTCGATAATGCCGTTGTGAACAACCGCAAGGTCACCAGAGATGTGCGGGTGGGCGTTACGTTCAGCGGGAACCCCGTGAGTTGCCCAGCGAGTATGTGCAATACCGGTTGTGGCCTCAAGCTGGCCGGTTAGGGCTTCCAGCTCGCTGACGCGGCCAACTGACCGTTTTCGGGTGATCGTGGCTTGTTCGCTGAGTACGGCAATTCCAGCAGAGTCATAACCCCGGTATTCAAGTTTCTTGAGACCTTCGATCAGAACGGGGACGATATTTCTTTGGGCTGCTGCGGCAACAATTCCACACATGGAGCGGCTTTCTGAATGAACTCAGAGTGCCAGCAATCGCAAGATAGACTGGAGTTCCTTGCGGACCTCCCGCAGGCTGATGGTGGGCGCTTGAGTTGGGTTTGCAGTATTGGTTTCTTCTGACTTGCTACCTTCTTCCAGACGATTCCGAGCACCACTGATGGTGAATCCTTCGCTGTAGAGCAGGTCACGGATCTTGCGCACCAAAAGCACTTCGTGGTGCTGATAGTAGCGACGGTTGCCTCTACGTTTGACGGGTTTGAGCTGGTTGAACTCCTGTTCCCAATACCTCAAGACATGAGGCTTAACCCCACACAAATCACTCACTTCACCAATGGTGAAGTAGCGTTTGGCAGGAATGGGTGGAAGGTCTTCCGTTTTAAGTAGGGGTTCCATGAGCAGTTTGTTCAACTTCTGACTTCAGCTTCTGGCTCGCATGGAAGGTCACAACACGACGGGCGCTAATAGGAATTTCTTTGCCAGTTTTTGGATTTCGGCCGGGGCGTTGGGGTTTGTCGCGAAGTTGGAAATTGCCGAAGCCCGAAAGTTTGACGCCGTTGCCGCGCTCAAGCGCATCACGGATTTCTTCGAAAAAGGCTTCAACCATATCTTTGGCTTCACGTTTGTTGAGCCCTACCCGCTCAAATAATAGGTCGGCTAGCTCAGCTTTGGTTAGGGTCATCATGGCTTATAGAAACGGTTCGGATTGTGCTCAGGCACGCTGTTGTGCCGCAAAGTTTTCGGAGAGGAAAGTAAGCAATTGTTGCACGACGGGCTCAACATCCGAATCCTGCAAAGTTTTTTCAGTATCTTGCATAACTACCCGAAATGCAAGGCTTTTCTTCCCTTCGGGTATCCCTTTGCCGACATAAATATCGAACAATTGGATGTCTTTTACCAGACTTGGTGATGCTTCTTGCATGGAAGATAGAATTTCTCCTAGCGTCAAATGCTGATCAACAACAACCGCTAAATCACGCGTGACGGAGGGGAAGCGGGAGACTTCTTGGAAGCTTGCCAGGGTGGTTTGTTCAGCCGACTCTAGCTCGATTTCTACCAAAATCGGTGGGTGTGTTAAGTCATACTTTTGAACCCATTCAGGGTGCAATTCGCCGATCACACCAATAACCCTCCCGTTTAGGCTGACATCTGCGGTTCGTCCGGGATGGAGCGACGGATGCTTGGCTTTGGAGAAGGTCATTATTTGAGGCGAAAACAGGGCACAGAGGTCTGCTTTGATGTCAAAAAAGTCGGCGCGGCGGCCGTCGGTATTCCATCCCTCTGGTTGCGCTGACCCCGCTGCCAGAAAAGCTAACTTCCAAGGCTGGAGGTAGTTAGCTTGGGCATCTCGCGTGAAAGTGCGGCCCATTTCAAACAGCCGAATACGGGTTTGTTTACGTTTTAGATTGGTTTGCAGGTTGCTCACCAAGCCTGCGATTAAACTAGATCGCATCACCGATAACTGGCTGGCAATGGGGTTGGCTAGGCGAATGGGCGTGGCGTTGTCAGCAAAATCTTGTTCCCAACTTTCTTCAACAAAGGCGAAGTTGATGGTTTCTTGATAGCCTCGATTTGCTAGCAGTTGGCGCAGAGTTTTGCGAATTCGCCGACTTTCGGTTTGCGGCAACATCGCCAACGTGCCTTTGGGGGCTAGTGATGGAATATTGTCATAGCCGTACAGGCGGGCGACTTCTTCAATCAGGTCTTCTTCAATTTCAATGTCGAAGCGATAAGAAGGTGGCGTTACGGTGAAATTGTCACTATCTTGCACAAACGGTAGGGCAAGACGGGTGAACAGTTCTGCGATGGTGGTTGCTGTTAGGTCAATCCCGAGCACCTTGCGAACGCGAGCACCGCGTAGGAGAACAGGCTTGCGATCCGGTAAAACTGTCAGGGCTTCGGAAATAGGGCCGACTTGGCCACCACAGATATCGACGATCAGTTGAGTGGCGCGTTCTAGCGCGTGACGGGTGTTGGCGAAATCGACACCCCGCTCGAACCGGTGAGATGAATCGGATGAGAAGCCAAGGCGACGGGCACGTCCGGCAATCGCCTTGGGCGCGAAGAACGCTGACTCAATAAATACATTGTGGGTGTTATCGGTGACGCTTGTTCCTGCTCCACCCATGATCCCCGCGATAGCTTGTGCTCCAGCATCATCAGCAATGACGAGAACGTCATTGGAGAGGGTGACCGTTTGTTCATTCAGGAGTTTGATTCTTTCTTCCGCGTTGGCCAAGCGAACTTGCAGAGAGCCTTTGAGTAAATCGTTGTCGAACGCATGCAGTGGTTGGCCTAATTCAAGCAGGACATAGTTGGTAATGTCGACCAAGGCAGAAATGCTACGGATGCCGCTGCGCTCAAGGCGCTGTTTCATCCAATCGGGTGTAACGGCAGCGGCATTGACTTCGGTGATGATACGGCCGCAGTAACGAGGGCAGGCGTCGGCGGCCTGCAGTTCGATATTGCGTTGCGCGTGATGGGTCGCCGGGGTGTCGGTAATGTCTAGTAGGCTCAGCGGTTTGCCGGTTAGTGCGGCGACTTCGCGAGCGATACCGGTCAGAGAAAGGCAGTCCGCACGGTTGGGCGTAAGTTTGATCGTAAAAAGTTGGTCATCAAGATCGAGATACTGACGAATAGATTGTCCAACGGGTGCATCAATAGGTAATACCAACAGGCCAGAAGATTCTTCGGTAATCCCCAGTTCTTTGGACGAGCAGAGCATTCCAGAGGATTCAATGCCTCGTACTTTAGCAATCTTGATGTTGAAGTCGCCGGGGAGTTTAGCGCCAGGAAGCGCGCAGGGAACGTTGAGTCCTTCGGCAACGTTAGGGGCACCGCAGACAATTTGTTGGGGCGAGCCTGTGCCAATATCAACTTGGCAGACATTCAGTCGGTCTGCATCGGGGTGTTTCGTTACACTCAATACGCGAGCAACGATGACGCCATCAAATACGGGGGCAACGGGGTCGAGTTCTTCGACTTCTAGGCCTGCCATGGTCAGAAGGTGGGAAAGCTCCTCTGTTGGTAGTCCAGTATCAACGAAGGAGCGCAGCCAGGATTGGGAAAATTTCATGGGGATTCCTTAAAAAACCGGCCTCAGATGAACTGGTGTAGAAAACGTTGGTCGCCTTCGTAAAACAGGCGAAGATCATTGACCCCATACCGCAGCATGGTCAGGCGGTCAGGGCCGAATCCAAAGGCAAATCCGGTGTATTTCTCAGGGTCTATGCCAGCATGGAGAAGAACGTTGGGGTGCACCATTCCGCAACCAGCAATTTCTAACCAGCGGCCTTTCAGGGAGCCTGACATGAAGGCCACATCAATTTCAGCTGAGGGTTCCGTAAAGGGGAAGAAGGAGGGGCGGAAGCGTACGGTGAGTTCATCCGTTTCAAAGAAGGATTTAAGGAAGTCGGCAATGACTCCCTTAAGGTCGGCGAAAGAGACGTTCTGGCCAATCCAAAGTCCTTCAACTTGGTGGAACATGGGCGAGTGGGTGGCATCGGAATCAACACGGTAAACCCGGCCCGGCGCAATGATGCGAATTTCCGGCATATCAGCTTGGTCCGATTGCTTGGCATGGCGTGCAACATGCGCTTGCATATATCGCGCTTGAATTGGGCTGGTATGCGTGCGTAGCAAGACACCATCAGCGACATTGCCGTCTGCATCTTGCAAATAAAAAGTGTCGTGCATCGAACGGGCTGGGTGGTCCTCCGGCGTATTCAATGCAGTGAAATTGTAGAAGTCAGTTTCAATTTCAGGGCCGTCGGCAACAGAAAAGCCAATGCTGGCAAACAGGCTTTCAATGCGATCCAACGTCCGTGTAACGGGGTGCAGGCCGCCTTGTGTTTCACCTCGTCCGGGTAGGGTAACGTCGAGCGCCTCTTCAGCAAGGCGCGCTTCCAACGCAGCGCGGCGAATGTCTTCGCGGCGGGCTGTTAGCGCCGTTTCAATCGCGTCTTTGGCTTGATTGATCACAGCACCAGTTTGTTTTCGTTCTTCTGGCGGCAGTTTCCCCAGACTTTTCATCTGTTCAGTGATCTGGCCGCTTTTCCCAAGATAGCGGGCTTTGGCATTTTCCAGTTCATTGGGGTCGCTAATATCGGCAAAAGCAGCAAGGGCTTCAGCAACAATGGAGTCAAGTGAGTTCATACGATAGGCAACCAGAGAAAAATCATTACATCAGGAAAACAACGTTGTGTAGCTTAAGTAGCAACAAAAAAGGAGGCTTTCGCCTCCCCTTTTGAATTCAGTACTGATTAGGCTGCTAGCTGGGCTTTGGCTTGGTTAGCCAGAGCTGCAAAAGCGGCTTTGTCAAATACGGCAAGATCAGCCAGAACCTTACGGTCAACTTCGATGTTGGCTTTTTTCAAGCCATTCATGAAGGTGCTGTATTTCATGCCCAATTCACGGGATGCTGCGTTGATACGAGCAATCCACAATGAACGGAACTGACGTTTCCTCTGACGACGGTCACGGTACTGATACTGACCAGCCTTCATCACCGCCTGTTTGGCGACGCGATAGACATTTTTACGACGGCCGCGGTAACCCTTGGCTTGTACGAGAATCTTTTTGTGACGGGCGCGAGCCGTTACACCACGTTTAACTCTAGGCATCTTTTATCTCCTTACGCGTAGGGCATCATGGCGCGGATGCTTGCGACATCACGCTCATTAACTGCCGTCATGCCGCGCAGTTGGCGCTTGCTCTTGGTGGTCTTCTTAGTCAGGATGTGGCGCTTGAACGCTTGACCCCGTTTGACTGTGCCGCCTGGGCGCACTTTAAAGCGCTTGGCTGCACCACTCTTGGTTTTCATTTTGGGCATTTAATGCTCCTTAATGTCATGCAGACAGGTGATTTCCGACGGAAATACTTGTGGACCCGAAAGCACTTATAGGTACTGCTTACTACGAACTACTTAACTGCTTTTTTGCCAGGGCCAATAATCATGACCATCTGACGGCCTTCCATTTTAGGCATTTGCTCGACGATGCCATGCACGTCAAGATCAACCTTAATTCGTTCTAGCTGGCGCATCCCAAATTCCTGATGGGCCATCTCTCGTCCCCGGAAACGCAAGGTCACTTTGACCTTATCGCCTTCTTCCAAGAAACGAATCATATTTCTCAGTTTAATCTGGTAGTCATTTTCATCGGTACCTGGCCTTAGCTTGATTTCCTTGACCTGTACCTGTTTCTGCTTGAGCTTGGCTTCGTGGGCTTTCTTGGCTTCTTGATACTTAAACTTGCCAAAGTCCATGACGCGACAGACAGGTGGGGTTGCCGTTGGGGCAATCTCAACCAAATCAACGCCAGCTTCATCCGCCATTTGCAGGGCTGTGCGAACACTGACTACACCAATTTGCTCACCATCTACGCCAATCAGGCGGATTTCTGGGGCAACAATTTCTTCGTTGACGCGATGCGTCTTGGTTAGAGCGATGGTAAAACTCCTGACATGATGATGTCTGTAATGGACAAAACTAAGCCGTGCCTTATCGCGCTGCGACTTCTTTTTGAAGCCTCTCAATCAGGATTTTCAACGGGAGTGATCCCAAATCCTGACCGCCACGAGTACGCACGGCCACCAGTCCGTCTGCCTTTTCTTTATCACCAACAATGAGCTGGTAAGGCAAGCGATTCAAGCTATGTTCGCGGATTTTATAGGTTATTTTCTCGTT
>JBEGTT010000236.1:0-5563 GCA_041179245.1 Pseudomonadota bacterium
CCTTCTTCAATATTGCGATTCAACCACGCATCCAGCGGGTCTTTCACGCGACTGGAAATCAAACGAACGGTATCGCGGCTGGTTAGCTTTTCCTTGGTTTGCCCTTGGAATTGCGGGTCAAGCACCCGCGCCGACAAGACAAATCGCACAGCCCGCCAAACGTCTTCTGCTTGCAGATTGACCTTGCTCGGCAGCAAACCGTGATGCGTCACAAACTCTTTCAGGGCGTCATACACCCCAGCGCGCAAACCGGCCTCATGCGTCCCGCCCGACAGCGTGGGAATCAGGTTAACAAACGATTCACCGCCGCCACCGCCTTCGGTCCAAGCCAGCGCCCATGCGCAGCCTTCACCTTCTGCGAAGCCACTAGCATCGGACGCACCAACGTAAGACTCACCGGCAAAAATCGGGCTGGTATAACCATCGGTATCCGGTAAGGTTTCCTGTAAATACGACACAAGGCCATCAGCGTATTGCCAGACTTTTTCCTGGCAACTGACTTCATCAAACAAACTCACGCGTACGCCCGGCAGCAGCACCGCTTTAGCACGCAGCAGGCGTTCCAAATCAGGGCGTTTAACACTCGGGGTATCAAAATACTTCGGATCAGGCCAAGCACGAACCAAGCTGCCACTAGTACGCGCACCTACCGTACCGATTTCAACCAGCGGCTCAACCACAAAGCCCGCCGCAAAAACCAGCTTATTAACCTTGCTATCGCGTTTAACGGTAACTTCCAAGCGCGTCGATAGCGCATTGGTGACAGACACCCCAACCCCATGCAAACCACCGGAAAAGGCATAAGCCCCGCCGGATTTTTTATCAAATTTGCCCCCGGCGTGTAAACGGGTAAAAACCACTTCGACCGTTGAGACTCCTTCATCCGGGTGAATTCCGACAGGAATCCCTCGACCGTCATCCTCGACGGAAACAGAACCATCGAGATGTAAGGTAACCGCAATTTTTTTCGCGTAACCGCCCAACGCCTCATCTGCAGCGTTGTCGATCACTTCTTGAATAATGTGTGTTGGAGAATCTGTCCGGGTATACATCCCGGGACGTTCTTTTACCGGCTCTAGGCCCTTCAACACGCGGATGGAAGATTCCGAGTAAGACACGTCACCACCTTTTGAATACGGTCCGACACAAAAAAGCCGCCGCAAACGCCACGCGACGGCTAGAACAGGAAAGGCTGCGAGGATACCTCAAAACGAGATAAAAAATATTGTGACAAATAATAGATTCATGCGTATAATGCGCAGCTCTTTCAGCACACAAGTACTGAAAACCGGTTATCCGGGTCGTTAGCTCAGTTGGTAGAGCGACGCCCTTACAAGGCGTATGTCGGCGGTTCGACCCCGTCACGACCCACCAAATTAAACCCGCTAATTCATTGAGTTAGCGGGTTTTTTCATCCCCGCCGACTATCTCACCAATCTCTGAATATCGCATTCAAAGCACTCTCTTGAGCCTTTCCTTTTGTTGCTCTAGGCTAAAGTGGATCGTTTACAATGCCGCCCTTTCACGAATTTAGCGGAACAAAGCAATGGACATTCAGGCATCTCTGGACATTATCAAGCGCGGCTGTGACGAACTGTTGATCGAAGCCGAACTGTTTGAAAAGCTCAAAAAAGGTCAGCCGCTAAAGGTCAAGGCCGGCTTTGACCCCACGGCTCCCGACCTGCATTTGGGCCATACCGTACTGATTAACAAGTTGCGCCACTTTCAGGATTTAGGACACCAGGTTCAATTCCTGATTGGTGACTTTACCGGCATGATTGGCGATCCAACAGGCAAAAATGCCACTCGCCCTCCCCTGACCCGCGAGCAAATTCTGGAAAACGCCAAAACCTATCGCGAGCAGGTGTTCAAGATTCTTGACCCAGAGAAAACAGAAGTTTGTTTCAACTCCACATGGTTTGATCAACTGGGTGCCGCCGGGATGATTAAGCTGGCTGCACAGCACACGGTTGCTCGAATGCTAGAACGCGATGATTTTTCCAAGCGTTACACCAACGGTCAGCCCATTGCCATTCATGAATTCCTTTACCCGCTCTGCCAAGGCTACGACTCGGTTGCGATGAAGTCTGACATTGAACTCGGTGGAACCGACCAGAAATTCAACCTATTGGTCGGACGTGAACTTCAGAAGTCATCCGGGATGGCGCCCCAATGCGTATTGATGATGCCGCTGCTGGAAGGCACTGATGGCGTCAACAAGATGTCTAAATCATTGGGCAACTACATTGGAATCAGCGAAAGTCCACAGGAAATCTTCGGCAAGCTGATGTCCATCTCTGACGTATTGATGTGGCGCTATTTCGACCTACTGTCCTTCCGCTCTTTGAATGAAATCGCCAAGTTCAAGCAAGAAATGGCAGATGGCCGTAACCCAAGGGACATCAAGGTGGCACTGGCTCAAGAAATTGTCGCCCGCTTCCACGATCAGGCTGCTGCAGAAGCGGCGCTGGCCGATTTTGAAACGCGCTTTAAACAGGGTGCGATGCCAGAAGTAATGGATGAGTTCACGGTGACTTGCCCCGAAGGCGGGTTTGCTCTCCCACAATTGATGCGAGAAGTTGGGCTAACCAGCAGCAGCTCTGAATCGATCCGTATGATCGGCCAAGGCGGCGTAAAGATTGATGGCGCCAAAGTCGAAGACAAGGGCTTAACAGTAGCAGCCGGACAAACTGTGGTTCTTCAGGTCGGTAAGCGCAAATTTGCGCGGGTGACCTTGAATTAAAACCGAACTAAACAGCTGAGCTGATTTTCAAATCAATCCGGGGGTAATCCGGCAGGCCGTCACGATAAGGGGGCCAGGATTCTCCGGCGATCAGCGGTAACAGATACCGGCGGCAAGCTTCGGTGATGTGGTAACCCGTCTCATCAATAAACGCCTTAGGCATTTTGCGTTCCGCCCCGGCAACCTGATTCAAAGCCACTTGCCCGATTAGCCAGCGATAAGGTTCATCCGATAACCGTTCCAGCGTCAGCATGATGTTGCTTTCTCCCGCCAGTGCTTTTTCTACTGCGGCTGCGCCCAAGGCATAAGCCTGTTCCTGATCTGTCGCTGAAACCAAATGCCCAGCCGTTCGTTGCAGGTAATCCACCAGCGTCCAGTGAAGTTTGTAGCCCAGCACTTCATGAATTCGTTTGACCAGCGCGCTGCCGACCCGTCCCGGTTCACCGTGGCTGTGCACTCCCCCAATATCACAGGCAATAGCTTCACCAGTGGGCGAGCAAATACCTTCGGCTGCAACCACCACGCAATACCCCACCCGCTCGACCGTCGCTTTTACCCTCGCCAAGAAATCAACTTCGTTAAATGGCACTTCAGGAAACAGAATCAGATGCGGCCCATTATCGGCACATTGGGCAGCCAAACCGGCTGCAGCAGCTAACCACCCTGCATGACGCCCCATCACTTCAAACACATAAACCTGCGTTGAACTGCGGCACATCGCCGCCACATCTAGCGACACTTCACGCACACTGGTCGCCACATACTTAGCTGCTGAACCAAAACCGGGGCAGGTGTCGGTATGCACCAAATCGTTATCGATGGTTTTAGGGATTCCGATAACGGCCAGCGAATACCCTGCCTCCTTGGCAAAACTCGCCACTTCATGGGCAGTTTGCATCGAGCCGTTACCACCGTTATAAAAAAAATAAGCAATATCGTTGGCTGCAAAAACGTCTAGCAAACGAAGGTACTGATCTCGGTGGCTAACACGATCCAGCAAGGGATAACGACTGGAGCCAAAAACACCACCTGGGCGATGGCGCAGGGATGCAAGCTGATCCGTGGTCAGTTGGGCGGTATCAATCAGTTGATTGGTTAAACCACCGACAATCCCATCACAGCCTGCAAAAACTGTCCCCATCTGCAAAGAAAAACGGCGCGCAGTCTCGATAAGACCACACGCCGTTGCATTGATGACTGCGGTAACGCCACCCGACTGGGCATAAAAAGCGTTACGCACAGCGATCTACTTAGTTCTAGCGAATTACTTCAGTGCGTCAAATACACGCGCTGTAATTTCATCAACGCCACCCACCCCAGCGACCTTTTTGACGACAGGCGCGGCGGCCTCGCCCGTTGCTTTCCAGTTGGAATAGAACGTGACCAGTGGCTTGGTTTGAGCGTGGTAGATGTCCAGACGTTTTTTTACTGTTTCTTCTTGGTCGTCATCACGCTGAATCAGGGCTTCGCCCGTTTCATCATCTTTACCTTCAACCTTAGGGGGGTTGAATTTGACGTGGTAAGTACGGCCTGAAGACAGGTGCACGCGACGGCCTGCCATACGCGTGATGATGTCTCCATCTGGCACATCGACTTCCAACACGATGTCCAGTGCCACACCGGCTTCCTTCATTGCTTCAGCTTGAGGAATAGTGCGTGGAAAACCATCAAACAGGTAGCCGTTCTTACAGTCGTCTTGGGTCAAACGATCTTTAACCATGCCGATAATCACGGCATCAGGAACCAAACCGCCTGAATCCATGTGTTTTTTGGCTTCTAGGCCTAGTGCAGTGCCAGCCTTAACTTGAGCACGGAGCATGTCACCAGTTGAAATTTGTGGAATACCAAATTTTTCGCAGATAAATTTGGCTTGAGTACCTTTACCAGCGCCAGGTGCGCCCAACAGAATCAGTTTCATATTTTTCCTTAGTTAAGAGTTGTCTCGGGAGTTGTACTTGATTTGTTTTGTACCCTGCTTGCCCCAGCGTCTTTAAAGGTTTCAGATCAGTGTGACAAGCGGGGGAAGTTACCGCTTATTGCCAGTAGGGTCAAACTGTTTGCATTGCAAAAACCCGTCGCACCCGTTCCGCGTCTTCTGGGGTATCCACCCCTGCTGGTGGTGCATGATTAACCACCAACACAGCAATCCGGTAACCATTGGCCAGCGCACGCAATTGTTCCAAGGCTTCAAACTGTTCCAGCGGACTAGCCGCCAATCCCGGATAGGCTTTTAGGAAATCAGCACGATAGGCATATAACCCGACATGGCGAAGGGCGGGCTGGCCCACAGCGAGCGTTTGACGATCCTGAGCAAAGTGATCTCTGGCATAGGGAATGGGCGCCCGCGAAAAATACAGCGCATCGCCATTGTTAGCGCACACCACCTTAACCACATTGGGATTAAAAAAATCCTCTGCCGACGTAATGGGGTGTGCCACCGTCGCAATATCCGCCCCACTTTCAGCAAGCAAGGCCGCTGTTCGGGAAATCAAATCAGGATCAATCAAAGGTTCATCACCCTGCACGTTGACCACCAACGTATCATCGCTCCAGCCTTGCTGCTCAACCACTTCTGACAGACGATCCGTGCCTGTCTGGTGATCTGCACGGGTTAGACAAACCGTGTAACCAGCAAACTTTGCAGCCTCTGCAACGCCAGCATGGTCAGTGGCAATGATGATTTCCGAAGCCCCTGATTCAGCGGCCCGTTCGGCAACCCGCACCACCATCGGCTTACCCCCTAAATCAAGCAGAGGTTTACCGGGCAAACGGGTCGAGGCAAACCGGGCGGGGACAACTGCCTTAAATACGACCTTAAAA
>JBEGTT010000237.1:0-8631 GCA_041179245.1 Pseudomonadota bacterium
TATCCCGCTCAATCCGATCAATTGGTTGTCCCGTATGGAAAGCCATAATCTGGTTTAACTTATCGCGTATCGCCAGAATTTCCTTGGCGTGGATAGCTATATCAGAGGCCTGCCCCTGAAATCCCCCTAGCGGCTGATGAATCATTACCCGAGAATTAGGCAGAGCAAAGCGCTTCCCCTTTGCACCCGCTGTCAGCAAAAAAGCCCCCATTGAAGCTGCCTGCCCAATACACAACGTCGACACATCAGGTTTGATGTACTGCATGGTGTCATAAATAGACATCCCTGCCGTCACCGAACCGCCAGGTGAGTTGATATAAAAGTGGATGTCCTTGTCTGGGTTTTCAGCTTCCAGAAAAAGCATCTGAGCAACGACCAGATTGGCTGAAATATCGTTAACCGGCCCGATGAGGAAAATGACGCGTTCACGCAATAGACGTGAATAGATATCGTAGGCACGTTCTCCTCGACCACTCTGTTCAACCACCATTGGAACCAAACCTAAATTTTGGGGTTCCCAATGGCTTTGCCAAACGCTTGCATGACTCATGTTTATGTTGCCCTTTTCGATAGAATGTAAGGTTTTAGACATTAAGCCTTTTGGTCCATCAAGGCTTCAAATTCAACAGCCTTATCCGTAACGTTGACCTTGCTCAAAACCCACTCAACCACATTATTCTCAACCGCAACGGCCTCAACATCCGACAAGCGCTGAGTATCTGCGTAATACCAACCAACGACTTCCTGAGGATTTTCATAACTTTGAGCAGCCTCCTCGACCATCGCCTTAACTTGCTCAGGCTTAGCTTCCAGCTTTTCAGATCTAACCACTTCAGCAAGAATCAGGCCGAGAGAAACGCGACGCTGTGCCTGGCCTGAGAACCATTCAGGCTGGATTGGCATATCCTTAGTTTTCATGCCGCGCTGCTCCATATCTTCGCGGGCAGCATGGACCAGACGGCGAACTTCCATATCTAGCAAGTACGCAGGAACAGTAATTGGACACGCCTTAATGAGAGCTTCCATTACCTGATCCTTGACGCGATTTTCAATGCGTTTTTTAACTTCGCGTTTCAGGTTACCTTCGATTTCTTCGCGCATTTTGCCTAGATCGCCATCAGCGATACCCAGCATAAGCGCAAAATCTTTATCCAGCTCTGGCAGTTTAGGCTCCTGAACCTTCTTAACTGTGATTTCAAACTGAACAGTCTGACCTGCCAAGTCCTTGGCAAAATAATCGTCAGGGAAACTCAAATTAAAAGTTCTAGATTCGCCAGCAGGCGTCCCTTCTACGGCGTTCTCGAAATCAGGCAGCATCATGCCTTGCCCAAGGACAAACGGATAATCGCTAGCCTGACCGCCATCAAATGGAACACCATCTTTCTTGCCAAGAAAATCGATGACTACACGATCACCCTTCTGTGCAGGACGGCTAGCATCAGCAAAGGTCACTCTCTGTTTGCGGAGTACTTCAAGCGTCTTATCAACTTCAGCAGCACCCACCTCCAATAGTGGACGCTCAATTTCAGAGCCACTTAGATCACCAACCACCACCTCTGGGTAGACTTCAAAAATAGCGGTGAATTCAAGCGAGTCTTTGTTCTCAGTAATTTTGGGTTCTAGACGTGGATACCCTGCGACACGTAATTTCTGCTCGATGGCCGCACCCGAAAAGGCCGCATCTAGCAATTCACTCAGCGCTTCATGGCGGGCTTCTCCACCATATTGCTGATTCAGCACTTTGGCTGGAATTTTGCCCGGACGGAAACCCGGCATCTTCGCAGTACGCGCAATGCGCTTAAGCCGCTCAGCAGTAGCTGCTTCCAACGATTGGGCAGCAATTGAGATATCTAGACGACGTTCTAGGGGATTGATTTTTTCAGCAGGTGTTTCCATGAACAGAGATTCCTCAGCAGCCTTGCTGCGCATATTAATAAACAAGATTTTGCACGGCAGTCACCTTCAAACTGACTTACCGGAAAAGAACAAGCGCGGGATTCTACAATGGCAAGGAAGCTCTAGCCATAGATATTGACGCAAATCAGGCTTAGGCGAATTCGCAGCACCCGTGTTACACACCCTGAAAATATTGCCGCTTCAAACCCCCCTGCACTTACCGAGACTTACGGACTGCAGTCCCGCAGAAATATTTCTTGCCATTTCTGTTGATAAAGCGCAGAGTTCGGCCCAGCGATTTTCAAGTAGTGTAGTTGTTATCAGGTTTTTCCCCGCATTCTGCGGATTATTCCCGTCCTGCCTCGCCGTCTTGATATTCGCCCCACAACCGGGGCTAAGCCCCATTTCACTTGGAGATTCAAGATATGGCAACAGGTACAGTTAAGTGGTTCAACGACGCTAAAGGTTTCGGTTTTATTGCTCCTGATGATGGCGGTGAAGATCTATTCGCACATTTTTCAGCGATTCAATCCAATGGTTTCAAGACCCTTCCAGAAGGCAAGAAGGTTTCTTTTGACGTCATTCAAGGCCCTAAAGGCAGTCAAGCAGGCAATATCAAACTGCTGTAATAGTTTGAAGTCGGTCTGTTTGGATTGTTTGGTAATACCTATATAGGGGGCCGGTAATGGCAAAAGAAGAACTGCTTCAAATGCAGGGCATAGTCCAAGAAGTTTTACCTGACTCTCGGTTTCTAGTAACGCTGGAAAACAACCATCAGCTGATTGCTTATACGGCTGGCAAGATGCGTAAGCACCACATACGCATTCTTGCTGGCGACAAGGTTACTGTTGAGATGTCACCTTACGATTTGTCGAAGGGTAGGATTTCCTTCCGATTCATCGAAAGTAGGGCACCAACGACATCAAGACCGCCTCAACGGCGGCACTGAAACACAGAGAAGTAATGAATTACGAATTAGAAAATGCAATATCCAGAGGCAAAGACATTTGCAGCAAACGCGGTGTAAAAGCGTATCCCTACGGGAATGCCTGGTGGTTAGTGGGTAATGGTGTGAATAGAGTGGTTCGCGACCTAGCTGGTCTGTCAATGAACGACATCGAGCCTTTACCGACATTCGAACGTTAAGAGACTAAACGCAGACGCTGGGGGCTTAACTAAATACCGCCTTTAGCCACCCAGCCGAGTGTAAGTACTTAATCAGGCATCAACAAAAGGGCCAACATTCAAGTTGGCTTTTTGACCGGTTGATTTTTCAAATTTAGCTACTGTAAATTTGAATTCACGATCACTTTCACTCAACACATTGAACGGCTTAGGCTCTTTCATCCAGCCCCAGCGAACGATACACGCATTCGGCAAAACGCCCGTTTCAGAGAACACCCGCGAATAAAGAATTCCTCTTGCGATAGGATTCTCGTTTAGCAACTTGGCAATCTCAGCCTTGTCATTTGCAAGACCCAACTGCCGAACTCGCCGCGCAACCATTCCATTGATCCGAAGTTTGTCTTCTTCAACCAACTCCCCAAACATTTTCATCGCCACCAAGCAATTTTCAGCTGCTCTCCACTTTTCTTTGGATCCTACCAGTCTGAAATAGGCATAAGCCCCGGCAATACATATAAAAACGAAAAATAGACCTACGCCAATCATAATTTACCTCTCCAAATTCACCCAAAATTGAGCGACTTACCCAGCACGCCGCCAAGTAGTTCCCTGCGGCCCATCTTCTAGAATAATTCCAGCTAATTTCAATTCATCCCGAATCCGGTCTGACTCGGCAAAATTTTTGGCTTTCTTGGCTGATATGCGCGCCTGAACTTGTATATCAACTTTTTCTGCTGTCAAAGCCCCTTGACCAACCGGGATTGCTTGCAGGAATGTGATCGGATCACGCTCTAACAGGCCGAGCACATTACCCAAACCTTTAAGCAAGGCGGCAAGAGCCAAATCACCCGATCGATTTACCTCCGCAGCCAACTCAAACAACACCGAAACCGCTTCGGCACTACCAAAATCATCGTTCATTGCTTCGGCAAAACGTTGAGCAAAAGCCTCACTCCAATCCACACTGACAGCGTTCCCTTGATAACCCTTCAAGGCAGTATAAAGTCGTGTTAGTGCTTGGCGAGCATCGTCCAAGTGTGCATCAGAATAACTCAACGGGCTGCGATAGTTAGCACGCAGAATGAAGAAGCGCACAACTTCCGCATCGTATTGTTTCAGTACATCCCGAATACAAAAGAAATTACCCAAGGATTTGGACATTTTCTCGTTATCGACCCGGACAAAACCATTGTGCATCCAATAGTTCACGAAGGGATTGTCCTTATCGTTCTCACTTAATGCACCTTCCGATTGGGCGATTTCATTTTCATGGTGTGGGAACTGCAAATCTTGGCCTCCACCGTGAATATCGAAATGTTTACCCAGCAAATCTGAACTCATAGCAGAACATTCAATATGCCAACCTGGACGGCCTTCACCCCAGCTCGAAGGCCATGCAGGCTCGCCGGGTTTAGCATGTTTCCAGAGTACGAAATCCAGCGGGTCTTGTTTAGCGGAATCCACCTCTACCCGCTCCCCTGCCCGTAAATCATCTAGGGATTTACCAGACAATTTGCCGTAACCCGGAAATTTACGCACCGCGTAATTCACATCACCGTCTGACGAAAGATAGGCCAAGCCCTTGGCTTCCAACTCCCCAATCAAACCTAACATTTGCGGCACATAATCGGTGGCACGTGGCTCGTGGTTAGGGCGAAGCACCCCCAAGGCATCAGCATCTTCGTGCATCGCATCAATAAATCGCTGCGTCAGCGTGTGGATCGACTCACCATTCTCGGCCGCCCGTTTGATGATTTTGTCGTCGATGTCCGTAATATTACGGACGTACGTCACATCCAAACCCTGCTGCTTTAACCAGCGATAAACCATATCAAACACCACCATCACGCGGGCATGGCCCAGATGGCAATAGTCGTAGACAGTCATCCCGCACACGTACATTTTGACCTTCCCCGGTTCAATAGGGGTAAATGGCTGCTTTTCCCGCCGTAGGGAATTATAGATTTTCAACATAGGATTTCAGATTTCAGTAAAAAACCGGAAAAAAGAGAAAGGACTGGAGGAGATACGAATTAAGCTAAAATCTACCGTCTTGAGCTTGTCTAATGTTGCCTGAAAACTGTCAGCACCTAACCAAGACAGCGAGGAAGCACTGGCAAAATTATAACACGGTGACACCCCCGACCTCGTTTACGACCTTTCAGTGACTCTTATGACCCATACGGCCCTTTCTAGACTAGCCCAGATCGCCTTTCTCACTCTGGCACTTTTGATTGCATCAGTCGCTTCGTCCGCTGAATCAGTCTCGTTGAGCCAAATTCAAAAGCTGATGAACTCCCGACAGTACGCTCAGGCATTAGGGCAATTGCAGGTCTACGTATCAAACAACCCACAAGACATGCAGGGACGCTTCATGCTGGGCGTTACGCTAGGCGAAGTAACTCAGGATGATGATGCAATTAATGTCTTTACCAAACTAACCGAAGATTTTCCCGAAGTTCCGGAACCTTACAACAACTTAGGGGTTCTGCATGCGCGTCAAGGGAATCTTGAACAGGCTCGTCAATCCCTAGAAATGGCTATTCGTGCCAATCCTAGTTACGCCATTGCTCAAGAAAATCTGGGGGATATTTACGCCCGCCTAGCCTCAGCACAGTACCGCAAAGCTCAAGCGTTAGACACTATCAACAAACCGCTCGCCAAGAAACGCCAAGTACTGGATGAAGTTGTCGAAACACCGCCTCAACCCCACGTACCCCAGACAGTCAGCCCCAGCGGCAGTACCTCATCAGTTCCTTTTTAGCGGATATTTGATCCTTCCACCCTCCAAGATTTTGAAAGAGCCACATCATGTTACGCACCTTGTTTACTGGATTTGTTGGATTGGTACTCGCTACCGCCGCATGCCTCGCGATTTCAGCCCCCCAAGTAGAATTAATAACCTCGGAGGGCCGTATCGTTCTCGAATTAAATGCTGAGAAAGCACCAAAATCCGTTGAGAATTTCCTACGCTACGCTAAGGATGGATTCTATAACGGCACCATTTTTCACCGTGTCATTCCTAATTTCATGATTCAGGGCGGTGGTTTCGACACCCAGTTGGAGCAAAAGCCAACCCGGGCGCCCATTCAAAATGAAGCGGCTAATGGCTTGCTAAATCTGCGCGGGACGATTGCCATGGCCAGGACAGGCAACCCCCATTCTGCAACGGCCCAGTTTTTTATTAACCACAAGAACAATACGATGCTTGATTACCCCGGGCACGATGGCTGGGGTTATGCCGTCTTTGGCAAAGTAGTTCAGGGGATGGAAGTCGTCGACAAAATCGCCGCCTCGTCCACCGGGAATATCAAAGGCATGCAAAACGTTCCCTTCAAAAATATTGTTATTCAATCCACTACGATTCTTTCTGAGAAATAAGGAGTTCCCATGATCAAACTAACCACAACTTTAGGTGTTATCACCCTCGAACTGGACGCTGAAAAAGCCCCAAAAACTGTCGAAAACTTCACCCAATATGTGCAAGATGGCCATTTCGACGGCACCATTTTTCACCGCATCATTCCCGGTTTTATGGCCCAAGGTGGCGGTTTCGCTGAAGACATGAGTCAGAAAGAGGTTCGTGCCCCAATCGACAATGAGGCCGCCAACGGTTTGAAGAACAAGCGCGGTACCGTAGCCATGGCCCGCACCAATGACCCACATTCAGCAACAGCCCAGTTCTTTATCAATCTGGTAGATAACGATTTTCTAGACTTCCGCTCACCCAGCGGCAATGGCTGGGGTTACTGTGTTTTTGGTGCAGTGGTCGAAGGTATTGAGGTGGTTGAGGCCATGAGCAAAGTCAAGACAGGAAGCAAAGGCTTTCATCAGGACGTACCCAAAGAGGCGATCATCATCGAAAAAGCTGAAATCATCTAAGCGGCTACCCGCACTGTCTCTGCTGTGATTTATTTCATCTCGGATTTGCACCTATCGCCTCAGACACCTGGGGCGGTAGCCATTCTGGAACGCTTTCTGGCTGGCATTGCACAACCCGAAAACCAGCTGTTCATTCTGGGTGATTTTTTTGAGGCTTGGGTTGGGGATGACTCGACTAATGATCCTGTAGTCGACGGGTCTTTTAATCGGAAAATTGTTGCCTTACTGGCTAAGGCCAGTGCCTCTGGATTGAAAATTGGGCTACAACACGGCAACCGTGATTTTTTGCTGGGTGAACGCTTTGCTAAAGCGACTGGCCTGAATTTGCTACCTGACCCCTACGTTCTTTCTACACCGGAATGGCAGTTTGTGTTGTCCCACGGTGACACTTTGTGTACGGATGACACGGCCTACCAAGCCTTCCGTTCTCAAGTTCGCACTCCTGAGTGGCAAGCGCTTTTTCTAGCCAAACCGTTGAACGAACGTTTGGCTATTGCTCGACAAATGCGCGAACACAGTAGCCAACAACATCAAAAAAATGCCGAGAAATCTCAGTATTCGGCAGATTTAAATATTAGCGAGACAGACGACTTTTTGCGCCAACATGGTTATGCCACGTTTATTCATGGACATACCCACCAGCCAGCTATTCATGACCATATCGTTGATGGCATTCATGTAGAGCGCTGGGTTTTGGCCGATTGGCATGAAGACTGCGGAGAAGCCCTATGCTGGGATGGTGAGCATCTTTTCCGCCAAGTATTACGCTAATCAGCAATTAAATAATTATTAAAGGAACTTACATATGGCAAATGGCATTGCAAGTGGGGGGATGTGGGCAATTTTTATCGCCTTTGTCATCGTGGCCCTAGTGGTAGATTTGGTTGCGCTCGATCGCAAAGGCGCAAAAAAAGTAAGCGTCGGTGAAGCTGTGCGCTGGTCACTGCTTTGGGTCAGCCTAGCATTGTTATTTGATGGTTTGTTGTGGGTCTGGCTAGATCACGTCAGCGGCCCCGAACTCGCAAACCAAAAAGCGACCGAATTTCTCACGGGTTACCTGATCGAGAAATCGCTTTCGGTCGATAACATCTTCATTTTCCTGATGATTTTTCAGTCATTTCTGGTTCCACCCGAACAACAGAAACGCGCCCTCATTATCGGTGTCATCGGTGCGATCGTGCTTCGCGCAATAATGATCCTCGCAGGGGCTTGGCTGGTTGAACGCTTCCACTGGATTCTCTATCTGTTTGGCGCATTCTTACTCTTCACTGGTGTCAAAATGTTCTTTGGTGGCGAAGAAGAAGAGCCCGATCTGGAGCAGAACCCTATACTCCGCTGGATGCGCACCCATTTGAGTATGACTGCCGTTTTTCACGATCACCAACTCACCTTCATCCGCGATGGTGTCCGTTGGTTCACCCCACTCTTTGCCGTGGTGGTACTGGTCTCCATTACGGATGTGATTTTTGCGGTGGATTCAATCCCTGCCATTTTTGCAATTACTACAGACCCCTTCATTGTCCTAACTTCAAACATCTTCGCCATTCTGGGTCTTCGTGCGATGTTCTTCCTTTTGGCTGATATGGCTGACCGTTTTCATCTACTTAAGTATGGCTTGGCTGTTGTACTAACGTTTATAGGGGCCAAGATGCTGATTGTGGACTTCTACAAGATTCCGATTGGCCCAGCCCTTGGTGTAGTTGCCTTTATCCTTTTAACGTCCGTTGC
>JBEGTT010000238.1:0-2793 GCA_041179245.1 Pseudomonadota bacterium
AATTCGATCAAATGTAATGCAACCTTCAGGTAAAACAGGCAACACCTCTGGAGCCATCCTGACAAACTCCCTGTCGAGTGAATCCAAATCGTTGGCCTGGAAATCCCCCGGGAACCGCGAGAAATAATTAGATTGGTAATACCCGTCTGCTCTGAGCTTGATCAGCACAGATTCAGGAATCCCAATGTATTTACTGGCCAGCCTGGGTGTTAGGCAGCGGGCAGATGTTTTTTTGGGGAAATCAGGATTGAGTTTAACGAGGAAGCGTTTTTCCAATGATTCCCCACCAGCGAGAGACAACCCATGGACGCCTGATTTCGCCCAGTTTTTCACGGTCGCTTTATGGACATTCAGGTGTGAAGCCAAGTTGCTGATGGTTGAGTACTCAGATCCATCATCCCCTACCTCAGTTCTTAAAACAGACTGCTCATTCGCTGAATTTTCTGATGGTGAGAAAAAATATGCTCCCTCCAAAAACTCAAGCTGTTCTGGGGCGAGAAGCTCTCCCACTAACAACAGCTTCCCGGGATAACTCCCAAAGAGTTTTTTCAGAAGCACCGGCAAGGATACGGGTATGGACGTCGATTGCTGTTGCGTCTTCTCGTGCAATTGCGTGAGTAGCCCATAGTAATTTTGGGGCCAATCCGTAAAAAACTTAGCAATTTCACCGAGCATTGCCGGCGACCGGTCGATTTTGCGAGCCACTCTCTCAGTGCGCGTTTCTTCAATGACCTTGGAAATCTTTTCTAGGAGCTTTAGTACCCCTGAAAGATTGTTTTTTTGCAGTATCCCTAGTGGCATTCCCTCAGGAAATCCTTTGGGACCCAGCCACCCATGAACAAGGATTTCAGGTAAGTGTGTTGCAATATGGCTAATGCCTTCGGGAATCGTGATCCCATATTCGGCTAGCAGTCCGCGTATTTGATTGGCCTGAGCTGTTCGCGATTTAACAAACCCCTGCCTTGCTCGGTGAATCGCCAAAAGAGCCTGCTGGTCAAGATTCTTAACCGCAGGCTTCCATCCCGATTAAGCAAGGTTCAAGGTTCGCAAAATACTTCACCACTTGATCCCGTTTGAAGGCTTTCTTCAATAGGGCTCTGCCGTTTCGATCAACACCATGAACCTGAATAACGTTCTTTGCTAAATCAATGCCTACTGTCGTAATCTTCATTTCGGTCGCCTCTTGTCGTATGTGAAAGTTTCGCAACTCCACATTGGCACTTAGATGCCGTTTCAGGAAGGGGCGACCATCCCATTAACAAAGCCCCACGAATGGCGAAACGTCTGCGCGACTTTTGCATATTCCCTATGAAAGTCTGCTGTCTAATACCGTTTATTCAAGCCAAATCGCCGAAACCATACGCCCGGTTTGACCATCTCGTCGGTATGAGAAAAACTGGTCAGGCTGGCTAAAAGTACACGCCTCGCCGCCATAAACGGCATTCACGCCGACAGAAGCCAGTCGCTGGCGGGCAAGCCAAAATAGATTACCTAACCATTTACCACGGGCTTTCGCCGGAGCAAAAGCTGCTTCGGCCTGACTTCCGTGCTGACTATCCTGCTGCAAAAAAGCTTCCCGAACTTCTTCACCTACTTCAAACGCTGACGGCCCAATCGCTGGCCCAAACCAAGCCAGCACATCGGACGGAGCGCAGTTCATGGCACCAACCGTCTTTTCCAATATCCCGTCACACAATCCACGCCAACCGGCATGCGCGGCTGCCACCACGGTTCCCTGACGGTTACAGAACAACACCGGAAGACAATCTGCCGTCATCACCAAACAGGCATTTCCAGCGACTCGCGAAACGGCGGCATCCGCAACCGGCGTGGCGTGCGGGGCATCAATATCCAGCACTTCAACCCCATGCACTTGCTGCAGCCATACAGGCTTTATTCCATCTTCTGCCGGGAACAATCGATCACGATTGACTCGCACAGCTTCCGGGGAGTCACCGACATGGCCACCAAGATTCAGCGAATCAAATGGGGAAATACTAACGCCACCAACACGCGTGCTTTGGAATGCCCGAACATGGGCAGGCGCTGGCCATTGAGGTTGCAGCAAGGAGCCATTAGTTAAATGATTAGGCAAGGCGAGCTTGCTCCACCAAGTCCGCCATATCGGCTGGCCATTCAACCGACCACGCCATCGCTTCGCCAGTGGCGGGGTGAACCAACCCCAAACGGAAGGCATGCAGGGCTTGTCGATGAAATGGCAAACCGAAAACGCGTTGAGTTTTGCCATAGACGGGATCCCCTACCAGCGGATAACCCAAATGAGCCATGTGCACCCGAATTTGATGAGTTCTGCCCGTTTCAAGGGAGCATTCAACCAGCGTCCAGCGATTTAATCTTTCCATCACCCGATAGTGGGTAACCGCCGGTTTACCACCCAGTACAACCGCCATTTTGATCCGCTGCGTCGGATGCCGCCCCATCGGCGCATCGACCTTGCCCCGTTTTTCCAGAATCCCATGCACCAGCGCTAAATAAAGTCGTTTTACTGTTCTCGCTTGGAGCTGGCGAACCAAATCCGTCTGTGCCTCCAGTGTTTTGGCGACTACCATCAAGCCCGTGGTTTCCTTGTCCAGACGATGCACGATGCCCGCACGGGGAATCCGCGCACTGGCGGGGTGATGGTGGAGTAGACCATTGAGCAAGGTGCCTGCCCAATTACCGCTTCCCGGATGCACCACCAACCCTGCTGGCTTGTTAATCACCAGAATGTGCTCATCCTCAAACACAATGTTCAGGGGAATATTTTCTGGGTGAAAAGCGGTTTCATCATGG
>JBEGTT010000239.1:0-7302 GCA_041179245.1 Pseudomonadota bacterium
AGGGGAGAACATATCTTGGGGTTGAATCAGCGTTGCCGTTGCCATCGTATATCCTCATCGATTAGTACATGCAGCCGTTTGTCGGCACCAGCGTAGCGGGACACCAGCATGAATGTTTATCCTACGTAACCGCTCTGAGTATGTAAATTGAACTAAAATTATAGGCAGCCAATTGGTATGCTCAAAAATCCTTGTTCTAAGCAAGAGCAATGCTAAGTAAGACTGGGGAATATCCGTCCGCTGGGCAGAGCTGATGCGGTAGAAATGAAAAAAGCCCTGATTTCTCAAGGCTTTTATCGGTGTTGCGGTGGGGCGACTGATGGGGCTCGAACCCACGACAACCGGAATCACAATCCGGGACTCTACCAACTGAGCTACAGCCGCCACAGAAGCTTAAAACTGATACTTTTGGCGTGCCCGGCGAGAATCGAACTCACAACCTACGGCTTAGAAGGCCGTTGCTCTATCCAGTTGAGCTACGGGCACAAACCTTACGTACAAGCTGTCTTGCCAAATACGCCAAATTTTGAATCTTGGTCGGGGCGGTGGGATTCGAACTCACGACCCTCTGCTCCCAAAGCAGATGCGCTACCAGGCTGCGCTACGCCCCGAAGGAAAAAGATTCTACTTGGAGGCCAAGGTTTCGTCAACAACGTACTAGAATCGCACGCTCAAATTTTATAAATGTACGCGGTGACTATGCCGAAAGTAGCGGTTATTGGTGGTGGTTGGAGTGGTTTGGCAGCATCGATAGAACTTTCCGCTAACGGGGCAAGCGTGACGCTGTTCGAAGCGGGGCGCATGCTTGGAGGACGCGCTCGTTCAATTCAGGTAAATGGAAAAACACTCGATAACGGCCAGCATATTTTGTTGGGGGCCTACACCGAAACGTTGGCGCTGATGCGGCGAATTGGTGTTAATTCCAATGACGTTCTATACCGCAGCCCGCTTAAATTCACTGGTGGATCAGGATTTTCTTTGGCGCTTCCCAACGTTCCTGTGCCTCTTAATTTGGCTTGGGGATTATTGTCTGCGGGCGCTGTTAGCTTTTCTGAAAAATTGGCTACCATCCAATGGATGCGTTCCCTGCAAAAAGCGCATTTCAATGTGCCGCACGATATAACGGTTACGGAATGGCTGGATCAGGCGGGGCAGAAGGGCGAGTTGCGTAAGCGTCTGTGGGAACCTTTGTGCCTAGCCGCACTTAATACACCGTGTGACCGTGCTTCCGCTCAAATTTTCGCAAATGTGCTTCGAGATAGCCTAGGGAGTGCTCGGCGAGAAGGCACAGATGTTTTGATTCCTCGCCAGCCGCTTGGGAAATTATTGCCAGAACCTGCTCACGAGTGGTTGATTAAGCATAGGGCTAAAGTTTGTTTAGGTCACCGGGTTAAAGAACTTATCGGTTTGTATGTCGATGGTGAATTGTTCGATGCCGTTGTGGTTGCTGTCGCACCACAACATTCAGCTGCGCTTTTGCCAGCCTGTTCGCCGTCATTAGCTTATGAGCCTATTGCCACGATTTACTTTGCGTATACCCAATCCCCGGACTTCCAAGGATTTCCGTTAGCCTGTTTACCCACCTCCTTAGGCCCGGTGTGGTTTGTGCCAAGCGTTGAGAACGAAGAAGGTAATTACCTGGTTTCTGCTGTGATCAGTGGAAAAGGGGAGTGGGTGCTTTACGCTGACGAAGAGCTCAGCGAGATCGTCCATGCCGAATTATCCAAATCTGGGTTTACAGCGTTTGTGCCGAAATGGTCAAAAGTTGTTCGTGAAAAGCGGGCAACTTTCTCATGTACCCCAAATTTACCAAGAGCCTCAATAAACACTGGAATTCCAGGTGTTTGGCAGGTGGGTGACCATACATGGGCCGAATATCCGGCAACCCTAGAGGGTGCGGTAAGAAGCGGTTTGTATGCCGCTCGCCAAATTAATTTGTCTTTTCAAAAAGTGAGAAAAACATGAATTTAACCGTTGTTGTGTCCGAAACGGGGCAGGGCTTATTTCAACAGTCTGTCATTGCAGGTGGGCATCATTTCTGGGCCGATGAACCGAACGATATGGGTGGCGAGGACACTGGCCCTGCCCCCTTTGATTTTTTGATGGCAGGGTTAGGGGCTTGCACTTCCATGACGATCCGGATGTACGCAAAACACAAAAAAATTCCCTTGGATAAGATTGAAGTGACCTTGATATATAGCAAGCAAGAGATTGATGGAAAGTCGAGAGATCACATCACGCGTGAAATTGCCTTGCAAGGCAACCTGACTGAAGAGCAGCGCGAGAGATTATTGGCGATCGCTAACAAATGTCCGGTGCACAAGGCTCTGGAAGGTAATTTAGTCATTAGCAGCAAATTGGCTTGATCTTCCAGCTTGGATTAGACTTGCCATAGTTTGGTTTCGCATAATTGGAGTTAAAAAATGTCAGAACAGCACTATTTGTCGACCCTGTTTGAACCGCGTTCGGTGGCCATTATTGGTGCTTCGGAGCGCGAAAATTCAGTCGGTAGCGTAATTTTTAGGAATATTCAGAGTTCTGGTTACAAGGGGCGCTTGTACCCGATTAACCCCAAGTACCCGCTAATTTTTGGTGTTGAATGCCATAAATCCATTGAGGAAATTGGTGCGCGGGTTGATATGGCGGTAATCTGTACACGCCCTCAGGCCGTTCCTGGGCTAATCGAAGAATGTGGTCGCAGTGGTGTGAAAAATGTCATCGTTATTGCCTCTGGCTTCTCTGAGGCGGGACATATCGGCGCCAATATCGAGCGCAAGATGCTCGAAACCGCTCGCTCTTACAATGTTCGGATTCTTGGACCTAACTGCTTGGGAATTATCCGTCCTGAGTTAGGTCTTAACGCCACTTTCGCACAGGTAACTGCTAACCCCGGTAATTTAGCCTTGGTTTCGCAGTCAGGTGCAATGTGTTCCGCTGTTCTGGATTGGGCGAAGTCAAACGCTGTTGGATTTTCGACCGTGATGTCGATTGGTAGTACCGCCGACATTGAGTTCGGTGAAATCTTGGACTATCTGATTCACGACAACCGTACCCACTACATCCTGATGTATGTGGAAGGGATTCGGAATGCACGTCGTTTTATGAGTGCGCTGCGTTCAGCAGCCCGCATCAAGCCGATTATTCTGCTTAAGGCAGGCCGGCACGAATCGGGTTCTGTGGCGGCACAAACTCACTCGGGGATGGCCGCAGTGACTGATGCCGTATTTGAAGCCGCTATTCGCCGTGCGGGTGTGGTTCGCGTTCAAAATGTAGGTCAGCTTTTTTATGCTGCTAAAGGTCTGGCGACCAAGTTCCGTCCGCAAGGAAATCGCTTAGCCATTATTACCAACGGCGGCGGCCCCGGTGCTATGGCGGCTGACCGCGCGACTGATATGGGTATTCCTCTGGCGGTTCTGGAACCCGCTACAGTAACCAAACTGAATACGCTGCTACCGCCAACGTGGTCACACCGTAATCCTGTTGATTTGATGGGCGATGCTTCTGCTGAACGTTATCGCGATGCCATTTTGACCGTTAGTGAAGATCCGAGCGTTGATGCCATGATGATCATGCTGACGCCGCAAGCGATGACGAAACCGATGGAAGTGGCCCAAGTGGTCATTGATCTGCACACCAAGGGAACCAAGCCAATAATTTGCTGCTGGATGGGCGAGGAGCAGGTTTTAGAATCCCGCAAGCTGATGGAAGATGCAGGAATTCCAGCGTTTAGAATGCCTGAAACAGCCGTCGAGTTGTTCCATTCAATATCAACGTTCTACCGTAACCAGAAACTACTGTTACAAACGCCGGCACCAATTCTTCAGCATGATCGCCCCGAATTCGAAGGCGCCATTATGTTGATAGAGGCGGTTTTGTCTGAGAAGCGCAAGATTTTGTCTGAAATGGAATCCAAGGCTATTTTGCGCGCCTTCCGTATTCCGGTTTCGCCCACTATGGTTGCGCGTTCACCGACAGAAGCGTTGTTATTGGCGGAGCAAATTGGCTTCCCGGTAGCGCTGAAAATTGACTCTCCGGACATTGCTAAAAAAACGGATGCTGGTGGTGTTCGCTTGAATGTGGGTAATGCGCCGGGTGTTCGTAATGCTTATAACGACATTATCGAAACGGTTCGCCAGCGCCATCCTGACGCGCACATTCATGGTGTTTCGATTGAGCCATTTGTAGCTCGCCCTAATGGTCGTGAAATGAAAATTACTGCGTTCCGGGATCCTATTTTCGGGCCGGTAATTACCTTCGCTGCGGGGGGTAATACGATGGAGATTTTCAGTGAGCGAGCCGTCGCACTACCGCCCTTGAATCACTTCTTGGCCGAAGACTTAATCAACTCAACCCGCGCAGCCCGTTTGCTAGAGCCAATTCGTAATATGCCCGGCGCGGACATGAAGGCGCTTGAAGAAGTCCTGTTGTCGGTCTCTGAAATGGTCTGCGAATTACCTTGGTTGGTGGAGATGGAAATTAACCCCTTGATCGTTGATGATAAGGGCGCGATTGCTGTGGATGCTCGGATCGTCATTGACTATGCAACCACGACAGGTGACCGTTACTCGCACATGGCGATTTACCCTTATCCATCCCATTTGATTCAGGAGTGGACGCTCAAAGAAGGACAAAAAGTTACGGTTCGCCCGATTCGTCCTGAAGATGCTGATATCGAGCAAGAATTTGTTCGTAACATGTCTGATGAATCGCGTTATTCCCGTTTTATGGATTCGATTCGCGAGCTGACGCAATCCATGCTGGTTCGTTTTACCCAAATTGATTACGACCGCGAGATGGCACTGATTGCGACTATTGAAGATTCTGAGCAAGATGGTAAAGAGGTTCAGATTGGGGTGGCTCGTTACGTTTCTAATCCTGATGGCGAAACCGTTGAATTCGCCTTAGCGGTTGGTGACGCTTGGCAAAAATCGGGCATTGGTCGAAAACTGATGAGTGCCCTTATTGAGTGCGCTCGTGGTCGAGGGTATCGAGCCATCATTGGTGATGTGTTGTCTAGTAACGCCAAGATGTTCAGTTTAATGAGCAGCCTTGGATTTACGATTCATCCACACCCTGATGACACCGCGATCAAGCGAGTTGTAAAACCATTGATTGGCTAATTTGACCAATTTGCAATTACCCATGGGTAAGGAAAAATCTTCCTGTCAAGCAGAGGGTATAGGCTGGGGTGCGTGTGTTAAAGCACGCGTCAAAGCCCATATCCTGCTGATACTCCGCTTTGCCACTATCGCGGCAAACCTGTTTGTTTTTGCGTTTGTGAGCCATTCGATTTATGAAAGCCGGGTCAGCATTGAAAAAAATGCCCGGACTGAAACAGAGAATCTAGCCACGATTCTGGACTATTCCTTGTCTGAGAAAATTCGTCGCTTGGACTTTGTGCTGCAGACGGCAGCGCGCGAATTCGAACGGCAATCAATGCACGGAAGCGTGCAGCCAGAAGTGCTCACCGCATACTTGCGTGCTAGCCAGCAATCACAAACCGAGCTGGACGGACTCAGGATAACCGATGATCAGGGCCTTATTACCTATAACCGTAATGATGGCGGAAGCAAAATTAGTTTGGCTGATCGGGATTATTTTATCTATCTACGCGACCATCCCAATGCGGACAATTATGTTGGGAAGGCTGTTAAAAGCCGTGTCACGGGGCGTTTGGTTCTTCCTGTTGCCAGAAGGCTTCAGGATACCCAAGGTAATTTTGCGGGCATTGTTTACGCGACGATCTGGGTAGATGAGCTGGCTCGTCAATTTAGGGGGATCAACATTGGCGAGGATGGGGCGTTTTATTTGCTCGACGATTCTTTCAACTTGATTGCTCGCTATTTCCAGTCGGATTCTCCTGATCTTTTAGAGGACCAGGCTGATCCATTCCAAGAGCTACGAGATGCTGTAGCCAGCGGTATTCAAGCCTCTACTTATACGCCAGACAATGCGGCGAGTGGCATTGTCCGCATCCATAGCTACCGTAAACTTCCTGTCTCCGGCCTGATTGTAATTGCTGCCAAAGCTGAAAAAACCTATTTGCAACCTTGGTATCACCTGAGTGTTCGTTATCTTGGTTTTTGCTTGCTGTTCTTGGTTATCTCCGTATTAGCTATGCGATCTATCGATCAGGATATTAGAGAGCGAAAGAAGTCAGAAGAAGCACTGCGTCAGGCGATGGAAGCTGCTGAAGCGGCCAATCAGGCCAAAAGTCGTTTCTTGGCGATCATGAGTCATGAACTGAGAACCCCTTTGAATGGGGTGCTGGGTATGGCGCAAATGCTAATGTTCCCAAATATTGAGGAATCTGAACGGATCGAATACGCCACAACAATCACCGAGTCAGGCCAACGACTGCTGGGTTTGCTAAACGATATTCTGGATCATGCCAAGATTGAGGCCGAAAAACTGGCACTGACTTACGAAGAGTTTGTGCCTAATGACTTACTTGTCGAGATGCGCGGACTTTTTGGCGAGGCGGCACGGCAAAAGGACTTGGTTTTATCCGTAGAGGGCGAGGGTGTTTCGTCCTCATATTGGGCTGATAGTAATCGCCTTCGCCAGATTCTGAGCAATTTGGTCAATAACGCCCTTAAATTTACGGACCAAGGTTTCGTGACGCTATCGGTAAGATCATTACGCACGCATGAAGGGCATGTGCTTCGCTTTGCTGTGAGGGACAGTGGAATTGGTATTTCAACTGAGAAACAATCCGCATTATTTGAACCTTTTTCACAAGTCGATGATTCATCTACGCGTCGATTTAGCGGAACCGGGCTTGGACTATCCATTTGCATGAAGTTGATTCAGTTGATGAATGGAAAAATAGGCTTGGCCAGCCAGCCGGGGCAGGGGGCAACCTTCTGGTTTGAAATTCCCGCCCACGCCAAAAATCCTACTGAGTCATTAATGGGCGACCAATCGTGAAAACCGAATGCTGGGATTTTCATTGCCATTCGACCACTTCAGACGGGACTTTGTCGCCTGAAGCGGTCCTAGAACGCGCTGCTGCCAATGGAGTGACGGCCCTAGCGCTGACCGACCATGATGACTTGGGTGGTTTGCTGACGGCGCGTGAATCCGCCGAGGCCAGCGGGCTGGACTTCGTCAATGGCGTCGAAATTTCTATTGAATGGCAACGTATCTCGATACATGTCGTTGGTTTGGGGTTCGACCTGAATTCGCCACCACTGGTTGAAGGATTACAACAAATTCGCGGTGGACGGGTTGAGCGAGCTAGGAAAATGGGCGATGCGCTGGCAAGGTGCGGCATTGGCGGTGCGTTTGCCGGCGCTATGC
>JBEGTT010000240.1:0-11255 GCA_041179245.1 Pseudomonadota bacterium
ACGGAAGTTTTTCAGATCGTCGATGGAAACGTCGTAGCCGGTAAGGTGCAGTAGTGCGTAGAGCAACATCGAGCCGTGTCCGTTGGACAGCACAAAGCGGTCGCGGTCAGGCCAGTTGGGGTTGGCTGGATTGTGTTTCAGGTTTCGACGCCACAGAACTTCAGCGATTTCGGCCATGCCCATCGGCGCACCGGGGTGGCCGGAGTTGGCTTTTTGCACCGCATCCATCGCTAAGGCGCGAATCGCACCAGTGAGTGGGGAGAACTTAGAAGAATTGCTGGCGCTCATGGTATGGAAATCCGGGCTGCAGAAAGGCGCGAATTATCACGGAAAGAGCCTATTTTGGGTAGGGGGACAGCCGCGGGAATGACGCCCTGTTGTTGTCGGGCAAGCCGAGAAAGAATAAAGTGCCGGGCTATGTGCAATTAGCCAGTTATTTGAAAGTTAAGAGGGTACTAGGGATGCGAACCAATTTGCCAGTTACCGGGGTCGAGCTTGTTTTGGCCGACGATGCGTTAATCGTTTCCAAAACGGATTTGAAAGGCCAGATTACCTACATCAATGCTGATTTCCTGAAGTACAGCGGGTTTGTCGAAGCTGAGTTGATGGGGCAACCCCATAATCTGGTCCGGCATCCCGATATGCCACCTGCCGCTTTTCAGGATCTGTGGGATACCGTTAAAGCCGGTAAACCGTGGATGGGAGTAGTCAAGAATCGTTGCAAAAATGGTGATCACTATTGGGTCGAAGCGACCGCCACGCCATTGCGTGAAGGTGGAAATGTCGTCGGTTATATGTCAGTTCGGCGCAAACCCACCCGAGCTGTTGTGGAAGCAGCAGAAGCGCTGTATCGGCAAGTTCGGGAAGGTAAAGCCTCATTAGAAAACAAAGTTTCTTTCTGGGAACGCCTGCCTGTTGGCAGAAAACTCTCGGTAGCGGTTTCCGTCGCTGTCGCTGCCGTGGTGGGGCTTTCTGCTGTCGTTATCGGTTACAGAACCCATGACCTTCTTGAACAGAAGGGTGTCGATGCCTTGCACGAGCAGGTGCGAGCAGCCTATGCGATGGTTGACCAAGCTTCGCTGCAGTACAAAAAAGATATCGTCCGTTTGGGGGATGTCTTTGCGTCTGGGTTTACAGAAATGTTTAGTGTTAGCAAAGGTGCCGGTTTGGCTGAGCTGCGTTTGGGCGGCAAAACACTCAACGATCAATTTGCCGAAGTCGATCGATTTACCGCTCGCAGCGGTGCAGTGGCGACTTTCTTTGTGAAAGATGGCGACGATTTCTACCGCGTAAGCACCTCTGTTAAAAAAGCCGATGGCTCTCGTGCGGTGGGAACGCCGCTGGGTAAAGCGCATCCGGCTTATGCCAAGTTGATGGCTGGCGAACGTTTCTCTGGTTTGGCCAATTTGTTCGGCAAAGACTTTGTGACGGATTACAAACCGATCAAAGATAGTGGAGGTCAAGTGATAGGCGCAACATTTGTTGGCGTTGATGCGACCGATGAAATGGCTGCGTTGAAGTCAAAACTGCGTTCAGTGAAGGTTGGTGATACCGGCTATATGTATGTATTGAACAGCAAGCCGGGTGATAAATACGGTACCTTGATTGTTCATCCGGCGAAAGAAGGTCAAAACATCATCGACGCCAAAGATGCTTCTGGCCGGGAATTTATCAAAGACATCATGGAGGCCAAAAGTGGTGTGGCAGTGCGTTATCCATGGCTGAATGCGGAGAAGGGTGAAACGACGCCGCGTATGAAGATTGTCGTCACGGAAAAATTTGACGAGTGGGGCTGGGCAATTTCTGGGGGAACTTATATCGATGAGTTCGAGAAAGAGACTCGGGTAGTTTTTTGGTTGCTTGGCTCCTCATTGCTGGTTGCTGTCCTAGTGTTGGCTGGCGTAGTTTCTGTGGTCATGCGTAGAAATATTACGGAACCGCTGCAACAAGTAAATTCTGCCTTTGACCGGATTATTCAAGGCGATTTTTCAAGCCAGTTAGCAGTCAATCGGCACGATGAAATTGGCGACATGTTCCGTTCATTGATCACCATGCAAACGCAAACCGGCTTCAACATCATTGAAACCAAGCGGGCGAGTGATGAAATGGCCCGAATCAAGATCGGTTTGTACAGTTCAACGGCGGCGGTAACGATTTCAGATGTCAACGGTCTGCTCATTCATGCAACACCAGCCGCTGACGTAATGTTTACAGCGGCTTTTGGGACGACAGCAACGGACCTGATTGGGAAAAAGCTAACCGAAACCGTCCTGACTGATCCAAAGGTACAAGCCGATATGGCGGATGCAGTATTGCGCGGGCATGAGATGGATGTTGTTGTTGGCGATAGCCATCTGCGCCTTGCAGCTAGGCCCATTAGGCTGGCAAGCGGAGAGACTCTGGGTCGGGTCACGACATGGCAAGACCGAACCAATGAGGTGATGGTTGAGAAGGAAGTGGAAAGTATTGTGTATGCGGCAGCGCAAGGTGACTTTAGTCGCCGTTTGGCACTGGAAGGTAAGACCGGGTTCTTCTTGTCCTTGGCCAATGGCCTGAATACCTTGCTGGAGACCAGTGCCACGGGGCTGGAAGAAGTAGCGGATGTGTTGGGTTCATTGGCTCAGGGTGATCTAAGTCGTCAAGTTGGCGGTGATTACCAAGGGACGTTTGGCCAGTTGAAAGATGACACTAACCTGACCATCAATCAGTTGAAGAACATCATTCAGTCGATTCAAGAGTCTTCGGAAGCGATCAATACTGCGGCGAAGGAAATTGCGGCGGGGAATACCGACCTTTCAAGCCGGACGGAAGAGCAGGCGTCGAGCTTGGAAGAAACGGCGTCGAGCATGGAACAGTTGTCCGGCACGGTGAAACAGAATGCAGCGAACGCGAGCGATGCCCATCGTGTTGCCGAGGTCAGCCGTCAGTCGGTGGAAGATGGCGGTGTCGTGTTTAGCCAACTGGTTGAAACGATGAAGGATATTCATACCTCATCAAGCAAGATTACCGACATTATTGGGGTAATTGATGGCATTGCCTTCCAGACCAACATTCTGGCGCTGAATGCGGCTGTAGAGGCTGCCCGAGCTGGGGAGCAGGGTCGCGGTTTTGCAGTAGTGGCCACGGAAGTTCGTAGTCTGGCGCAACGAAGTGCAGCAGCGGCAAAAGAAATCAAGACCTTGATTGAAGCCTCGTCGAGCAAGGTGGCGGAAGGAACGCATCTGGTTTCTGATGCGAGTAAGGCGATGGAATCGGTTCAAAATTCGATTGTTCGAGTCGCACGTTTGATTGGTGATATTGCCTCAGCAAGTGTTGAGCAAAGTTCGGGGATCGGTCAGGTTAGTTTAGCGATTAGTCAGATGGACGAAGTCACGCAGCAGAATGCGGCTTTGGTTGAAGAAGCGGCGGCTGCAGCGGAAAGCTTGGAAGATCAGGCGCAAACGCTAACTGAGGCGGTATCAGTGTTTCGTCTGGAAGCAGGCGGTAATGGTGGCAATAGCGGCGGACAGGGCGGACGTGTTTCGGCCTCGAAGCCAGCCGTATCCAGCCACCGCCCGACGGCAAGCCGTGCGCAGACTGCTGCGCGCACATCGACTGCAGCTCGCTCTTCCTCTAAGGCTGCACCCTCGGTATCTGACGAGGGGGATGAGTGGGCCGAGTTCTGATCCAGTCGTAATACGCCAAATTGATGTGTAATAACCTTGGCCCCCTTGATACTTGCTATCAAGGGGGCTTTTATGTACCTTCCGTCCTCCACAGAAGTGAGTGCAATCAGGGAGCCAGTCATGCGGACTAATTTACCAGTCACCGGGGTCGAAGTTGTTTTAGCCGACGATGCGTTGATCGTTTCTAAAACGGACCTGAAGGGACAGATCACCTACATTAACGCTGACTTTCTCAAGTACAGCGGTTTTAGCGAAAGCGAACTGTTGGGGCAGCCGCATAATCTGGTGCGCCATCCTGATATGCCGCCCGAAGCCTTCAAGGATATGTGGGACACCCTCAAAGAGGGGCGTCCATGGACGGGTTACGTTAAAAATCGTTGTAAGAATGGTGACCATTACTGGGTGCTGGCCAATGCCACCCCAATTTGGGAACAGGGGCAATTGGCCGGTTATTTGTCAGCTCGCCGCAAACCCAGTCGCGACATGGTGTCTGCGCACGAAGAGGTTTATCGCCAGTTCCGCGAAAAGCGTCAAGGTTCCCTAAAAATCTCATACGGCAAGGCAGTTAAAGGAAACGGCGGTTTGTTTGGCAATATGTCCTTGGGCGCTAAGTTGAATGCGCTGATGGCAGGAATTGCGCTCACGGTTGTCACTTTGTTTGCCTTTGCTATTTTTGTGATGTCAGGTCTGAATGATGCAACAACTGAGCTTTATGAACGACGTTTTGAGCCGGCTCAGATCATTGGGCGCATCGGGAAGCTGATGTCGGAAAACCAGACGCAGGCTAACGCGCTGGTGATGCATGACCCTGCTGGCCCTGCTGTGCGTTTTCATGACCACCCCGCGACTGCGCATACTGAAGCGATCGAAAAAAATGTTGCCGAGGTAACACAGCTCTGGAAAGAGTACGAAAAGCATATTCGCAGTGATGACCATCGCAAATTGGCTGATGAATATACTGAAGCTCGGCGAGTTTTTGCCCAAGAAGGCTTGCTGCTTATTACCAAAAACGTACAAGAAGGTAACTATCCAGAAGCAACTCGTTTGGCAGTCACCAAGCTTCGTCCCGCCTATGCAGCCGCTAGTAGCAAGGCTACTGAGCTGCTGAGTCGCCATGCCGAGAAGGCTGCGGCTGAGCAAAAAATGGCCAATGAACGCTTCCAGACGACCAGGATAGTGTCTCTGGGTATTCTGCTGTTGGTGATATTGTTAGGCTACGTTATTAGCGCCCGTTTTATCCGTTCTATCCGTCGCCCGCTAGAGGATGCTGTCGATACGATGAGGAATATTACGCAAGGCAATTACAGCAATGTGGTTGATATTGCGCGTAATGATGAGTTGGGCAAAACGTTACAAGGATTGCAGATGCTGCAAACTCGCATGGGGTATGAAGTGGTGGAAGCCAAGCGTACTGCGGACGAGATGACGCGAGTCAAAATTGCACTTGATAATGTGTCGACAGGCGTGATGATTGCGGATGCTGGCCGAAACATTATCTACACTAATCATTCTGTTCTTCGAATTCTGAAGGGGGCTGAGTCTGGAATTCGTCAGATTTTGCCGAACTTTGATGCTGATAATCTGATGGGTAAGAACATCGATATCTTCCACAAGAATCCGTCGCACCAAGCTAATTTGCTGGCAACCTTGAATAAAACGCATGCGGCGAAACTGGAAGTGGGGGGGCGTCACTTGACGGTGACCGCTAGCCCAGTACTGAATGACCGTGGTGAGCGTTTGGGTTCGGTGGCGGAGTGGTTAGACCGGACCGATGAGGTCATGGTTGAGAAGGAAGTGGAGAGTATTGTGTATGCGGCAGCCCAAGGTGACTTCAGTCGTCGTTTGGCGCTGGAAGGCAAGACCGGGTTCTTCTTGTCCTTGGCAAATGGTCTGAATACCTTGCTGGAAACCAGTGCAACAGGTCTGGAAGAGGTGGCCGACGTATTAGGTTCATTAGCTCAGGGTGACCTGACCCGTCAAGTTGGCGGTGATTACCAAGGGACGTTCGGGCAGTTGAAAGACGACACCAACCTGACCATCAATCAGTTGAAGAATATTATTCAGTCGATTCAAGAATCTTCTGAATTGATTAATACGGCGGCTAAAGAGATTGCCGCGGGGAATACTGACCTTTCAAGTCGGACGGAAGAGCAGGCGTCGAGCTTGGAAGAAACGGCGTCGAGCATGGAACAGTTGTCCAGCACGGTGAAACAAAATGCGGCAAATGCCGGAGACGCCCACCGGGTGACAGAAGCTAGCCGTCAGGCCGTTGAAGATGGCAGCCTCGTGTTCCACAAGGTCGTTGAAACGATGAAGGATATTCACGCTTCATCGAGCAAGATCACGGACATTATTGGGGTGATTGATGGCATTGCCTTCCAGACCAATATTTTGGCGTTGAATGCGGCCGTTGAGGCGGCGCGAGCTGGTGAGCAGGGTCGTGGTTTTGCGGTGGTGGCGACGGAAGTTCGTAGTCTGGCGCAACGAAGTGCGGCAGCGGCGAAAGAAATCAAGACCTTGATTGAAGCCTCATCGAGCAAGGTAGATGAAGGTACGCATCTGGTCTCTGACGCGAGCAAGGCGATGGAATCAGTACGCGACTCGATCATGCGGGTAACCCGTTTGGTAGGCGATATTGCCTCCGCGAGCGTCGAGCAAAGCGCCGGTATTGGGCAAGTGAGTTTGGCGGTCAGCCAGATGGACGAAGTCACGCAGCAAAATGCAGCCTTGGTTGAAGAAGCTGCCGCCGCCGCTGAAAGTCTGGAAGATCAAGCGCAAACGTTAAATGAAGCGGTGTCGGTGTTCCGTGTGGACGCGGGCAGTAATAGTGGCGGACGTGGTGTTTCGGCCTCGAAGTCAGCACCGTCTCACCGTCCAAGTGCAAGCCGTGCGCCAGTGGCGCGGTCATCAACTTCCACTCGTTCAAGTGCGCCATCCTCCTCTAGATCATCACCCTTGCCGTCTGACGAGGGTGATGAATGGGCTGAGTTCTAAGACACGTTTTGAACTTCTGTTCCAAAGGCCCCTCTGATTCGGGTAATCAGGGGGGCTTTTCCGTGGTGCCCTATTTCAACCAGAATCCTCGTACGTGCAATAAAAAGTACCTTAGAAAGACTTCTCAATGAACGCCAAAGAAAACTTTGTTGCGGCCAACGCGCTGGTTGATAGCGCAGCGGTTGCCCCACTTCCCAATTCGCGCAAAGTTTACGTTCAAGGCTCGCGCCCCGATATTCAAGTCCCTATGCGCGAAGTCAGCCAGGCGGACACCCCGACGGGCATGGGTGGCGAAAAGAATCCGCCCATTTATGTGTATGACTGTTCAGGCCCTTACACCGACCCGGCGGCACAGATTGATATTCGCTCAGGTTTGCTTGCGTTACGCCAACCGTGGATCGAAGAGCGCGGCGATACGGAAATTTTGTCCGACTTGACCAGCGAATTTGGCCGACAACGGGCGGCTGATCCCGCATTGGATGAACTACGTTTCCCCGGTTTGCATCGCACGCCACGCCGCGCCAAAGCGGGCAAAAATGTGTCTCAAATGCACTACGCCCGCCAAGGCATCATTACGCCAGAAATGGAATATGTGGCGATTCGTGAAAATCTGAATCGCCAGCAGTATCTGGAAAGCCTGCGCACCACTGGCCCCAAAGGCGACAAGATGGTTGACCGGATGATTAAGCTGCTGACCAGCCAGCACAAAGGCCAAGATTTTGGTGCCAGCATTCCTGAAGAGATTACGCCCGAATTTGTCCGTTCTGAAATCGCCCGTGGGCGCGCCATCATCCCCAACAACATCAATCACCCAGAATGTGAGCCGATGATTATTGGCCGCAATTTCTTGGTCAAAATCAACGCCAACATTGGTAACTCTGCGCTGGGTTCTTCCATCAGCGAAGAAGTCGACAAGATGACTTGGTCGACTCGTTGGGGCGGCGATACGGTGATGGACTTGTCCACCGGCAAAAATATCCATGAAACCCGTGAATGGATTATTCGCAACTCGCCTGTGCCGATTGGTACTGTGCCGATTTATCAGGCACTGGAAAAAGTGAACGGTAAGGCTGAAGACCTGACTTGGGAAATCTTCCGTGACACGCTGATTGAGCAGGCCGAACAGGGCGTGGATTACTTCACTATTCACGCGGGCGTGCTATTGCGTTACATCCCGATGACCGCCAATCGGATGACCGGCATTGTGTCTCGTGGTGGCTCGATCATGGCCAAATGGTGTTTGGCACACCACAAGGAAAGTTTCCTCTACACGCACTTCGAGGAAATCTGCGACATCATGAAAGCCTATGACGTGGCGTTTAGTCTGGGTGATGGGCTGCGCCCCGGCTCGATTTATGATGCCAACGATGAGGCGCAATTGGGCGAACTCAAGACGCTGGGCGAGTTGACGGATATTGCGTGGAAACACGACGTTCAAGTCATCATCGAAGGTCCCGGCCATGTGCCGATGCACATGATTAAAGAAAATATGGATTTGCAGCTTGAACACTGTAAAGAAGCGCCGTTCTACACGCTTGGCCCTTTAACGACGGACATTGCGCCGGGTTATGACCACATCACCAGTGGTATTGGTGCGGCGATGATTGGCTGGTACGGTACGGCAATGCTCTGTTACGTCACCCCCAAAGAACACCTCGGCTTGCCTGACAAGAACGACGTGAAGGAAGGCATCATTACCTACAAGTTGGCCGCCCATGCGGCTGACTTGGCCAAGGGTCATCCCGGTGCGCAGATTCGCGACAACGCATTGTCTAAGGCACGCTACGAGTTCCGTTGGGACGATCAGTTCAATTTGGGCCTTGACCCAGACAAAGCCAAATCCTTCCATGATGAAACCTTGCCTAAGGAGTCGGCCAAGGTGGCGCATTTCTGTTCCATGTGTGGCCCGCATTTCTGCTCGATGAAGATTACCCAAGATGTGCGTGACTACGCAGCACAACAAGGGCTTGACGAGCAAGCCGCGTTGGAACGTGTGGCAACTGCCGGCATGGAAACCAAGGCGGTGGAGTTCGTAAAATCTGGCGCTGAGATTTACCGCAAGGTTTAGTCAGGCTGTCCGGTGAGGAAATCGAAATATCCTTCTGAGCCCGGTTGCCCTTGCGGTAGGTACGGTGCGGATTCGCCATTTGAATCCTGTTGCGGCCGCTGGATGTCTGGGAATGCGCCTGACCCAGAAAGTTTGATGCGCTCACGGTATTCGGCTTTTGTGCGGAAGGATGCGGAATATCTGCTGCACACTTGGCATCAAGACACGCGCCCCGCTCAACTCGATCTCAATGAAAACCCGGCGCCGCAATGGTTAGGTCTGGAGATTAAGCGTGCTCCGTTGCCTTCTGGTGACAAAGGAAAACTGACAGGGGTGGTTGAGTTTGTGGCCCGCTACAAAGCAGGGGGCCGCGCCCATCGTTTGCATGAAACTAGCCGATTTTCGTGTGTGTCTGCCCGCTGGTTGTACGTAGATGGTGACGTACATTAGTCGCCAAATTTGATTGGTATTTTGCGCATATTAAAAGAGCTTGAAGTATTTGATATTTTTCGTATAATTGTTTTTTTCATTCGCTACGGATTTACCGTTAGCGCGAAAACAAAATGCCCGACAGTGGAGTGACGATGTCTTTATTCTGGGATATATACGAGTCCATCGAGAAAACATTCTTTAACTCGTTGACCAAGAAACTACTCAGTTTTCTTTTCCTTTTAGTCAGCTATCCCGTTATTAGTTGGGTGTATGTCAGTCATCAGAACGCCGTAGAAATACTGCTTAAGAAAGCCGGTGTGGCTGGGCCGGTTGTTGATGCCGTGATGGTCGAGTTGAGCGCGGGCTTATGGGTGATCAGTGTTTTGGGTGTGATTTCACTGGTTGCGATGGTTGGCTTGATTTGCTACATGCGCTTTTTGATTGTTCGTCCGCTAAAGAAAATTAGCGGCATCTTTCTGGAAATTTCTCGGGGCGAGGGTGATTTTTCGCACGACTTGCCGCTCATTACCAATGATGAACTTCGTGAGCTGGCGCTTAGTTATAACCAGTTTGCTCAAAAAATGCGCCAGATCATCGGAGAAGTTCGCAAGATGTCGGTCAATATCGCCGGCGAAGCCGCCTTGGTTAAGGTTCGCGTTGATGAAACTGCGCAGGGAGCCGAGCGACAGACCGCAATGACCGACAGGGTATTTGAGGCGAGCAACGAATCGACGAAGGCTATTGAGAATGTGTCGGCCAGCGCTCACCGTATTTCAGGATCAACCGCTGAGAATTTAGACAGTGCTCGCAGTTCGCTGATTGAAATGGTTGAGATTGCAGACAAGATTAACCGAGTTAGTGATCGTGTTGACCGCTTTAATACCACCGTGGATGAGCTACATGATCGGTCAGAAAGTGTCAAAAAAATCACCTCCCTGATTCGTGATGTAGCCGATCAAACTAATTTGCTGGCGCTCAATGCGGCGATTGAGGCGGCGCGTGCGGGAGAGGCTGGCCGTGGGTTTGCAGTGGTCGCCGACGAAGTTCGCAAATTGGCTGAACGGGTTAATGCGGCGACAACTGAAATCTCGGGCAATATCAATGGCATGTTGAGCATTGTGAGCGAAGCGCGCAATGAAAATGAGCAGATCAACTTGGATGTTCGTCAGACACGTGATGTCGTGGTTCGCTCAGCGGATCAGTTCCGTGCCATGTTGGGCGGCTTGGAAGTGACTAGCGAGCAACTGTCGGACATTGCTACGGCAATGGAGAAGCTGACGGCCACCAACGGGCAAGTTCATGAAAACGTGATGGTTATTCATGATCTTTCTGCCGAGGTTAGCTCTCATATGCATAAATCTGAGTTGAGCGCGGTGGTATTGGCTCAGGCAACGGAAGCAGTTCAAGAGCTGGTTTCACGCTTCAAGATTGGGCACGGGTCGTTTGATTTCGCTGTTGATCGCGCTCGAATCTTTCGCGATCAGGTGCAACAAGCCCTTAACGAAATGTCGGTACGCGGCGTATCGGTGTTTGACCGCAGTTACCAGCCCATTTCTGGCACCAATCCACAAAAATACAAAGTCAGTTGGGGCGATGAATTTGGTCGCCACTGCCAAGGTTATATGGAACAGTGTCTAGGGGAAATTCCTGGGAGCGTTTTTGCCGTGGCGGTCACAGAAGACAGTTATTTGTCAGCCCACAACCTGAAATTTTCTAAGCCGCTGACCGGTAATTACGACGCTGATTTGATTGGTAACCGGACCTGTCGGAAATTCGAACGGCCGCCAGAAAAGCGTGCGGCGTGTAATAACGAAACGATGCTGTTGCAGACTTATTTGCGTGATACGGGTGAAGTGCTTTGTGATATCGCCATGCCGATTCAGATTAATGGGCGGATGTGGGGCAATGTGCGCGTTGGGATGACCGCTGAAGCCTTATTGGCTCAGTAATTGGCTCTTCAGTAGAACAGGCGCTTAGAAAATCTGTGCGACGGCTACCAAGCGGGCGCGTCGCACAGCGTGGGGAATTTCAGACTTGTTGGTGCAAGCGCTGGCTATTTCCCCCGCATTAACTGAAGCGGCTTCCTGCAACGCTATGCGCAGTCGATCATTGGCATC
>JBEGTT010000241.1:0-21136 GCA_041179245.1 Pseudomonadota bacterium
GAAACGCTTTGTGGGTGCCTATATAGCGCGGTATGTATAAGTTGCAGAGAGCTAAGTTAGAGGGGGCTGCGGGGATTGGGGAAGTGCGTTTTAAAGCGTTTTGTTGATTGTGAAATCTCAATCCCTCATTTCTTCGATGTTGATCTATATCAAATTCCCCGTTCTGCGGCTAAAATAACATTCTGCGACAAATCGCCACACACCCTTACAAATGTGTGTGAATCGGTTGGTTCTGGTTTTTTTATTTACAAAGAGAGGGTGGGTCCATGTCGGAAACGCAAACTTATAACTACAAGGTCGTGCGGCAGTTTGCCGTGATGACCGTCATCTGGGGCATCGTTGGGATGCTCGTGGGTGTCATTATCGCTTCACAACTCGTGTGGCCAGAGCTCAATATTGGGCCATGGTTGCACTATGGGCGCTTGCGTCCATTGCATACCAATGCGGTGATTTTTGCATTTGGTGGTTGTGCGCTCTTCGCAACGTCTTACTACTCAGTGCAACGCACTAGTCACACACGTTTGTTCTGTGACAAGTTGGCCGCCTTTACTTTCTGGGGTTGGCAGGTGGTTATCCTTTCCGCAGCAATCACTCTTCCGCTTGGTATTACTACAGGTAAGGAATACGCTGAGCTGGAATGGCCGATTGATATTTTGATTACGCTGGTTTGGGTTTCTTATGCAATTGTGTTTTTCGGAACACTTGCTAAGCGTAAAGTTCAGCATATCTATGTTTCCAACTGGTTCTATGGCTCTATGATCATTGCCGTAGCGCTGTTGCATTTGGTCAATAGTGCTGAGGTTCCAGTTACGCTGTTCAAGTCCTACTCTGCCTATGCGGGTGTTCAGGATGCGATGATTCAGTGGTGGTATGGTCACAACGCAGTGGGCTTTTTCCTGACAGCAGGCTTCTTGGGCATGATGTATTACTTTGTGCCTAAACAAGCGGGTCGTCCGGTTTACTCCTACCGTTTGTCAGTTGTCCACTTCTGGGCGCTGATCTTCACATACATGTGGGCGGGTCCTCACCACCTTCACTACACTGCGTTGCCAGATTGGACTCAGTCAGTTGGTATGGTGTTCTCTCTGATTTTGTTGGCTCCGTCTTGGGGTGGCATGATCAACGGGATCATGACTCTGTCAGGTGCTTGGCACAAACTGCGCGATGACCCTGTGTTGAAGTTCCTGATTACATCTCTGTCTTTCTACGGTATGTCCACGTTTGAAGGCCCGATGATGTCAATCAAGACGGTCAATGCGCTGTCTCATTACACTGACTGGACTGTCGGTCACGTTCACTCAGGTGCTCTGGGTTGGGTTGCGATGGTTTCCTGCGGTTCTATTTACTACCTGTTGCCACGTCTCTTTGGTCGCAGTGAAATGTATAGCGTTAAGTTGATCACTGTTCACTTCTGGGTTGCTACGATTGGCGTTGTACTTTACATCGCTGCGTTGTGGATTTCTGGTGTGATGCAGGGTCTGATGTGGCGCGCAGTGAACATCGATGGCACGCTGACATACAGCTTCGTTGAATCAGTTAAGGGTTCCTACCCATTCTGGACGATTCGTGTAGTAGGTGGTCTGCTCTTCTTGAGTGGCATGGTGATTATGGCTTACAACATGTTCAAGACCATCGCAGCAGGTAAGTCTGAAGATGCGCCTGTGCTGGTTCCAGCTGCACATCACGCCTAATAGGGAGGTTTTGATAATGAGTTTGCAATCAAAAATCGAGAAGAATGTTGGTCTTCTGATTATCTTCACTCTAGTAGCTGTAATTTGGGGTGGGTTATTGGAGATTGTTCCGCTGTTCTTCCAAAAATCGACAACAACGCCAGTTGAGGGTGTAAAGCCTTACACGGCAGTTACTTTGGCTGGTCGTGATGTGTACATTCGTGAGGGGTGTTACAACTGCCACTCACAGATGGTTCGTCCGTTCCGTGCTGAGACAGAACGTTATGGTCACTATTCTGTAGCGGGTGAGTATGTTTATGATCATCCGTTCCAGTGGGGTTCCAAGCGTACTGGTCCTGATCTGCATCGTGTTGGCGGTCGTTATTCAGATGAATGGCAACGTGCCCACCTACGCAATCCGCGTGACGTAGTGCCTGAGTCCAACATGCCTGCTTTTGCTTGGCTTGAAAAGACTGCGGCGTCTTCAACTGTTGGTGCTGACATTGAAAAGAAAATGAAGGCATTGACACTGGTTGGTGTTCCATACACAGCCGAAGATATCGCTGGTGCTAAACAGGCCCTCGAAGGTAAGACCGAAGAGGATGTTCTGGTTGCTTATCTACAAGGGCTGGGAACGGCTCTGAAGAACACCAAGTAAATCATGGACCTCATCAACGATCTGCGAGCTGCTACAACCGTTTTATCATTCCTCTTATTTCTGGGGATTGTCTGGTGGGCGTATCGGCGGGGTAGCAAGGAGTTTTATGACAAAGCTGCAAATCTACCCTTCGCAGACGATGATGATTCGGACGTGAATTCAAGGCCAAGTCCTCGCTAATCAAAGGAAATTACTATGAGCGATTTCGTTAATGAGTTTTGGAACCTGTATGTCATGATTATCGTGGCAGGTAGCTTGATTGCCTGTCTCGTTATCTTGGTGTCACAGAAGTCAGCTGTATTTACCCCCGGTCAGGTTACTGGCCACAAATGGGATGAAAATCTTGAGGAGTACAACAATCCACTGCCAAAATGGTGGAGCTGGTTGTTCTACATCACTGTTTTCTTCGCTATTGGTTATCTAGCGTTATATCCAGGGTTTGGTAACTTCCGCGGCATTTTGGGCTGGACTTCTGCAGGTCAGCACGTTGCTGAAGAAAAGAAGGCTCAAGAAGTCTACGGTCCTATCTATGCCAAGTTTGCTTCAATGGATGTGCCAGCAGTAGCAGCCGACAAGCAAGCCATGGAAATGGGTAAGCGCCTATACCTGACATACTGTGTGCAATGTCATGGCGCAGATGCTAAGGGCGCTAAGGGTTTCCCTAACCTGACAGACAGCGATTGGTTGTACGGCGGTGAGCCAGAGCAGCTAAAGGCAACCATTTCTGCTGGGCGCAATGGTGTAATGCCAGCCTATGGTGGTAATGAACAAGCCATTGGTGGTGAAGAAGGCGCGAAAGACGTAGTCGCATACGTTCTGTCTTTGTCTGGCAAGGGTTCTGATGCCCAAGCTGCTGCTAAGGGTAAAGAGAAGTTTGAGGCAGTTTGTGCAGCTTGCCACGGTGCTGACGCCAAGGGGATGCAGGCTATTGGCTCTCCTAACCTGACAGATAATGTTTGGCTACATGGTGGCTCCGAAAAAGCTATCACAGAGACCATTACCAAAGGTCGTTCTAATCAAATGCCCGCTTGGAATGATTTCTTAGGCGAAGCCAAGGTTCATCTGTTGTCTGCCTATGTATATAGCTTGAGCCACAAGTAATACGGTTTAACGCTAGTAAAGAAGGGAGTGGTTATCCACTCCCTTTTTTTATGGGATAAATTAGCATTTGCTGATAAATCTCAAACATTACTCAATCGAATCTGAGAAAATAACAAACTGGATTTTATGGAGAGCAGCCTGATGAACGAATCTGATAAAAATACAGCGATACCGACGGAAGACAAGGTTCAAGCGGTGTCATTGTATGAAAAACATAAAAAAATATATGTCCGAGCAGTTAAGGGTTGGTGGCAGACATGGCGTTGGGTGCTGGTATTTGTTACTCAAATTATTTTTTACGGGACGCCTTGGCTGGAATGGAATGATCGCCAAGCTATTCTTTTTCATCTGGTTGAGCGCAAATTCTATTTATTTGGTCTTGTATTATGGCCACAGGATGTTTTCTATCTAGCGCTGTTGCTAATTATTTCTGCTTACGCCTTGTTCCTTTTTACAGCGGTGGCTGGTCGATTATTTTGTGGTTACGCCTGTCCGCAAACGGTCTACACCGAGATTTTTGTTTGGGTTGAACAAAAAATTGAGGGGAATCGTCCAGAACAAATTAAGTTGGACAAATCCCCGCTCAACGCGAATAAACTGAAATTAAAATTATTGAAACATGCTGCATGGCTCAGCTTTTCATTAATTACGGGCTACACGTTTGTGGCCTATTTCACCCCTATTTCAGAACTAAATGCCAGCTTGCTCACCGGTGATTTCGGTTCTTGGGAAATCTTCTGGATTTTCTTTTACGGCGGTTTTACCTATCTGATGGCGGGCTTTATGCGCGAGCAGGTTTGTAAATATATGTGCCCGTATGCTCGTTTTCAGAGTGTTATGTTTGATCCGGATACCTTGGTTATTACCTATGATCCCGTGCGTGGAGAGCCTCGTGGCCAGCGCAAGAAAAATAGCGCGGATACCAATAATCTCGGTGACTGCGTGGATTGTGGAATTTGTGTTCAGGTTTGCCCTGTCGGAATTGATATTCGTAAAGGTCTTCAGTACGAATGTATTGGATGTGGTGCCTGTGTTGATGGTTGTGACGAAGTTATGGATAAAATCGGACTCCCACGAGGGTTGGTTCGCTACACCACAGAAAATGTACTAGATCGTGAAAGTCAGGAAGTTAAAACGTGCGGAAAAGGTTGCGCAACCGCTTCTGCAAATATGAAAGCGTTTGACATTCTGAAGCACAACATTCGTCGGCCACGGATCGTTCTGTATTCTGTAATTTTGGGACTTTTGGTGATTGCTACCACATGGTCAATGTCTGTTCGTGTCCCGTTAAAAGTTGATCTGATTCGTGATCGTAGCAGTTTGGCCCGTGAGGCTGATGATGGCCGGATTGAAAATATCTACACCATGAAAATCATGAATGCTACTGAATCACCACACGTCTACTCGATTTCAGTGAGCGGTCTGGACGGGGTTGATCTGGTATCAGAAAAGGAAATTGCGGTTGAAGCAGCAAGCAATCATGAAGTCACTGTGAGTGTGAGGGTCGCAGAAGATGTTGCACCAAAAGGCTCACACAAGATTTATTTCGATGTACAGGCGAAGGAAGATGCGAAAATAGCAGTTCATGAAAAAGCCTCTTTTATTCTTCCAAATTAATCAACTATGACGCAAACAACCTTTAAGCAAGACGTTTTACCTTGGTACAAACATCGCTGGCCATGGCTTTTGATGGCTGGGCCGGCCATTGTTATTGTTGCGGGCATGGTTACAGCCGTGCTGGCAGTGAAAAGCTGGGATGGTCTGGTAAGTGATGATTACTACAAACAAGGGTTAGGCATTAACCAAGTTAAAACGCGTGACCAGAATGCCGTGACCTCTGGTGTTTCTGTCCAGATCACCTATAGCGGGGTTCTCGTTCAGGCTTTTTTACATGGCAATACTACGTTGCAGGCACCTGAGAAATTAACTCTTAAGTTAGTGCATCCTACCCGTAATGGTATGGATCAGACGGTTGAATTGGTTAAACAGGGCGCTGGTTTTTACCGAGGTACTTTCACTACGGAACCTGCTGGGCGTTTTAATGCGCTTCTTGAGGACGAAAAGGGTGAGTGGCGATTAACAGGGCCTTGGCATCCCGTCACCGTTGATGAACCCGTCGTTCTAAAACCTGCTACGCAAGCTTTGCAGAAATCAGTGGGTGACTGACCGGGCAATATTCCCTTCTCCGTTACAGTGGGCCGTGTCGCTATCATTGATGGCACACGGCCTTTTGCTTGCGTCATTTTACCCAGTTCAATTGCATGAACCACTTTTACGCCAAGTTAACGCAAGGTTAGACGTGACAGAGGGTAAGCCAACATCTGTTTTGCAAGCAGGAGAGGGGAGGCAGCCAACTTTGCAACAACATAAACCGGTCATTGTTAGCAACAAAGCGCAGCAGACGAGTGACAACCTAAGTCTCTTAAAACAATCCTCTGCAGCCAGTGAGATTCTTCGAGACACAGATGTTCATCCCCCTTTGCTCCTGGGGGGCGAGCATGATGGCGTTCGAGAAATGCGACTGTCGCTTGCACGGTTTGCTAAACGCCATAAAAGTTACCCATTGCTTGCGTCCCAGTCTGGCTGGGAAGGTCGAGTGGAAATTTCACTCGTTGTGCTTCCCGCTGGTCTGCCGATATTTGATTTACGCAAAAGCAGTGGGTTTGAAGTACTGGATAATGAGGCTTTACGCTTGGTAGAAAAGGCGTTCCGGCAAGCACTTATTCCGGCATCGTTACGTTCCCAAGCATTCGAAATTCTCCTGCCGATTGAGTTTAGGCTTGAGTAATGCCCTGATACCCTAATATTTGCGAATCCTATGCGCACTATTGATGATTTTGATTTTGAACTACCGCCCGAATTAATTGCTCAGTACCCCATTGTCCAGCGGACAGCTAGTCGGCTGCTTCACGTTGTCGGTGACCAGCTTAAGGATGGGGGTTTTTCAGAATTGCCTAGTTTATTGAAATCAGGGGATTTGCTGGTATTCAACGATACGCGGGTGATTCGGGCTCGTTTCTTTGGGGTGAAAGCGAGCGGAGGGCAAATTGAAGTCCTCCTTGAACAGATACTGAATCCGCAGCAGGCATTGGCACAAATTAGGGCCAGTAAGTCACCGAAGCCAGGCACGAAGCTTTGTTTAGCAGCCCAGTTTGAGGTTGTGGTAACTGGGCGAGTCGGAGAGTTTTTTGCCATCCAGTTGAGTAATCATGACCTCAGTTTTTGGGATTTGGCTGAAGCGTTTGGTCGCCTGCCTTTGCCACCCTACATTGATCATGCGGCTGATCAAATTGATGAACAGCGTTATCAAACGATTTATGCCCGTGAGCCGGGGGCAGTGGCTGCGCCAACAGCGGGGCTACACTTCGACGATGCCTTGTTTGAACAATTAGCGCAAATAGGCGTTCAAACAGCATTTCTGACGTTACATGTGGGGGCGGGGACTTTTCAGCCTGTGCGTGTTCACCACATTGCGGATCACCGTATGCACAAGGAACGCTTTGAAATTCCTGCGGAAACGGTGCAAAAAATTCAACAAACTAAGCAAGCGGGTAATCGTGTCATTGCTGTTGGAACGACAAGCTTACGGGCGTTGGAATCTGCATCTAGCAGTGGAATACTTCAAGGTGGTGCGGCTGAAACAGAGATTTTCATAACGCCGGGTTATCGTTTTAACGTTGTTGACCGCCTGATAACCAATTTTCATTTGCCTCGCTCAACCTTGTTGATGCTGGTTTCAGCTTTTGCTGGGACGGAAATAATTCAAGCTGCTTATCAACATGCCATCTCTCAAAAATATCGGTTTTTTAGCTACGGTGACGCAATGTTGCTAGAAAAGGCCGATCTCTGAGTTTGTTCACGTCCCTGTTCCACCTAGAGGTTAGCTCCGCCTTTGACTAACACGCCATAGAGGCTGGGTCGGCCAAGCCAAATAAGCAAATCATCAAATCCGGCGGTCTGGGGATGACTCTCGTAACGGGGAATTTGGCTGTCGAGTTCAAAGCTGGCATTTTCCCCGTTAAGTTGGCCATCTGGTCCGCTGGAAATGAGGATGGCGATGGGCCTTTCTACCTCGGACGTCAGTTTGTTGCCCGAGAAATCAACAACGCTCAAATTGCTGATAAAAGTGGTATTGAGTGAAATCCGCTGACTGAATGAACGGGTGAATGCAGGGTCAACCCGATACACAATTCGCCCAGCCTGACTTCCTGGTAGCAGCCCAAACCAGCCATCTCCTTCGGCTAGCCCAAGCGTGCGAAAAGGAAGCCAACCCTCGCTGGGGGAATTGATGCAGCTATCTGCAGCGAGACCATAGTTGCTGTCGCTTGGGTTAGTTTGCCAATCGGGACAGGGTAGGTTGCCATTCAGGAGTGCATAAGCCATCAGCGCCTCACGCGCTGTTTCCAGTTTCTGTTGGCTCAGTTGGATGGCCTGTTGTTGCCGCTGTTGCTGAAGATTAGGTAGCAAGTTGCTGGCTAGCAGGGATACGATAATCAGCACAATGGAAAGCTCAATAAGACTAAAACCAGCCATATATTTGGTGCGTGGGTTTGCTGTCATCGTTTTGTGGATTTGGTCGGTTTAATCGGTACAGCCGATGGATAAAGACAAATCAGGACGCAGACAGACCATCTGATCATTTCCTGCCGCACCAAATATTCGTCCATTACTGGCGACACTAGTAGCGTTTTGGTTTTCCAAGTAATTGGCGACATTTTGTTTGTCTGCATTGGTCAGACGGGTTTGCCCTACCAATGTACTACCCGCATACAGAACGATGGCTGCATAGGGGCGACCGTTTACCTGTAGGCAATTACTGGATTGGCAGGTATTGGCATAACCTGTCGCGGGCTGAAATGCGGGCGCAACGGCATAAAACAGATGGTCTTTCCACTTTTCCAACCAGCCATCCGGCGAATCCTTGTGCGTTGAGCTGTCACTCGCCGTAGGGTAGCCGGCGATGGGTAGCAGATCCGTACAGTTGTTGGTGCGGAAGAGCCGGCAGTCAGTATCTGTGCTACTGGCGCATTGCGCTATCGTTCCCAGCAATGCAGTGCTAGCCAGTGCCTGTTTGGTGTCCCATAACAGCATCGGAATACGTCCTGCCAGCAAATTTTTCTGATCATTAAAACGGTCATTTTTGAAGGTATTTGGGGCAGCAGATGAGAGCTTAAGTGGGGCAGCCCAAGGTAATCTTCCGTATTGTGAATTAGCTAGGACACTGCCTTTTAAGGCAAATTCTCGCAGGCAGTTGGCTACGCGTTGGGCTAATGCGGGTTTGGTATTCGAGGGGGCTGTGAGATAGGTGGGGTCAAAAAAGGCGGTTCCACTTTTGAGAAGCGGGCGTTTTTCCAGTACGCTGAAGAGTTCTTGACGGGTAATCCAGACCAGTCGGTCGTTAGGGGGTTCTGGCGTTGCTTGTACGGTAAAAGCCTGCATGAAGTAACTGATCCCTTCGGGATCAGGGGACAGGCTAGCATTGCTTCCACCGGGAAACGCATCCAGAAAATTTTCCGGGATAAGGTCGCTGGTGCAGGTATTTTTACCCACCAGCGTGCGAGCTTGGCCCGGCTGAGGTTTACCTGGGGCAAAGACGACCGCTATCACGTCATCAGCCAAGGTGAGCGCGCCGCGATTCCCTAAGGTTTGCACCACCAGCTGCCCCGGCACGTCCGGGTTGAGTAAATCTGCTTTGGGATTAGCTTTGTAGTTGCCGCTGATGGCATACCAGAGGCATTCACCGCTAGCATCCATCAAAGGAGGTAAACCAAGCGTGGTCCACGGCAAACGTCCTAACACTGAAACGCCTTGTTTTCCACATTGCGGGGCTTCTTGCCCGGCATTATTGGTGTTGTCGAGGCTGGGGCAAGGAAGATGACCGTAAACATAAGCTAAGCGGTTGGCGGTGTCTTTTTGGCGAATTTCAGGGTAACTCGCGGCATAACCCAATAACGCCATCTTGGCCGTCATTAAGGACTGTTCGGTGACCGCTTCCGATGGCTGAAGGAGGCTACTGTTTCGGGAGATCAGCCAGCTAGAGGTGCCAATAGCGAGTAACAAAGGCAGTACCCAGAAAATGGAAAAACCCTGTTGTGGGGATTGGTGTGTCATGGGGATGGCCAACGTAGCTCCACGCCGTCACTACGTTTGATCCAGCCGTGGCTGGCGAGTTTGTGAGTATCGGTTTCTTGTGAGGCAGTGGATGTCGCTCGGATGGCTTTAAATAGTTTCCCAAGGAGTGAAAAATCTGAGCGCAGAGTGTCGTTTGATGTTGCGGACGTTGGCTTGGGCAAATCGCCTAGCGTGGTCGATGAATTGATGTCCGGCAATCGTTGCCAGAACAAACGGCAGGTCGTGTTCAAGTGGAGTTTTTCAGACCTATCGCTGTTTGGGCTAAGACTCCATTCGCAGGCCGTCATGTTTAGTAGGGCAGGTGCCGTTAAAACGAGGGATTCCAGTGCAAGTAAGGCCGCAGATTCAGTGTTTGTGCTAATCGAAAGAGCGAGAATTCCTTGGTTTCCTTGGTTTCCTTGGTTTCCTTGGTTTCCTTGGCTTTCTAGGTCAGCGGATGGGTTTGATGTCGTTAAGAACGTTTCTAATGTGGCTGATATTTTTGCTTTGGACGATGGGAGTGAGGATTGGGACGTGTAATTTTTAGCCCAGTGGTTTAGCCACTCCTGAAATTGGTTGAGCGAAGCGGGTATGAATAATCCGCGTTTCTCCGATTGGGTGTGTAGGGCAGAAAAATCGACGGGGTGGGTTTCATTGGCAGGGATGCGGATGTGAACGACAAATTTTAATTCCTCGTTGCCAGGTCTTGCCCCGGTATGTCCGAGGATGGACAGGCTTGCTAGTAACTCCTGTAGGGCAAGGGCTGGTGCGGAGGTGGTTTCGGGAAGGCGAATGCTGAGTGTGATCTGAGCCGGTTGGTGCGCATGTAGGCATTCCCAGCGAAGGTTTTCGAGCGAGAAATCTGGGTATTGGTTGAGGATTTGTGAAAGTTGCAGGATGGCATTAAACAGGTTGGGGCAAGTATCGGTTTGGCTATAGGCCTCAAGTCGTTGCCATGATTCTGGGTGCTGTGCTTGGTTTAACAATGTGGCTTCATCCAAGCGGGTTTCAAGCCCCGGTGTTTCTTGTCCAGCCGGCCAGCTAAACTTAAACCCTAGCACAAGCGATAAAATGGCTATAAAAACGGCAGCCAGCAATTGAGCACGATGGGCTTTTAACTGTTGAAACCAAACTGGGGTGGTGAGTAGCTGAGAAGGAATCGCTGATAAACGTGCTACTGATAACTGCTTAATCAGTTGCTGCGAGTAGATATTGGGTAGTTCACGTAGCTCTGCCTCTTGGTGACGGCCCAGAATATGGTGGGCCAGCAAGGTAGGCCGAAGGTGGTTGAAAGCGGCTTCCTCTTCGATATTGGCAGGGAGCAGACGGCTGAAGCGAAATTGCCCATGTACGCACAGAGCTGCCAACGTTCCTTCCGAGCTTTTACTGATCAGAAGTTCAATTTTGTGGGGGCTTGCGTGTTCGGCTGCTAGCAGTTGCCCCGGTGTGACCAATGCTTCGAGGAAATGTCCTTTGGACTGGATCGCGAAGAGTATTGGTAATAGTTGCTGTTCTGGTCGGTGACTCTCGGGTAATGCGATCAGCGATACCAGCGAGGGGTCTTTGATGGCGTTTTCTGCGTAGCGCCAAGGGGCTTCGGGTAGATGGGTTTTTAGTCGCTGAACCAGAAAACTCTGACGGTCACGACGACCTAATTCGGGGATATTTATGCAGCAACTGACCGGGTCTACCGCATCAGCCAATACACGCCAACATGCGTTGTGGAATGGAGTCGTTTTGTGGTTTTGTTCAAACCAACCTAAAAATGCAGCCGTGTTTTCCAGCGTCAGGTGCTTGGTAGGAGAAACCTCTCCCTTGATTGGTACCCGATAAATGTCAAAGTGTCCGGCTCGGGTTGCGTGCAAAACTAGGCGAGAGCGATTGGGTTGAGGTGGCCAGTTCATGGTGTTTTAGTGCAAACTTTGGCTGAGTTGACCATAAAGGGGGCCGAGCAGTGCCATGGCAACCCACGCCAGTAAAAGTCCACTTCCTACGGTGACGGCGGGTTGCAAAAGACTATTGATTTGTCGGGAGGTTTGTTGGTGGCGTTGCTGGAGTTGCACCGCTAATTCCTGAATGGCACCAGCCAGATCGCCTGTTTTTTCTCCGTGTTGCAGCATGCGTAAGGTGGGGGTGGGCCAAGAGAGCGCGCTGGCCTGTTTAAAGGCAGCGCGTGTTTTCATCCCACCCGCAACCAGATTTTCTGCGTGAGCCAGTGTGTTGTGTAGCGCTGCATTGTTAACATTGCCTCTGCTCTCCTGCATGGCCTCCAGCATCGGAATTCCGTTTTGGTAAAGCAGACCCCAGGTGTGGGTGTAGCGAGCCAGTTGCTGCTGAAAATGTAAGCGCCCAATGATGGGTAGCCGTAAAAGTAGCAGGTCAATCTGGCGTTGGCTTTGTGGATGGATGCGATGCATGAGCCAAATCAGCAGGCCTAGGGTGAGTCCCCCAGCAAAAAACAAGTGTCCATGTATTTTCAAGGTGTCGGTGACCCAGAACAAAATGACCGTGCTTAAAGGCAGGGTTTGTGCAGAAAAAATGGTCCGAAGCTGAGGGGCAAGATAAATCAACAGAAAAATAATCGCCGCAAAGACGCTGAAGGCACTCAGCAAAGGTTGAATTAAGGACTGTCGAGTTTGGCTCCGCTCTTTGACTTGCCAGTCGAGGTGTTCGCCGAGTTGTTGCAAGGTTTGTGGCAGATGCCCCGCATGTTCACCGGCGGCTAGGAGTCGAATCCATCTGGAATCTAGGCAATTGATTTGCTCAGTTAGTGCATCCGAAAGCGATTTCCCCTCCCGCAGAAGATGACCCAGATCCGTTAGCGCAGGATGGAGGGTACTGGTGTCCTGTTGAAGCTCATCGAGTGCTTCATCAAGGGCGATACCCGCATTCAAGAGGGCGCTGAGTTGTTTGCACCAGTGGCTGAGTAGGTCGTCAGTTGGGCGCTGAACTGAGGAAAATAAATCTTGGAAATAGCAGCGTTGAATCCGTAGAGGGGTTAGCTGTCGGCTCTGTAGCCGTTCATTTGCAGCGGCCTGATTTTCTGCCTCTAGGCGGGCAGTACGAATTTCGCCGTGGTGGGTAAGCGCGCGGTAAGCAAAGTGGGGCATGTATTTGTGAGCCTAGTTGTGCTCGAAAAGCGGGGCGGGTGAAGTGCTCAAGGTGCTCAGAGAGACGGTGCGGCAAAGTTCTTCAAGGCTCGTTTCGCCGGCCATAACTCGCTGGCGCCCATGTTCTGCCAGATTCTGCCAGCCTAATTGTCTAGCCACCTTGGCTATTTCCCCGTGACTTAAACGGTGTTGGTCATCCAGCAAAATTTCTAGCTCAGGTGAAAATGGCAGAATCTCAATTAAAGGTAATTGCCCTTGATAACCAGTTTGCTGGCACGCAAGACATCCTTTTGCCTTATGAAGCTGTAGCTGCTGTTGCTGATGATGTTCAAGCCCCAGCTGCTGTAATTCTGTTCGGGATAGTTGATGGGGAATACGACAACTTGGGCACAAACGGCGCAACAGGCGTTGGGACAGAATGCCGGTCAGACTTCCGCGTAGGGCGGCGAGGGGTAATTTGAGTTGCTGAAGCCTAGGTAATGCGGCAAATGGGCTGCTGGCGTGCAAGGTAGAAAAAACGCGGTGTCCGGTTTGAGCTGCACGTAAGGTCATTGCCGCGGTTGCTTCGTCACGAATTTCACCCACCAGCAAAATATCTGGGTCTTGGCGCAATATGGCCCGAATACCATCAGCAAAATCTAGCCTAGGCGGATCAATGGCTGTTTGCCGAATGCCGGGTAGCGCATATTCCACCGGGTCTTCAAGCGTGCTGATATGCAGACTTTCGCGTTGCAAATGCCTGAGCATGGCGTAAAGCGTGGTGGTTTTTCCACTCCCTGTAGGGCCGGTAACCAGCAATAATCCCTCTGGTGTTTCAAGCAACCGGAGAAGTAAGTCAAATTGCTCTGGCGCTAAGCCTAGTGATGACAAGGGCCGTATGCCTTTGTTTCGATCTAATAACCGGAGCACAAGGTTTTCGCCATACAGGGTTGGCAAACTAGACGCGCGAATATCAATCGTTCGGGAGGGCCGTTCGACGGTCATTCGACCATCTTGAGCATGGCGGGTATCGCTAATATCCATGCCATTCATGAGCTTTAGGCGAACCAATAGCGAGGGCCAGAGATGGGCACGGAGAATGTGGGTGGTCCGTAAAAGACCATCGAGTCGAATTCGCATTTTGAGGACATGAAGGTCTGGCTCAAAATGAATGTCAGAGGCACCTTGGTCAATCGCCTCGGCTAGCAACTCATCAACGAGGGTAATGGCAGCGTGGCCTTGATATAGATTCTCTGGTGACTCTTCAATACGGAGTAGGGTTTTGGAAATGTGCGTGCGTTCAATGCCAAGGAGGCGTTCGATGGCGAGAGAAAGTGCTTTTTTACCGCCTAGGCAGGGGGTGATCAAAATACCGCCAGATAGGGCATGGCGAATTCGGTCCAGCTGAACCAGATCTTGCGGATGCGCCAGCACGACTTGAAGAAAGCATTGTCCATTGTGCTCAGTAAGACGAATGGGTAGGCACTGTTCGGATCGAATGAAATCTGCGGGGAGGTAATTGAGTGCTTGTGTTGAAGGGACGATCTCGGCCAAATCGGGAGTATGGATTTCAAGCCGAGCCCCCAGTGCTAGGGTCAAGCTGGTTTCATCAATGAAATTAAGTTTGAGTAAAACCTCACCGAGCAGCATCGGATTTTGTCCTTGCTCTAGTAAGGCCAGCTCAAGTTCAATGTCGCTCAATAAATCTTGGTTAATGAGTAGCTGGCCGAGCTTTTCCGGATGGGGTGTCATCAGCGTCATGGTTTTTCCTCGACCCGTGCCCCTAGTGCGGATAACTTTTGCGCTAGCCAAGATTTCGACGAGGCTATGTCGCTACTAGGGACTGTGGCGATTTTTTCCAGTGCCTGTTGGTAATAAATTTTGGCTAAATGTTTTGCCCCTTGTTGCTCTAGACACAACGCAAGGTTAGTGAGTGGATCTGGGTGATGGGGGGCGAGTTGCCGGGCAGTGCGATAGGCCATTTGAGCTTCTGCGAGTTGCAGGCGTCGAAAATGGTAATTACCAATGGCGAGCCATATTCCCGCAGATTGTGGGTGGTGATTTTGTAATTGTTGTAATCGCTCAAGGGTTTCAAGGTTTGCGGCAACAGCATCTTGGGCATCTAACCAAAGGGCTTCTTCAATTTCTATATTGTTGCCATGAGTGATAGCGCCAATGGCCGCAACCTTGGTGGCTTGCGTGTCTAGACGTACCGGGCGTAGTAACACTACCAGCTCAGACTTGCGGCTACTGTTGTTGCGGGTCGTAAACAACTCACCCAAGAATGGAATGTCAGAAAAACCCGGTAATTGCCCTGTCTTCTGCTCTGATCTATCTTCCATCAAGCCCCCAAGAATGGCGATTTCACCGGGCTGTAGGCTCAGAATTGACTCGATTTCGCGCGTTCGAATTTGTGGCACTTGATTCGGGATCGGAATCACCGGGTTTGGGTCAGGCACATATTTGGCAATGCTGGAAATGGTCGGGCGAACATTCAGAATAATTTGCTGAGATTCGCTGATTTGTGGGGTGACCGACATGACCAGTCCAACGGAAACCGACTGGGGTGTCGTTGTCACCGTCGTGGTTGGGCCGATATTGGCGGTGACGACTGTGTCAGCTTTTACACTGAAATAAATGATGTTTTCAACCACCTTGAGCAGCGCCGTTTGATTGTTGAGCACGGCTAGTCTGGGTGAAGACAGTACTTTCACCTTACCAAAGGAATGCAGCAGATCAATGGCTACACTGCTGCTGAGGGAAGATCGCTTATCCTGGCTGCGTAGCGCAAACGGTAGGATTCCACTGGTTGGGTCACCGCCGACATCGGCACGGGCGAGCGAAAAATTCTGAGCGCCACTATCGCGAACTCTCGACCAATCAATCCCTTGCTGGTAGCCATCGCTCAGTTCGACTTCGATGATGGTGGCTTCAATGAGCACCTGTCGGTGTGCCGTTCTCAGCGTTCTCTGGAGAAAATCCTGAACCGAAGCATGCTGTTTGGCTGTTGCGCGGACGCTGATTTGCCCACCCTCCGGATTAACAATAACGGATGCAGCTTCCCGGAATGTCCTCGTTTTAGTGACTCGGGTTTCCCGGTTTTGACTGCTATTACTTTCAGCAGAGGGGACTTGTGGCTGGGGTAAGGCAAACAGGGCCGCTGGCGTATTGGGCGAGTGGCGATTTTTGGTTTGGTGATTATTGTTATTCGATGAATGAACCCCAAACCCCGAATTCCGCTGATCCTCTTCGGTAATGGTGTCAGAGCTGCCTTCTGGCAGCATCTTGTCAGATTCGCGCAGAATGTCCTGAATATTGCGTTCTAACGATGTCCAGAATTGGTGGGTCGTCGTGTTTTCCAGCCGAGTGTTGGAAATATTGCCTGCGCTGTTAGCTGATTGGGCCAAGGCACGCAGGTCACTACTCGGACCACTCGAAATCTGGGTGTTGGCTGAAATGGTGGAGGTGATTTGCCGGTTGATATTGACGTAATCAACGGGGTAATGCACTAAGTAAGGCGTATCTGGTTGAACGCGTAGGACACCATCTAGCATTTCATGGCGTAAATCTAGTTGTCGCCCAAGGCGTTCCAGAATTTGGGGAAGCGTTTGATTAACGGCGTTTAGGCTAACCATGCCCTGAATATCAGGGTGAATATCCACATTGAGCTTGCTATCGCGGGCTAGGGCAAACAGGAAGTCCTGAACATTGACGCGGTTGACTGACAACGTATAGGTAAGGGGGGCGCTTGAGGCTTGCCCCAACAAGGCGGCAACTAACGGTAGCGGTTTTGGGGTTTCGTCTACGGTTTTATGACGTTCGGAATGAAACTCTGGGGTGGCTAAATGTCCCACCAAGTTGGCTGATTCCAGACCTACATGCTGGCAGGCCCCCAGTAATAATACGATTCCCAACCAAGCGACTGTTTGGGAAAAAGTGGAGAGTAGAGATGTTCTGAGTGTGTGCGCAAGCATGATATGCCATGAAGAAAAATATCTTCATAGCATACTGCCAGATTGCGAACTCAAAGTAAATGCTATTTGTATATTAATAACAGGCGTGAAGATTTCCTGTATCTACCGAGAAACACATAGCGCTGTTACCCCCATCTGATTTGGCTTCATATAAGGCAACATCCGCTGCGTGAATGAGCGTTTCTGCATCAACGTCCTTGGGGTCTTCGGTAGCGGATACGCCTAGGCTGATCGTTAGATAGTGTCCCGCCTTGGAAAAAGCGTGGGGAATCTTCAGTGATTCAGCGAGTAAGCGTAGCCGTTCAGCCAGCATCCCTGCTGATTTTTCACCTGTTCCCGGCAGCAGAATAGCGAACTCATCGGGGCCAAAGCGGAACGCTGCATCACCGGGATTTCTCAATGTGTCGCGTAATGTTTGCGCGATTTTAGTTAAGCAGCGGTCCGTTTCCGGTTCGCCGTAATGCTCCTTGTACGGCTTCAAGTGGTCAATATTGACCATGATTAAGGAGAGCGGTGTGTGATTTTCTTGAGCCTTCAGGAACTCGGCGTTGATACTTTCGTCAAATTTTTTGCGGTTATAGATACCGGTTAAGGGATCAAGGAATGAGGAAGCTTTTAATTGCTCGGCATGGAGGCGCAAGCGACGCTCACGTTTTACCGTGGCCGTCATATCGTGGATTTGCAGCAGGCAGCCCGCTTCGTTATTAACCGGCATTGGAACGACATGAATCAGTTGCTGCATGCGGCGGTCGTGTGCCCTATCTTTTTCAGCTTGGTAAAGTTTCAGGGTGGGTTGATGTAGTGCTGGAGAAATAAGCGCCGACATCCGGTGCTGGGTAGCTACCAGAATAGCTTGATGAAGCCGAGAGCCTTGAATGTCAGGGCAGATTTCAGCGAGTGTTTTACCAGCGGCCTGCTCCCTTGAAATCCCAGAACGTTGAGCCATCCAGCGATTCCAGGTAACGACCACTTGCTTGCTATCCAAGACAACCAAACCATTGGCGAGCGCATCAATAACCCAGTTAGGATCATAAGGAAGAGTTTCCATTACACCAGTCCCTGTGATTTGAGATATTCATCAACGTGATGGATCAGGTTTTCCAGAGAACTGACACTGAGTACAAATACCAAATGGCCTTCGATGTGTTCCTGACAAATGGACATATCCACTTGCAAGACGAGAACCACTTCCTGATTCATCCCTGAAAAACTGATGGAATCTGAATTGCAGAAGTGGTGTTCAGGCAAGCTGCCTTCAATAGATACCTTGAACAAGTCAGCAAGTGCGCTAATGCAGGCATTAAGAATGATATTGCCGACTTCACACATGGCCTCCTGCTCGTACTCGGATAGCTCGTCTGGTGGAATGCCATCGCCCAACATGTGGCTGACGATGGTAAGTGCATTGGCTTCTGGGAAAACCAGTACGGCTTTGGCATCAAACGGGCCCGTGAAATCCTGTGACACCGTGCTGAAATACTGAAATTCTTTTCCCAGCAGTGTTTGGTGGACTTCTGAAGGCGGAAGCAATTGAACACGGGGCGCAGAAAGTAAAACCTCATCATTCACGATCATGCTTAATCCGGCAGCTGCGCGTCCCACGCCGATATTAAAAATCTCACCCAGCGCATCTTGCTGGAGTTCTGTCAGTGTTGTTCCCATGCTGAGGCCTTAGTGGTTTTCTTCAAAATAACTGATCGCTTTGGCGACGGAGACCGGTGTAATCGGTTTGCTCACGAAGTGAACACCCGCACGTGCTGCCGCAGTCTGAACACTTTCCTGCACATTTGCCGTGCAAAGCACTAAGCGGATATCTGGATAGTGGAGGCGAATATGGCCAGCCGCTTCGAGTCCCGAAATGCCGGGCATATTCACATCCATACTGACAAAATCAGGCTGCTGTTCTTTGACCATAACCAAGGACTCATCGCCGCTAGCAGCTTCGGTAATTAGCCAGTCGGGGCGCAGGGATTCAACAATTTTTCGAATCATCAAGCGAGAAGTTCGGCTGTCATCAACAACCAGTAATCGTGGAGGAGTATTCATTTTTAGTCGGTTTTTATTAACTGTTTGAGGCCAATCTGCCCAATGATCTAGCGATGACTTCGCTGACATCGGGAGAAAGACTGGGTTCTTGTGAGATTCGTTCGAGTGCCGATAGGGCTGCGTGCTGGCGTACCGAATCAAATTTCTTCCATCGGTCAAAACAGCGGGCAAGCCGAGAGGCAACTTGTGGGTTTAGACGGTCAATTAGGACGATTTGTTCCGCGATAAATTCATAACCTGCTGCGGTGTTAAAGCGTACTAGGTTGGCCCCAAAACTACGAATGAGTGCGTAAATCTTGTTTGGATTCGTGGCCTCAAAAGCAGGATGCTGAGTGAGTTGTTTGACCGTTTCTAAGGTGTTTGGACGGCGGCTAGAGGATTGGACGGACAGCCATTTGTCGACCACCAATGCTTCGTTTTGCCAGCGTGCGTAGAACTCAGCTAATGCGGTCTCACGCTCAGGGCATTCCGCTGAATTAACATTGGCAAGCGCCGCCAAAGCAGCAAATTGGTCAGTCATGTTATCTGCTGTTTTGAACTGCGTAAGTGCCATTTGGCGTACAGCGGTGGTGTCGAGTTCGAGCAAATAAGACAGGCAAACATTACGCAGGGCGCGACGCCCTGCTTGTTCGCTGCTAGGTGCATAAGCTTCGCTAGGGCTTAACGCGGCATAAACACCCGCGAGTTCTCCTTCCAGCTGATCAGCTAGATGTTGGCGTAGGCTATTACGGGCCGTGTGCAGGGTTTCTGGGTCAACAACCTCCTGCATTTCCGCTAGTGTTGATTCGCCGGGTAAGGTCAAAGCTTCCGCAACAAAGGCAGCCCCGCGTTGAGGGTGAGCTTGGAGTAGGTGACGGATGGCATCAATAAAACTAGCCGGCCAACAGGGGTTTTTCCCCTGTTGTATGTCTGATGTCGCAGCTAGAATCAGGCCAGCAGCCAATCGTTGTCCTGCCTCCCACGCATTAAATGAGTCGGATTCGTGCGCCAACAGCAAGGTTAGTTGTACCGGTGTGTAGGCGAAGTCCAGTACCACTGGGGCCGAAAAATCGCGGAGTAATGAGGGCACAGGTTCCGCCGTAATTCCATCGAAGTGAAATTGTTGGGTTAACTCAGTCAGCAACAACGTTTCTTCGGTATCCGCAATGATCTGACCAGCAGGATCAAATAGGGCCACCCGAATCGGAATCAGGTATGGGGTGTTATCCGAAGCGCGGGGATTGGTCTGGGTAAAGCTCAGCGTGTACCGTTTTGCTTCCGCATCAAACCTTGCCTCAACGGCAACGTGTGGTGTGCCAGGCTGGTTGTACCAGCGCATAAATTGAGGAATGTTGAAGCCACTGGCTGGGTTTGCGTGTGTGCCCACTGCAGCAACGAAATCTTCGCAGGTGACGGCTTGCCCGTCATGGCGACGGAAGTATTCGTCCATACCCAAACGGAAGGCGTCACGGCCAATCAGTGTTTGGATCATGCGGATAACTTCGGCGCCTTTTTCATAGACTGTAGCGGTGTAAAAATTGTTAATTTCGATAAAGCTAGCTGGGCGAATCGGATGGGCCATTGGGCCAGCATCTTCGGGGAACTGAGCCGCACGTAGGCCGCGTACTTCACGGATACGAGCAATGGCACGATTATGGACATCGGCACCAAACTCTTGGTCACGGAAGACGGTTAGCCCTTCCTTCAGCGACAGTTGAAACCAGTCGCGGCAGGTCACGCGGTTGCCGGTCCAGTTATGGAAATATTCGTGGGCAACCACGCGGTCGATATTCTCAAAATCGACATCCGTGGCGACATCGGAACGGGCCAGCACGTACTTGGTATTGAAAATATTGAGGCCCTTGTTTTCCATTGCCCCCATATTGAAGTCACTCACAGCGACGATCATGTAGTGGTCAAGGTCACATTCAAGCCCAAAACGTTCCTCGTCCCAACGCATCGACTTTTTAAGTGCTTCCATCGCGTGTGCGCACTGGTCAAGCTTGCCGGGTTCAACGTAGATGGCGAGTTGTACGGTGCGGCCAGAAGATGTTTTGAAGGAGTCTTTCAGGACGTCCAATTTGCCGGCAACGATGGCAAACAAATAAGCAGGTTTCTTGAATGGATCTTGCCACCTTGCCCAATGGCAGCCATTCGCCTCATCACCGGCGGCGACCGGGTTGCCGTTGGCGAGCAGCACCGGGAAAGTATTTTTATCGGCGTGCAGCGTCACGGTGTATGTGGACATCACGTCTGGACGATCTAAGAACCAGGTAATGCGGCGAAAGCCTTGGGCCTCGCATTGGGTGAAGTAACCATCTTTAGATCGGTACATCCCCGAAAGACGCGTATTTTTGTCTGGGTTGATACGGACGACAGTTTGTAGCGTAAAGGTATCGGGTAGATCGGGAATCACCAGTGTGTTGGCTGTCAAACGATGACCAATGGCTTCTCCATCAACGGTGACGCTCAGCGTTGTTAACTCATCCCCATCCAGGACGAGCGCTT
>JBEGTT010000242.1:0-3399 GCA_041179245.1 Pseudomonadota bacterium
TGGAAGGAATGGGTTATGCAGTGCATGACTTGGAATTTCCAAACGTCAAAGAAAGTGAGGCGTCTCGGGTGTATTGGCAACGTTCAGTTAGGGCCTTTTCTGAAAGATTACGGACTTTAACCGGACAAAAGCTGACTAAAAAAAGCCTTCAGGCGGCCATGAGCAAAACCGCGCGCGCCCAAGCGGCATTCCGCACGATGAATGCTTTCCGTAAGCGTTCGCCGTCTTTGTTCTTGGGTAAAGATGCGTTTCTGATCACCAATGCCTATTTCTTTGATGACATTGAACGCTGGACGAATGCCGTTGAAGCCGTCAATGCCGAGCTCGCTGAACGTGAAAAATTGGGATTCAATGCGGCGCAGAAAAAAGCCCCGCGCATTCTGTTTACCGGCTCTCCTCCCATTTTCCCCAATCTGAAATTACCGCTATTGATTGAGCAAGCCGGTGGCGTGGTGGTCGCTGACGAAACCTGCTCCGCCAATCGAATGCTCTATGACATGACTGCGGTTGATGAATGGTTAGTTAACGACATGGTGGACAGCTTGGCGGACAAATACCTCAAGCCGTGCACCTGCCCCATTTTTACACGCAACGACGATCGCCTACGCCGCCTGCTTGAGTTAGCGCAAAGCTTTAACGCCGACGGCGTGGTGTATCAATCCTTTGCAGGTTGTCAGGTGTACGAGATGGAACAAAAAAGCGTTTCAGACACGCTGAACAAAGCTGGGATTCCAATGCTGTATGTCGAAACCGATTACAGCCCTGATGACATGGGACAACTTTCGACTCGTATCGAAGCGTTTCTCGAATCCATCAAAACCCGGAAAAGGCAGCAACGCACATGAATTACTTTGCAGGCATCGACATTGGCTCCACTGCCATCAAAGCCGCTTTGATTGATGAAACCGGGGAAATTAAAGGGGTTCACGTCACCGACTCTGGCAGCTTGTTCCATAAAAACGCCAAAGAGGCTTTGCGGGTTTTGTTGGAAAAATGCGGTATTGAGCGAGAAGCCGTGAAGTATCTGATTGCCACCGGCTATGGCCGCAAGCTGTTCAAAGAAGCCGATGATTCGATTAGTGAAATTACGGCTAACGCCATTGGTGCCCACGAGGCAGGCAAGGCGTTTGGTGGGGTTCGCACCATCATCAATATTGGCGGGCAGGATTCTAAAGCAATCCAGATTGACGATACCGGTAACGTCAGCAATTTCGTGATGAACGACAAATGTGCTGCGGGTACCGGGCGTTTTCTAGATGTTGCTGCGCGTAATCTGGAAATTGATCTGGAAGAACTCGGCGAATACCACTTCAACGGCAAAGGGGCTCCCTTATCGATCAACAGCACCTGCACCGTGTTTGCTGAATCAGAAATTATCGGTTTGCTGGCATACGGCCACGGTTAGGAAGAAATCGTCGCCGGAATTCATTACTCAATTGCTAAACGCACGGTGCGGCTTGCAAAACGTGTGGGAATTGAAGACCGCGTCTATTTTGACGGTGGCCCTGCCTTGAACAAGGGTCTAGTGGCGGCGATTGAAGACGAACTACAGCGTGAATTGGTAGTGCCAGATTTTCCGCAAACGACCACGGCCTTTGGTGCAGCGGTACTAGCGCGGTCGGAATATCAGGCTGACCAAGGAGAAAATCGTTGATCGAGCCTGATCTGACCATTGCAGTCGGGTTTCCGATGGCGATTGGCTTGGGTTTGCTCTATGGGCTTGGTCCTTGTTTGGCGACCTGCCTGCCGTTTCTTGCACCGGTTTACTTGAGCAGGGGAGAGAGGCTTGGCAAATCTTGGGAAGTTATGTTGCCAGTTTCTCTTGGCAGGCTAACGGTTTATGGGTTCATGGGGGTCGTTAGCGGCTGGGCTGGGAGTCAGTTGCAAGTCAAGTTTTCACCTTGGCTAGTGCATCTGGTCGTTGGTTTAGCCGCGTTATTGGTCGGTGGTCACATCATTGCAAGGTCGAAGTTTCGATCAAGCGGTTGTCAAACAACAACCTGTGAAAAGGGTCAAGCGGTGACGTTTTTCAGTAAACGTAGTGCGTCCCCCAAGCCCATTTTGCCCGGTGGCCTGTATTTAATGGGTGCGGGAATGGCCCTTACCCCCTGCGTTCCGATGAGTGCAGTACTGGTTTCCGCTGGCATGACGGCAAGCCCCATTGAAGGTGGGCTGCTGGGATTTTTGTTTGGTTTAGGCGCCATTGTTGGGCCTGCATTAGTGATCGGCATCGGTGTGGCTTATTTCGGCCAACAACTCCGTCTGCAACTGGGTCAGTTTCTGCCGAAGCTTGAAATGTTAAGTGGGTTACTACTCGTCGCAGTCGGCCTCCGGCAGCTCGTCACAATCTAAGTTAAATCGAGAAGATCATGAAAAATTTATTCATTCCGCTGCCTGCTTTGTTGCTAGTAACACAAGCTGTGGCACAGGAAAAAGTACTGTCAGAAATTACGGTTTCTGCGGAAGGCTCTGACATTGCTGAACGCCGCGCTTCTGCAACCCAAAAAACCATCCTCGACAAAAAGGCCATCGAAGACACTGGTGGTCTTTACGTGGGTGAAGTCTTGAGCAAATTACCGGGTGTCGACGCTGGCGTACCTAGTAGCGATGGCACTGTAGCCCTGCGTTCTCGCGGCATGGTGCGCGACTCAGTTCAGGTTCTGGTTGATGGTGAACGCCCGCCCGGTGATGCGCGACATGCCCTGATGATTGTGGCCAGAATGCCTGCCGGAGAATTGGAGCGAGTAGAAATTATCAAAGGGGCCTCAGCGGAATATGGCAGTGCTACCCCCGTCGTCGTGAATTTGGTTACCACCCGCGCCAAACGAAAAGATTCTACCAATTTCAAGTTGGCAGCAGGATTTAAGGGCAGCGAACCTGTTACGCAAATGAACCTGACCAAAGGCGGTAGCAGTGGGCCTTGGTCGTGGACAGTCCCTTTGTCGATCAGTGACAACCGAAGCCCGATTGAAAGAACGCTGAGTCGCTCAGACTCTACAGGCACTAATCAAAAAGAAACGGAAAAAGGGGGTAACGAAATAAAAGAGCTGTTCTTCGGCCCTAAACTTAACTGGAAAGATGGCAGCGACAGTTTCAGCATTTGGCCGATGCTTTTTTTAGCGCAAGGCGAACGCACCACCAACCTTGTTCGCTCTGACGAAAACACTGGCACAACCATCCTTCGTCGTAATGATCGAGAGGAAAGCTTCCGCCGGGCTAACCGAATTCGTTTTGAGGGCGAAACGTTGTCTGATGGCAACAAATGGTCGGGCCGTCTAACCATGGTTAATAGCCAACGGAATAGCGACGTCTTACGGGATGGCACTTCTGGCCGTTCAACGGAAGAAATCAAGCGCGATGAAAACGAAATTAATGCGGGTATTCGAATGGACCGGGGCT
>JBEGTT010000243.1:0-3363 GCA_041179245.1 Pseudomonadota bacterium
CTGTACCAGTAGATAGTCCTGATTGAATCAATTTCTGGATCTCGTTTTGGCCGTCTTGGAGTCGTCATTTACAAGTTAAAAAAATGAAATGTTTTTTAATATTACATAAATAATTCAATTCGTTGCATGAAATAACAAGGTTAAAAAGAGCAAAGTTAAGGAGGCAAGGTATAGCTATCCTCAGTACAAGGCGGTTAGTAATATTGCGGAACTAATTTCGTGACCACATGTGACTAATGAATTCTGAATCTTCTACGCCATCCCTAGAGCAACTGCTAGAAGAAGCTCTCATGAACCAGCATGGCCCGATGATTACCGGGAAGTCCTTGTGGGAAGCACTGGGGTTTACGTCTGGTGACGCTTTTCGCCAAGCAATCGTCAGAAAAACATTACCGATTCCTGTATTCAGCATTGAAAACAGACGTGGAAAATTTGCTTTAACTAAGGATGTCGCCATTTGGCTAGCGAGAACTAGGTCAAGAAATACTTAAGGAGGGTAGTCCCCCCATTTTTAGGGGGTCTCGAAAGTAGAGCTATGCGGCCATGGCCAACCGCTGTTTCGGTGTGAATCCGCCCAGGGCCATGTTTGGGCGGAAGTTATTGTAGTTGTACATCCACTGCGTGGCGAACAACTGGATTTCATTTAAGTCTTTCCAATAATACTGAGACAGCCATTCATACCGAACTGTCCGGTTAAATCTTTCAACGTAGGCGTTCTGTTGTGGCTTACCGGGCTGAATGTATTCAATCCGAATGCCATTTTGTTGAGCCCAACGTTGTAACGTTCCGCTGATGTTCTCCGGCCCGTTGTCACATCGAATGACTAGCGGCTTTCCACGCCACTCAATGATCTGGCTTAACACGCGCACAACGCGCTCCGCCGGCAAAGAGAAGTCAACCTCGATACCCAAAGCTTCACGATTGAAGTCATCAATTACGTTGAACAATCGTATGTTCCGCCCATCTTCCAACTGGTCATGCATGAAATCCATCGACCAAACTTCATTGACTGCATCCGGCACCGTCAGCGCCTCTGGTTTCTCGCGCACCAAGCGTTTCCTTGGCTTGATCCGAAGGTTTAACTCCAACTCCCGGTAAATCCTGTAAATCCGTTTGTGGTTCCAGCCAAACCCTTTGACGTTGCGTAAATACAGATAGCACAACCCAAACCCCCAGTTGCGGTTGTTGTCCGTTAATCGGATCAACCATTCTGCAATCTGTTCATTCTCAGCGTTCAGTTTGGCCTCATACCGATAACAGCTCTGGCTAACCTGAAACAACTCACAGGCCAAACTGATCGCAATACCTTTATTGGCAACTGCCGACTTAGCCATCTCTCGTCTGCGAGATGGCCTCACCACTTTTTTGCCATCGCCTCCTTCAGAATCTCTGACTTTAAGCGCTCTTCGGCATACATCTTCTTGAGCCGTGTATTCTCAGTCTCCAATTCTTTCATCCGCGTCATCAACGACACGTCCATCCCGCCAAACTTGGCTCGCCACTTGTAAAACGTAGCCATGCTAATGCCCAGCTCACGACACAGTTCAGATACGTGCAAACCACCTTCTACTCGCTTTAATGCTTCAACAATTTGGCTATCTGAAAACTTAGACTTCTTCATCGCAGAACCCCTCATCCATAACTGAGAAAATTCTACTTCTGATTCCCCTTAACCTACGGGGGGATTACCTTCGCGGTTTTCGTTAGCCGTTCGCAAATAGCGAAACATTTCGGAGTTCGATAGGGTGCTCGTCGTACTAGACGATGCTGAGAGTACTCATTTCCAGTTTTCCTATGAAAAATGCTTGGGTCTCAAAGCGCCTTCGGAAAACGACCAAAAACACATCGATGCCGGCGAAGAAACGACGGTGGATCGAACACGCCGTCTTTTCTACGTGTGCTGCACAAGGGCACTAAAAGACTTAGCTATTATTCTCTTCACGGCTGATCCCGAACAGGCTGCGGCACATGTGCGCCAGCTTGGTCTTTTTGAAGGTGATTCTATCCATACTCAAGCTGTCTTTGAAGCAGGATAAATACCCACATCTCAGTTTAGCGAAACTTACACGGTAGATTCTTGAATGATAGTGTTGTGGTTCTTGTTCTTCAGTTTTCTGACTTTATAGGTTCTGTGCTGTTGCTTTTTTGTATGCAAATAACATTTGATGTGCGGCTGGAACAGACTCCGGTGCTGGCGAAAATTTTGCCTCTAGGTAGAACACCATCGATTTCCTCATCGATAATTCAATCTTGTTCTCACGTGGCATTTGATATTCAGAGGCGATGGCAGCCTGTTGTCGTTCGGAAAGTTGAGGGTTTGGCAACAGTTTTACCTGAACAAAGCTGTGCCAATCAGCATCCGTTAAAGAGTCAATCTCAGACGCTTTACAGTTTCGGGTTCCATCGATACGACTGACTACGAAGTCACGAAATTCATTGTTCTTGTGGCAAAAAGCCCGGACATGCCAACGATCACCATCAGATGCAAATGAATGTGGTGATATCCACCTCCAAGATGCCCTTGGGTTGCTCATAGATTGATATCGAATCTCAAGCGCCTCTCTGCGAGTTGTTGCTTTTATGACTGCCGTTAGCACATCTGGCGAAACTTTGCGTTGAGGCAAGGGCCAGTTTTGGAGTTCGAGAGCTGTAGACGGCAAACCAGAAAACTCTTCAATTGAGGCCGGTCTGATGAACTTTGGGGCGAAGGTGGCTGATGGTAAATACCGCTTTCTGGATTTGTTGTAGTCCATGTTGCCTGGAGCAGCAAGCATGTAATCACGGAAATCTGCTGCGGCCTGTGCAGGATTAACACCGAAGTGAGCAACGATGTCTGCACGTTGTAGTTCACCTTTCCAAAGCAAGCAACGCTCAATGTGTTCCATGCGCTGCCTAGCGGTAAATGGAAATTCTGCAGGTGATGTTGGGGCGAGTTTAGTCATGATATTTTCAAAATTTATTGCTCACTATATCATTATATGTTAGCTTTTACGATATGTCGTATATTGCGATGTATTTATTGGGTGTCATGTTTTTGGGCTATCGAAAGGTAATGCATTGAGTGTTTCAGTGATAAAGGGGCAGGTTCCCCACGATGTTCGTCTGGTTGCAGCCATATCCCGGCTTGTCGATCTGCATCAAACCCGGCGCGAAAACGGTGTTTATGTTCCCGAAACGTACGAACGGTCAGGCCAGATGCTTGCCTACGCACTCTTACTGCTCGATACGCTCCGTGAAATGGAAATGGAGCGTGGGCCTTCTTTTGTTTCGATTGGCGAGGTGCACTCCGCAATGTAAGCCCGCGGTGAAGTCATCTGTTTTTCGGGGGCATGGATAGGGAAGATAGTCTCCACTACAACGACT
>JBEGTT010000244.1:0-9932 GCA_041179245.1 Pseudomonadota bacterium
CTTTGCCCCGTGCCAATCGACGCACCACCGACACCATCAGATCAATCTCTTCACAGGTATTGTAAAACGCCAGCGAAGGACGAACGGTCGCTTCTACGCCAAATCGACGCAGAATCGGTTGTGCGCAGTGATGGCCAGAGCGCACCGCAATGCCTTCTTCGTTCAGCGCTTTACCCACTTCTTCCGTGGTGTAACCGGCCAACACAAATGAGGCCACACTGGCTTTGTCTGCCGCCGTTCCGATCAAACGCACACCGGGAATCCTCGACAAACCATGCGTCGCATAGACCAGCAGATCATGTTCGTACCGAGCAATGTTCTCGATACCAATCCGATCCACGTAATCCAGCGCCGCACCCAAACCCACGGCATCGGCGATGTTGCCCGTGCCCGCTTCAAACTTGTTCGGTGCAGGCTGGAACAGGATTTTCTCGAAGGTCACGTCAGCAATCATATTGCCACCACCTTGCCAAGGTGGCACGGATTCGAGCAAATCCTTCTTGCCATAGACCACGCCAATCCCGGTTGGCCCAAAAATCTTGTGCCCAGAGAACACAAAAAAATCTGCGTCCAAGGCCTGCACGTTAACCCGCAAGTGGGAAACCGATTGCGCACCATCGACCAGCACTTTCGCGCCTGCTGCATGGGCCATATCAATCACCTGCTTAATCGGCGTTACCGTCCCCAGCGCGTTTGAGACTTGCGTCACCGACACCAGCTTGGTCTTGGGATTCAGCAGCTTTTGCAGTTCATCGAGCTTCAATTGCCCCGAGTCATCCACTGGAATTACGCGGATTTTGGCACCGGTTTGCTGAGCCAACTGCTGCCAAGGCACGATATTCGCGTGGTGTTCGAGCAAAGAAACGATGATCTCGTCGCCTTCGCTGATGTTCTGTATACCCCACGTTTTGGCAACCAAGTTGATGGCTTCCGTCGCACCGCGTACAAAGATGATTTCATTGGCCGAACCCGCACCAATAAAACGCTGCACTTTGTTTCGCGCTGACTCATAAGCATCGGTTGCCCGAGCGGCCAATTCATGGGCAGCACGGTGAATATTGGAATTCTCGTGAGCGTAGAAATAGGCCAAGCGGTCAATCACGGCTTGTGGCTTTTGCGTGGTTGCGGCGTTATCAAACCAAACCAGCGGCTTGCCATTGACCCGTTCTTGCAGAATCGGAAAGTCCCGACGCACAGCATTTACATCAAATGCAGGGCGAGCGGATTCACCAATCTGTGGCACTTTCTGTTGCGCGTTAGCCGGCTCTAAAAAATAGAAACCGCTTGCATTACCCGGCGTAGAAGGCGAAGAGACAGGCTGGCGATCCGCCGCCAACTCACCTAACAACTGATGCAACTGGGCTTCACCCGGCAAACCAAACGGCTGAGCCGCCACCCGATTTTCTGGGATTACCGCTGGCACAAAACTCGGCGGCATACTGACTAAACTTGGCTCTAAGCGTGGAGCGCTTCCCGCACCCAGCGAAGTCGGCAGGTTCGGCAAGCCCTCAAAGGACAGAGCCGTCCCCGGCAAAGCCTGAAAAAAGGCTGTCGCCAACCGTCCAAGTGTGGCTTCGTCTGGAAGGCCGGGCGGTGTGCGACCGCTTAGCCCCTCCACACCATTACTTGTAGGTGTCTGGATAGTCATGGTACTTGCCAATCTCTACATCTTCGAGAACTGCCAGCGCATCAGGAACCAGAATGGCCAATGAGCAATACAGTGAAATCAGGTAAGAAGCGATGGCGTTACGGTTGATACCCATGAAACGAACGGACAAACCGGGGCTTTGTTCGCCGGCCAAACCAGGCTGGAACAAGCCAACAACACCTTGACGCTTGTCACCAACACGCAACAGCAGAATCTTGGTTTTGCCACCATCAACCGGGATCTTGTCCGATGGGATCAATGGAATGCCACGCCACGTAATGAACTGCGAACCAAACAAAGAAACGGTCGGTGGAGGTGTGCCACGGCGAGTACATTCACGGCCGAAAGCCGCTATTGCCAGTGGGTGAGCCAAGAAGAAAGCCGGTTCTTTCCATACTTTGGTTAGCAGGTCATCCAAATCATCAGGAGTTGGCGCGCCAGTCAGCGTGGAAATACGCTGTTCATCAGCCACATTCGCCAGCAGACCGTAATCTGGGTTGTTAATCAACTCGGACTCTTGGCGCTCTTTAATCGTTTCAATGGTCAGGCGGAGTTGTTCTTTGATCTGGTCGTGCGGGCTGCTATACAAATCTGAAACGCGAGTGTGCACATCCAGAATGGTGTTAACTGCATTCAGGAAGTATTCGCGAGGTTGTTCGTCGTAATCAACGAAGGTATTTGGTAGTTCAGACTCATCACGTTGCGAACATGCAACACGAACATCTTGCGGATTTTTGACCGTATTTAAACGGAAGATACCGGCTTCGACAGGTTGCCATTGCAGCAAATGAACCAGCCAACGAGGTGTAATAGTCGATAGTTGGGCGGTTGTTTTTGTGGCATTCGCTAGCTGCCGTGCGGCGCTATCACCCAGCGCTGTGGGTTCTACATGTGTTGCCATATTGATGACTCCTTAAAAAGTCAGTTGAAAAATTGACATCGAAAATTAGTCTTGAATCCACAGCAGACCTGCGTGACGCCATCCATTAAAGCCTCCGCGACGCTGCAGTTCGTCCAAGTCCCCCTCAAACCCTTCGAGGATATTGAATACGTTTTTGAATCCCGCTTTGGTAGCAGCTTCCGCAGCAGCAGCGGAACGCTTACCGGATCGACAGAGCAGAAAAATGACGTCGTCTTTGCCCGCTTTGGCCTCTAGCTCTTTGACAAACCGGGGATTTCGAGATAACGACAAACCGGTCATCCAAGGCACATGCTTGGTTTCCGGTACATGTCCAACAAACTTGCGCTCTTCAGCAGTACGCACATCCACCAGCACCGCTTCGCCTTCGGAAAACAACGCCCATGCCACTTGTGGTGTCACGCTGCCGGCAAACGGAACCCCATCGATTACCGCCTGTTCCCGAGCTTTTTCCAGAACGGATAAGGCAGCGACGGAAAGTTCAGTACTTGCAGGGGATGTCTGCTGGCGTTGAGCTTCAGCATTCGACATATCAATATCCCTTCACAGAAAAATATCCAAAAAAAAAACGGCACCAACCAAGGTGCCGCGATGTCAGTGGCGTCAATTTAATTGCCGCCGTTATTCACGCAAACGAATAAAAATTTAGAACCTTATAACCAAACCATGACTTTGCATTTTACAAAATCGTATGACTAACTCTCCTCCGGGGTATAGCTCCACTTTGGAATCACCAGAAAAATAATCACGGATAAAACGGCCACGCCCGCAGAAAACCAGAAGGCCCATGGTGACTCTGCAATTCTTTGCGGGTAGATATTTAGCACTGCGCCCAACCCAATCGTATTACCACCAGCAACCAGCACCGCAGTGGCGTAATCATGGAATCGCCGCGCATGGTTCGCCCCCAAGGCCCATCTGGCATGGGTGTTGTAACTGGGCAGATATTCCTGCGCGTTTTCCAAACGTTCAAGGGCCGACAAAAATCGCCTTAAATTGGTAATAGCCCGCTCTGCTTTGTATTGCAAAAACGCCAACGCCACTGATGCTACTGGAAAACCCAACAGCAGCCATTCAACAGGCACATTGCCAGAATCTGCGCTGGGCTTTAAAGCCACGAGGGCAGCCAATAAACTCACCACCAAGGTTACGTACAAAGCCAAAGCCTGCTGACGCTGGTTGATCCGCGCATTGACTTCCTGATAAGCCGCGATGAAACGGTAATTGGCATCCACTATCATTTTATTTCCCACCGCAATTTTCCTTTGCCCATGTGTATTTCCGAATCATCTTAGAAGTAGTCGCACTGGCGACCAACGACTTTTTCCGAATAAGGGAATTCAAACTCCCGGAGGCCGTACATCGACTATCGAATATAGGCAAAAAACAATAACGATATACGCAAAATTTCGTTTGCCTCAGCAGATTCTCACACTAGCCTTAGCTCGTTTGATAACACTGATGAGCAACGACGATGTCGATAGCAGACTGCCGGAGGGATGAATTCGCTGACTTAACCACCCTTCAACAAAATGCCCTAAGAAAATTGCTGGACCAACCCGATTTCACCCCAGGTGAAGTGGCTCGGCTAGGTTACGTAAAACTTCAACGAGCTGAAGGCATCGGCAACAAAGGGTTAAAGAGCATCATTAACTGGCTGGCAACTCATGGCTACGAGCTAGCGCCGCAGCGCAACGAAAAAAGAGATCAAACCAACAATAAAAAAATCAAAAAAGCCCTAGAGCTACTCCAGTCACATGGTTATCAGATTGACCAACCTGACTCCGCCTCCACCTAAGTAAAAAGCAAAGATCGAATCCCGCCCTATGGCAAATGAATCCACCGATCTACTTTTGGCGACAAAAATCATTGCCGATTGCAATGACAAAGAAATCGATTTAATGGCACGGCGGATTAAGGTGCTATCCCATCCACTACGCCTCAAAATTGCCCTTATGCTCACCGAGGGTGAGTTGTCTGTTAACGAGATATTCGAAAAAATCGGAACAAGCCAGCCGAACATTTCTCATCATCTGCTAACCCTTCACGATTTGAACCTCCTGAAATCTCGCAAAGTCCATAACCGTGTGTTTTATTCAATCGCTAACCCACGTTTAATAGAGCTCCTTGGCTTCATTTGAGGCCCTTCTTGCCTTTGAGCATCATTTTCTTCAGACAGTTGGAAGAGAAAGGCAACCGCTGTGGTTACCTTTCCTGATTCCGCTTAATTACTTAGCGATACCGATGTAGGCACGCAGGTCGTCCAGCGTCACCACTTTCGGCCCATGCAGTGCTGCAATCCGTTCAACATTTAGATTCAGGCGCTGAATGTTTTCGTAGAGATTCACCGAATAGGGATTAGCCGGGATAGGTGGTGAAACATTGGCAGGTAGCGGTGTGTAAGCGTCGGCTTCAATCAAGATTTTTTCAGCCGGCAAATACACAAAAGCAAAACCGTCTGCATGCCCGCTGCCAGCCAGCGTATGGACCTCAACTGAACGCTTACCGTCGGAAAGCACATGTTTATCCGTAAAGCTTACAAAATTCGGCCGTTTACTTGATTTGGACAACTGGTCAGGACTCAGCGCATGTGACTGACCCCAGATTTTTTCGTAATACGCCTTGTCTAGCTGATGCGTCACAATCGACGCACCCGCATCGACAAAGGTTCTCAAGCCGCCCGAATGGTCAAAATGATGATGGGTATTCACCAAATACTTAATCGGCTTCCCCGGAATCGTTTCCTTGATCTTGGCAATGAGTGCCTCTGAGCGAGCCTCATTCAGCGGCGCTTCAACCAGAATGACGTGATCCTTCTGCTCAATCGCCACACTGTGGTGAGTGCCGCCCGTCAGGTAATAAACCCCTTCTGAGAGTTTGTTAACAACGACATTAACCGGCGGTAACACATCGGCTTTACCCGCTTCCACTGGGGCATTAAACGTAAGCGCCGGATTCAAGCTAACGGATGAAACCTGCAAATCAAGTACTGGAAATCCCCCTTGATTTCGAGTGATCTGCGCCGGGAATTTAACGCCGCCAAAATCCTTGTAATCCGAATATTTGGTTTCAAACAAAGTATCACCAAGCACAGGACTATCAATCCAGGTCTGGACACTTTCTAGTTGATTTTGCTCATTAATCACACCTACATAGCGATATTTGCCATGCACACTAAATGTGACCTGAACCTTGTTTTGACCAAAGGCTTCACTTTTCCCATGATGCTCAAGCGCTGCTTTAACAAAGCCCTGTGGCGTTGACCAAATTTCAGCCAAACGTTCTTCAACAGCAGCTAGCTGGGCAGTCACTGAACCATTCGGCGCAAGGCTCCAAGCAACGCCACTACTAACGCGCTGATCTACTCTTTGCTCAACGGGTTGAGGACGAACACGCTCAGGAACAATGGTTTGCAAACGAGAGATTTGTACCCGTGCGGCAGGCTGGTCAAAATTAATCAAAGCACGGTAGGCATTCACATCGAACTGAGGCCAAGCCTGCGTGGGATTGGGAGCTTGACCGAACTGAAACCATTTTCCAGTGGCATTGAATTCAATCGAAGTCGTTTTTGCCGCGCCTAATAATTCGGCAGCTTCCTGCAAGGACGCAGCAGAAACCGGTGCACTCACCGCCAGCACCAACAATGCCGCCGCAAACCCTATGGTTGATAAGGGAGTTTTTTGCATTTTCATCTCCCCTTATTTGGCTACTGCTGGAGGGGCAGGTGGCACAATCTTCGTAATCACGCCACCCTCTTCTTCGTAATTTTGGGAACCTACAGCACCCAGAACTTTGAAACCCTTTTCCGTCAATAAATCCCCAGCAGCACCAGCACGGCCCGCATGATTAGAAACGGTCACGATGCCTCGCTCTTTAGGGATAAAAGCAATGTTCTTTTCAAGTTCTTTGGATTGGACGTTCAGGTAAACCGGAAAGGTTCCGATTTTGCTGATCTCATCGGGACGACGCAGATCAATGAACAGCACCTTGCCTGGTTCAGCCAAAATTGCATCGATGTGAGCACGGTCTAATTTAGGTGTTTTGTATTTATATACATAAGGTTGTGCTGGCGCAGCCGTCGAAGTTGCAGTGCCCTGAGCAAAAGCCAGCGGTCCTGACACAAACAAAGCCAAAGCCAATACCCCCAAGTGGTTCATACGAAAAGTCATATCCATTCCTATTCAAGTTAAGAAAACAAGAAGGACCGTTTGCAGACTTCGTGCCACCAATCAGTTCGGCATGTACATCAGTACAACCCACTGATTTAACGGATTTTCTTCGCCCACGAGACTCTGACTGCCTAAACCTTCCGATCTAGCCTGCCCAGTATTCAGCAGCTCGCCCAACACCCCTGCTGCTAACGCAGCATCGCCCCCATCGCGTGGCGCCACACTCAAGAAAATCCAGGGGGCCTCCGCTGCTGAAATTTTGGCAACTGACTGCTGTTCACGCAGCATCAATGACCAACCACGACCAGCTCAACAACGTTCGTCATCAAGTAAAAATTTGATTAGTTCTTATAAAACATAATGTTAGAGAACATACCGATAGCTGGCACGCTTGCTGCAGTTAGTGGAGCAATCAGTCCACAGCCCCAAGTCGGCAATAGTACTGATATCAATTTATCTCTCTTGGAGCAGCTCAATGAAGAAAAAAACTGTAGCCCTAGCCGTTATTTGGGCACTTTCGTCCATCATGGTTACGGAAGCTATCGCAATTGATGTGAAACCAGCCGCTGAAGGTAAAACTAAAGCCAAGGAAACAATTTCACCAACGTGGGCTTTTCAGCCTGTTGCTGTTAGCGCCATTCCGCAAGTTCAACACAAGGCATGGGTCCGCAGCCCAATTGACGCTTTCGTACTGGCCAAACTAGAAGAGAATGGCATTGCGCCTGCTAAAGACGCAGACCGTGCAACCTATATCCGCCGAGCCACCCTTGATGCTTTGGGTATTCTGCCAACACCCGCCGAAGTTAAGGCTTTCGTTAGTGACAAGTCACCAGATGCTTTTGAAAAGCTGGTTGATCGCCTGTTAGCTTCACCAAAATTTGGTGAACGCCAAGCACGTCGTTGGCTCGACCTTGCCCGATACGCAGACAGTACCGGTTTCCAGAACGACAACACTCGTCCAAACAATTGGCGCTATCGTGACTACGTCATTAACTCCTTCAATCAGGACAAGCCCTACGACAAGTTCATCAAAGAACAAATCGCAGGCGATGAATTGTGGCCTGACAGTCTGGAATCAAAAATTGCCACGGGTTTCATTGCCGGTTACCCAGACAACTTCAACTCTCGTGATTTAGTGCAGCGCCACTACCAAATCTCTACCGACATCACCGCTGAAGTCGGTGAGGTTTTCTTAGCATCAACCGTCGATTGCGCCCGCTGCCACAACCATAAGACTGACAAGGTCAGTCAAAAGGAATACTTCCAGCTGCAGGCTTTGTTTGCCAATACTTCATTTGATGAAAAAGCCGACTTCCCTAAGGACAAAGAAGGAAAGTGGGATACGGCATTCATCGAAAAGCAAGCTAAATATCAAGCTGCAACCAAGGATATTCGCGATCGCCAAAAAGCCATTCTGGATACCGTTCGTGCTGACGGCGAGAAATACCATAAAGAGCGTTACCTGACGGATAGCCGTGAAGCCATCTTCAAGCCTAAAGATCAGTGGAATGCACTGGATCGCTGGGTTAACTGGCGTCTGAAATCAGTATCAACCGAAAACGACATTGCCAACTATCTGAAGCTGACCGCAGAAGACAAGGAACACGCACAATACAGTGCAGACAAAGTCGAAAAATGGAAAGAGTACCAACGCCTGCAGAATGATCTGAAGAAATTCGACAAGCAGCGACCGAGTGGCGGCTCCCGCTGGTACACCACAGCACTAGAGCTAGGCAAAGATTCGCCACCGACCCATATCCGCTTTACCGGTATCCACGAAAAACCATTGGATGAAGTGCAACCTGCCCTCCCTGCACTTTGGGGCGGTGATCCACTCAAAATTGAGCCTACCGCCAATAGTTCCGGACGGCGCACAGGTTTGGCAAACTGGATTGCTAGCAAGAACAACCCAGTCACGGCGCGTGTTTTTGTTAACCGTCAGTGGGCACAGTTGTTTGGCACCGGAATCGTCCCCACCGTCCAAGATTTTGGTAAAGCTGGCACCCGCCCAACTAACCTGCCGTTACTCGACTATTTGGCCGATAACTTTGTTAAAAATGGTTGGAGCCTGAAGAAGCTGGAACGAGAACTCCTTTTGTCCAGCACTTATCGCCAATCCTCTGACTATCGCGCAGACGTCGCCAAAATCGATCCGGAAAACAAGCTACTTTCCGTTTTTCCCCGCAAACGTCTGGATGCCGAAGAACTACGTGACTCGCTGCTGTATGCCTCTGGCAAGCTGAATGAAACCGTGGGCGGCCCGTCTGTCTTCCCGCCAATTCACAAATCTCTGGAGAATGCCCAGACTGACTTCATTGGCAATCGCGCGTGGATCGTGTCAGAAAATCCAGAAGACTGGAACCGTCGCAGCCTATACATCTTTACCCGCCGCAGTTTGCCCTACCCGATCCTGCAACCATTTGATCCAGCCAACCCAAATATCCCGCATCACAAGCGCGATGTCACAACCAATCCACTACAGGCCCTGACTCTGTTCAACTCTGACTTGTCGTTGGATTGGTCCAAAGCGCTAGCAGGTCGAATCATTAATGAAGCCGGGCTTGATGAAACCAAGCAAATCAACCATCTGTACGAGATCCTGCTCTCTCGCGCTCCAACCAAGACAGAAGTCAAAACACTGACTGAGTTCTTAAAGAAAGAAGTGCAGCTGGTGGCCGACAAATCTGCCGACGGTAAATTTGAGGTTGCTGTACCGACGGGTGTCAAACCCGAATTTAAGGTCAACCCAATCAAAGGCGCTGCATTTGTTGACTTGGTACATACCGTCGCCAACTCCAATGACTTTGCCTATCGCTTCTAACCATTAGCCAACACTTAGGAAATTTAAAATGAGTCATTTTTCACGTAGAGATTTTTTAATCAAGTCGGGCCTTGGTCTGGGTGGTGCCTCCATCAGTGGCTTTATCCCAGGCATGGGGTTTATCGGTGCAGCTTCGGCTGCAGAATTAGCCAACCCACTCGCCCCGAAAGATCCACAATTCGCAGCGAAAGTGAAGTCTGTTATTTGGCTTCACCAGAATGGCGCGCCAAGTACGCTTGATCTGTACGATTACAAGCCGGAACTTATCAAACTAGCGGGGAAAGAAATCCCAGCCTCTTTCCTAAAAGGGATTAAAACCAGTACGCAGGGCGGTGTTGGTAAGCTCTTTGTTTCCAAAAACCGAACATGGAAACA
>JBEGTT010000245.1:0-3860 GCA_041179245.1 Pseudomonadota bacterium
ACCCACGGGGTTATGTCCCAAGGGATGTGAGTCACCCGAGAGATAAGCCTTGAGCCGAGACGGTGTCGGGAAAAAATGGGCAAATCTGGCGTGCGTCGACCCAACAAATCCCCAAACAATACGGAAGCTCACTAAGCCAAGAATAAACAAACCAATCTTGCTGTGAATTTCTATGGCACCTTCACCAAGGTCTTCAGAGAGTTCAGCCGTCACCCAAGCTGACCCGATTGAAATCGCTAGTAACCAGTGAAACAAGCGAAGCGGTAAATCCCACACTTTAACGCGCATATTCTGTCTTCCTTAGACAACCGCACCGTCTTCGTTAGCACCCTCGATAACCTTCTTGGGTTTAACGAACTGTTCGCGAGAAACGCCCAGCCACATCACCAAGGGGCTTGCGACTAGGACTGAAGAATAGATACCAAAGCAAATACCAATGGTCAGTGCAAGGGAAAAGTAATACAGCGTTTCGCCCCCAAAAACCAACATCGACAGCACCATCATCTGAGTACAACCGTGAGTAATGATAGTGCGACTGATGGTGCTAGTAATCGCGTGATCTAGTACTTCTGAGGTCGCCATACCCCGCTTTTTCTTGAACGTTTCACGCACCCGGTCAAACACCACCACCGACTCATTGACGGAATAGCCCAATACAGCAAGAACAGCCGCCAATACAGAAAGAGAGAACTCCCACTGGAAGAAAGCAAAGAAGCCCAAAATGATAATCACATCGTGCAAATTAGCGATGATGGCTGAAATGGAGAAACGCCACTCAAAACGCATAGCCAAGTAAAGCACAATGCCCAGGATCACCAACAATAGGGCCATGCCACCATTTTCGGCTAGCTCCCTGCCGACCTGAGGGCCAACAAACTCAACCCGCTGAAGTTTAGAACCCGGCGCCTCGGCTTCAAGTGAAGCCATGACGGACTGCCCCATTTGTGCAGAATTCTGTTCGGGTTTCAAAGGGAGCCGAATCAGTACATCCTGAGACGATCCAAAGTTCTGGACAGAAAAATCAGCGTATCCCGCATTGGCTAACCCAGAACGAATCTTTCCAAGATCAGCGGCTTGGGCATATTGAACTTCAACCAAGGTTCCGCCGGTGAACTCAACCGACAGGTGCAGTCCACGAGTAGACAAGAAAAATACCGCCAGCAGAAACGTCACCAGCGAAACAATATTGAACGCCAGCGCGTGGCGCATGAAGGGAATATCTTTTTTGATACGGAAGAGTTCCATCGTGCGTTCCTTTTAGGGTTGTTTCCAGATTTGCCCAATGGCAACCTTGTCCAGCTTTTTCCGCCTGCCGTAGACCAGATTAACCAGCGCCCGCGAAACAACCACAGCGGAGAAGATGGAAGTCAGAATCCCTAGGCAATGCACAACGGCAAAACCGCGTACCGGACCAGAACCGAAAATCAACAAAGCCAGCCCCGCAATCAGGGTGGTGATATTGGAATCCAGAATGGTGTCAAAAGCACGTTCATAACCCGCAGAAATAGCGGCTTGCGGTGGCATCCCATTACGCAATTCTTCTCGGATACGTTCGTTAATCAACACATTAGCGTCAATCGCCATCCCAAGCGTTAAGGCAATCGCTGCAATCCCCGGAAGGGTTAAAGTCGCTTGCAACAAAGACAACAGCGCTATCAGCAGCAACAAGTTAGCCGCCAATGCCGCCACAGAAATCATGCCGAACATCTGGTAATAGACGATCATGAAAACAGCAATGGCGGCAAAACCCCATAACGTGGAATGAAACCCCTTGGAAATATTCTCTGCACCCAAAGAAGGCCCAATGGTGCGCTCTTCAATAATTTCCATGGGAGCCGCCAGAGAGCCCGCTCGCAGGAGCAACGCCGTGTCATTAGCTTCTTCGGTGCTCATTCGACCCGAAATCTGTACTCGCCCACCGCCAATTTCGCCACGGATGACCGGTGCGGTAACCACTTCGCCTTTACCCTTCTCAATCAACAAAATGGCCATGCGCTTGTTAACATTCTCACGCGTAATGTCTTTAAATATCCGCGCCCCAGCCGCGTCCAACGTCAGATGAACGGCTGGTTCATGGGTCTGGTTATCAAAGCCCGGTTGCGCATCCGTCAGCCGATCACCGGTCAGCACCACCTGTTTCTTCACCAATAGCGTACGAGCACCGCGTTCGGTATACATCTCGCTGCCAAACGGCACATTGCCAGCCAATGCTGATTCCAGAGCGCCGGGTGCATCATCAACCATGCGGATTTCCAAGGTTGCCGTGCGACCCAGAATATCCTTGGCCTTGGCCGTATCCTGTACGCCCGGCAACTGCACCACAATGCGGTCAGCACCCTGTTGTTGAATGACTGGTTCAGCAACGCCGAGTTCGTTAATCCGGTTGTGCAGGGTGGTCATGTTTTGCTTAATCGCAAACTCCTGCGTGGTCTTAATGGCCGTTGGTTTCAACGTCACGACCAGCCGCAAATCCGATCCATCACCCAATTCAGCAACTTGGAAATCGGACATATTGTCAGTGATGGCATTGTTGGCTTGCTGGCGAACCGCTGTTTCGCGGAAACGAACTACAATGCGATCCCCTTCACGGCCAATGCCGCTATGGCGAACATTTTTGTCGCGTAACAAGGAACGCAAATCTGCCGTACTAGAATCCAGCCGTTTAGCCAAGGCACCAGCCATATCGACTTGCAGCAGAAAATGAACCCCGCCGCGCAAATCCAGCCCCAAATACATGGGCAAGGCACCCATATTGGTCAGCCATTTGGGTGACGCCGACAGGAGATTCAGCGCCACTACATAACGGGGGTTGGCGAGATCAGGATTAAAGGTTTTTTCCAGCAAATCTTTGGCTTTTAGCTGGGTATCCGTATCGGCAAAACGCGCTTTAATCCCGTTGCTATCCAAAAACACCCCGTTTTCGACAATACCCGCTGCAGCCAGCGCAACCCGCACCTGTTCCAAGGTTCGATCATCAACTTTCTGGGTTACTTTGGCACTGGACACCTGAACAGCTGGAGACTCACCAAAGAAATTAGGCAGGGTGTAAATAAAGCCGAGCAACAATGCCACAGCAACAGTGAGGTACTTCCAGAGGGGATAGCGATTCATTCCAGCTCACAGAAAACGGAAAAATGGAGATAAAAACAAAACGGCTTGAGTAGACACCCAAGCCGTTTCAGAACCAATTACATGGTCTTTAAGGTGCCTTTTGGCAGTAGCTGACCAACGGCCAGTTTTTGAATGGTAACTTCAACGCCTTCGGCAATTTCAACGTGCAAATAGTTTTCACCAATCTTGGTGATACGCCCGGTAAGCCCTGCCTGCAAAACAACTTCGTCACCCTTTTCCAACGCTTCTACCATGGCCTTGTGCTCTTTGGTCTTCTTCATCTGAGGACGGATCATGATGAACCAGATCACCCCAAACATGAAAATCAACGGTAAAAACTGCGTCAGTGGGTTAGAAGCGTCAGTAATCCCAGCGGTTTGTGCAAAAGCAAGACTGATCATGCGTAAATCTCCAAGTAGGTAATATTGGGAAGGGGCTAAAAAGCGCGAATTCTAGCTGATCGGCCTTGATAGCGTCAGTCTCAGAGAGCGTCCTTTTGTTTCGCGAAATTAAAACCCGTAAAAATAGAACGCGCCTGCGTACTCAGTTGGTCTTGCATCTGCTGAACCATTTTGTTGTTCTGTTCAACGTAGGCAGACATCATGTTATGCATAGCCGGCTTCTGGAAATTCAAAAATTGAGTCCAGAAATCTGTTTGTGTCTGGGTGCTATCCCCCAATAGACCTTGGGACTGCTCTTGGACGGTCTGTTGAAACTCAACAAAAGTCCGCAGGTTGTTTTCCAGATAT
>JBEGTT010000246.1:0-14857 GCA_041179245.1 Pseudomonadota bacterium
AACATCACGTCCGATCAGGACGAGGACCTAGACATTGCTTTACAGGATATTCCAGGCGGCGACGACCTCCCCCCAGCGATCGTACTTGATGTCAAACCTAAGCAAGTGAAGGTTTATCGCCGAGGTGGCGAAGTTGTGGTGCTTAGTGGCGACAATCTGAAATTTGCTAATGCTTATTTAGACGACAAGGCGGCGCCCAATAAACGGATTCGTCGAGGGGCGGTGGTTCGTTTACAGAAAAACGACAAGGATGATTGGCAGATTGCACAGTTGCCGGAAGTTGAATCTGCCTTTGTTGCCGCGGACCCGCGTGATGGTGCCGTTCGAGCGCTGGTGGGTGGTTTTGATTTCAATCGCAATAAATTCAACCATGTGACGCAAGCATGGCGTCAGCCGGGTTCTAGCTTCAAGCCGTTTATCTATTCGGCTTCGCTGGAAAAAGGCTTTTCTCCCGCCTCTATTGTTCACGACGAGCCGATCACTATTTCTGCCGGCGAAACGGGGAGCCAAGCGTGGCAACCGCATAACTATGATGGCAAATACGAAGGCCCGATGAAATTACGGACCGCGTTGGCCAAATCTAAGAATATGGTATCGATTCGTCTTTTACAGGCCATCGGGACGCAATATGCGCAGGATTACGCTACCCGCTTTGGTTTTGATGCCGCCAAACATCCGCCTTATTTGACGATGGCGCTAGGCGCTGGCTCCGTGACGCCTTGGCAAATGGTGCAGGCTTATGCCGTATTCGCCAATGGCGGTTACCGGATTGCGCCTTACATCGTGCGGGAAATTCAGGACGAACATGGGCACGTGGTGGCCAAGCCAGCACCTCAGTTAGCGGGTGACGAAAGTCTGCGAGCGATTGATGCCCGTAACGCGTTTCTGATGGACAACATGCTGCGTGATGTAACCATTTACGGTACGGCAGCCAGTGCGTCTGTTGCGCTAAAACGCCACGATCTGGCCGGCAAAACCGGGACGACCAATGAGTACGTCGATGCGTGGTTCTGCGGATATCAATCAGCGACGGCTGCGGGCTGTGCGTGGATGGGATTTGACCAACCTAAAAAATTGGGCAGTGGGGAAACCGGTGGACGCGCTTCCTTGCCGATTTGGATTGGTTACATGAAGCAGGCGCTAAAAGATGTTTCGGAAAGCACGCTGGTTCAGCCTGAAGGTTTGAGCAGCCTGGGTAAGGAATTCTTCTACAGCGAACTGCGCCCACAGGAATTACCTGCCGATGGAATGATTGATCCGACACCGCCAAACCCCAAAGAACCACCGACGGATTAATGGCTAATGGTTCAGCCTGACATTCGTACCCTCCTTTCCCACCCGGCCCATTTTCTGGCCTTGGGTTGTGGCAGCGGTTTAGCCCCCAAAGCGCCGGGGACTTTCGGGACGCTGTTTGCATGGGCGGCATTCCAAGCACTCAACGATTGGTTTAACGCACCGCAGCTCTGGATTTTTTTCGCCATTTCGTTTGTGCTGGGAATTTGGGCGATTGGTATTACCGGGAAGACGCTGGGTGAGGTCGACCATGGCAGTATTGTTTGGGATGAAATTGTCCCGTTTTGGATGTTGCTGGCGCTGATTACACCAAACGATTCGCCAGATAATTTTTGGTGGCAATGCGCGGCGTTTTTGCTGTTCCGGTTGTTCGACATTACCAAACCGTTCCCTGCTAGCTACTTTGATCAGCAGGTCAAAAATGGTTTTGGGGTAATGATGGACGATGTGGTTGCTGCTGGATTCGCTGCCCTAGTCATTGGTGTGGCTCATCTAGTGATCCAGTAATGCCTCATTATCCCGTTCCGACGCAGACAGAACTGGAGGATTTGGCGGCCGAATTGGGCACGCGTTTGTTGGCTACCGGCCAAACGCTTGCAACCGCCGAATCCTGTACGGGAGGCTGGGTTGCGCAGTGCTTAACAGCCATCGCCGGCTCTTCGGCTTGGTTTGACCGGGGGTTTGTGACGTATTCCAATCAAGCCAAAACGGACATGCTTGGGGTTCCCGAAGCGATCTTGATGGCGCACGGTGCAGTTTCTGAACCCACGGCAATAGCGATGGTCGAAGGAGCATTGGCGCACAGCCAAGCAGACTGGGCCGTGAGCATTACCGGGATTGCTGGCCCAGCGGGAGGAACTGTTGAAAAACCCGTGGGTACTGTTTGTTTTGCGTGGGCGGAGCGTGATCGTGAGGTGTCTGTTGCCACGCAGCATTTTGGTGGCACTCGGTCAGAAGTCCGTGCTCAGGCAGTAGTTTTTGCAATCAATCAATTGCAGGTTGCTATTAACTGATTTGCATATTTTAAGAAGTGGTTCGGCTCTCCGTGCCATAATTCGCGCTGTTTAATTTTTTGAGTAGTTAGGAACTGGATATGGACGACAACAAGGCAAAAGCGCTCGCCGCCGCACTGGCGCAAATTGAAAAGCAGTTTGGCAAAGGTTCCATCATGAAGATGGGCGCAGCTGATATTGACCGGGAAATTCCGGTGGTTTCCACAGGCTCACTCGGGCTGGATATTGCCCTTGGGGTAGGCGGTTTGCCACGGGGTCGTGTGGTTGAAATCTATGGCCCAGAATCATCCGGTAAAACCACCTTGTGTTTGCAAGTGGTTGCTGAAATGCAGAAGTTGGGCGGCACGGCAGCCTTTATTGATGCGGAGCACGCGCTTGATCCACAGTACGCCCAGAAGCTGGGGGTTGCTGTCGGTGATTTGCTGATTTCTCAGCCGGATACCGGCGAACAAGCGCTAGAAATTGCTGACATGCTGGTGCGTTCTGGCAGTGTCGACATCATCATTATCGACTCGGTGGCTGCACTGACGCCCAAGGCTGAAATCGAGGGCGAAATGGGTGATTCCATGATGGGCCTGCATGCCCGTTTGATGAGCCAAGCCTTGCGCAAACTCACGGCGAACATCAAAAAGACCAATACCTTGGTGATCTTTATTAACCAGATTCGGATGAAAATTGGTGTGATGTTTGGGTCGCCAGAAACGACTACCGGTGGCAATGCGTTGAAGTTCTATGCCTCTGTTCGCTTGGATATTCGCCGTATTGGCGGGATCAAGAAGGGTGACGAAGTAGTGGGTAACGAAACCCGCGTTAAAGTCGTCAAGAATAAAGTCGCGCCCCCATTCAAAGAAGCCATTTTTGACATTCTGTACGGCGAAGGTATCTCCCGAGAAGGCGAACTCATTGAGTTGGGCGTGGTGCACAAAATCGTCGATAAGTCAGGTGCTTGGTATGCCTACAACGGGGAAAAAATTGGTCAAGGTAAAGATAATGTCCGTGAATACCTGAAGTCAAAACCAGAAATGGCACAGGAAATTGAACGTCGGATTCGCGAAGCAGTAGGCGTAGCAGCAGCCAATGTTAAAGCCGGTAGCTCAGCGAGTACCGACAAAGCCAAGGCCGCCGATGCCTGATGGCGAAAAGCTCCGCAGGGCCTTGCAGCAAGAGGCTTTGCGGTTGCTAGTTCGGCGTGAACACAGTCGGCTTGAACTTGAGCAGAAACTTGGACGGAAGCTTGCGTCATTCCCCGAGGCAGCAGAACTAGAAGCCGAAGAACGTAAAGCCGTGCTGAGCAAAGTGCTGGACGGGCTTAACGAGAGGTGCTGGCAGTCTGACCAGCGTTTTGCCCAGCAACGCGTGACTCACCGAGGTGCACGGTATGGCGATCAGCGACTAAAACAGGAACTCAGCCTCCGTGGAGTGGATGCTGAAGTCATCAACGATGCCCTGAGTAGCGGTGAAAATGAGTTGTTTCGTTGTCGTAATGTCTGGTTAAAAAAATTTGGTGGGCCGGCAGAGAATCGTGAAGGATTTGCGAAACAGGTACGTTTCTTGCAGTACAGGGGCTTTTCTGGTGCTACCATTCGTCAGGTTTTGAAATCGTCCTCCGACGACTCAATCATCGAAACAATCCTCGAATCGAACCCTGAAGAATCCTGAAAAGAATGCCCCAAACCCGCACCAGCCTGCGTACCGAACATCTCAAAAAAACCTATAAATCCCGCACCGTGGTCAAGGATGTGTCGTTTGCCGTCCAGAGCGGCGAGGTAGTGGGCCTGTTGGGCCCCAATGGCGCAGGTAAAACCACCTGTTTCTACATGGTGGTTGGCTTGGTGGCTGCAGATGGCGGCCAGATTCAGATTGATGGTCATGATATTACCCACTTGCCGATGCACCAACGGGCGCGTTTGGGCCTTTCTTATTTGCCGCAAGAAGCATCCGTATTCCGTAAGCTCAATGTCACCGAAAATATTCAGGCAGTGCTGGAGTTACAGAACCTGAGTAAGGCAGAGATTTCGCAGCGTCTTGAATCGCTCTTGGAGGAGCTGCATATCGGCCATATTCGGCACAGTAATGCGGCAGCCCTTTCCGGCGGTGAACGCCGTAGGGTGGAGATCGCCCGAGCATTAGCGACCAATCCTCGTTTTATTCTGCTGGACGAGCCTTTTGCGGGCGTGGACCCCATTGCGGTACTGGATATTCAGCACATCATTCGCTTCTTGAAAGAGCGTAACATCGGCGTTTTGATTACCGATCATAACGTGCGGGAAACCCTTGGAATTTGCGACCATGCTTGGATCATTAATGAAGGGGAAGTGCTGGCAGGAGGCGTTCCAAACGACCTTATCCAGAATGAGCAAGTACGCAAGGTTTACCTTGGCGAAAGCTTCAAACTTTAATGCCGATTTTCAATAAAACCTGACCCATGAAGGCCTCACTCCAGCTTCGAGTCTCCCAGCATCTTGCGCTTACCCCGCAGTTGCAACAGGCTATCAAGCTATTGCAGCTATCCACGCTTGAGCTCAATCAGGAAATTGACCGATATTTGTTGGAAAACCCGTTGCTGGAACGCGAGGGGGATGATGGTGAGAGTGATGCGGCCTATGCCGGCCCAGATACTTCCTCCCAGAACAATAATGAGCGTTCGGAAACGACTGGAAATAACGATTCCAGTGAAAGCGGTAGCGAAACTCCCCGTGATGTTGATACTGACTTCGGTGACAGTCGCGATAGCCAAGATACTCAGGATAGCGGCCCCGATTCGCTATCCATGTCTGACGAAGATGATCGCTGGAATAACGACAGTGGCAGTTATTCCGGAAGCGGGGGCAACCGCGAGGGTGAGGACGACGAAGATGGTCACGATACCCAAGTTGCACAAACCTCTCTCCGAGAACATCTGAATTCACAGTTGGGCTTAATGACGCTGAGTTTGCGCGATCATGGTTTGGTCAATCTGCTCATTGAAGAACTAGACGAAGATGGCTACTTAGCGGCCTCGCTGGACGAGGTTTTTGAGACCTTGCCAGAAGAGCTGGAGGTTGAGCGGGAGGAGCTGGATATTGCCCTGCACCACCTTCAGCACATGGACCCCACGGGAGTAGGTGCTCGCGCTCCTCAAGAATGCCTAGCGCTTCAATTGCGCACTCAGGAGGAAAGCCCGATTCGAAATCTGGCTTTGGTCGTTGTTCAAGAGCATCTGAATCTGCTGGCTAACCGCGACTACGGCCGCATCCTGAAATTGGCGAATTGCAACGAAGAATCCCTCAAGGCAGCACACGCGTTGATCGTCAGCTTGGATCCGCGCCCTGGTGCTCGTTATACCCCGCTGGAGGCGCGCTACATTACCCCTGATGTGTTGGTGCGCAAGGTGAAGGGACAGTGGATTTCGCAGGTTAATCCGGACGCTTTCCCCAAGCTGCGAATCAATCGCCTATACGCTGACATTTTGTCGCGCCAACGTCGAGGTGAGGGCGGCCTGTCCGGGCAGCTTCAAGAGGCCCGCTGGTTAATCAAAAATGTACAGCAGCGTTTCGAAACGATTCAGCGGGTAAGCCAGGCAATTGTCGAACGCCAGCGCCAGTTCTTTGAGCATGGTGAAGTCGCGATGCGCCCCTTGGTCTTGCGTGAAATTGCCGATTTGCTGGATTTGCATGAGTCCACCATTTCCCGGGTGACCAGCCAGAAATACATGGCAACCCCGCGTGGCATCTTTGAATTAAAGTATTTTTTCGGTAGCCATGTATCAACGGATACCGGCGGCGCCTGCTCTGCCACGGCGATTCGCGCACTGATCAAGCAGCTGATTGCCGCAGAGGACGGCAAGAAGCCCTTGTCGGATAGTCAAATATCCGAAATACTAGGCCGTCAGGGTATTGTGGTTGCCCGTCGGACAGTTGCCAAATACCGGGAGTCTTTGAACATTCCCCCGGTGAATTTACGCAAGACGCTATAAAACAAGGAGAAGAACATGAATCTGCAAATCAGCGGTCATCACGTCGAAGTTACAGCCGCCTTAAAAGAGTATGTGACTAACAAGCTGGATCCAGTGGTTCGTCATTTTGACAAAGTGACGGGAGTTAGCGTGGTGCTATCGGTTGAAAAACTCAAGCAAAAAGCCGAAGTCACTATTCACGTACCCGGCAAGGATATTCACGCTGAAACCGATGGCGAAGATTTGTATGCCGTGATTGATGAGCTGTTTGATAAGCTGGATCGTCAGGTTCAGAAGTACAAACAGAAAATGCAGGATCACCACCGTGGTGAAAAAATTACGAATCACATTGCTGAATAAAGCTATCTGGGCCGGAAATTCCTCCGGCCCTTCTTTTTTTGCACACCATGAAACACCTCGCCAAACTTTTGTATGACACCCATGTGCTGCTCGGTTCCGACTGCGGCAGCAAGAAGCGCGTTTTCGAACAAGCTGGGCTTATTTTTGAAAATCATAACGGTATAGCGCGGGCTACTGTTTTTGATAGCCTTTTTGCCCGCGAGAAATTGGGCTCAACCGGCTTGGGGCAAGGAATCGCAATTCCCCATGGTCGGATCAAAGGCTTGAAACAAGCCGTTGGTGCATTTATCCGTCTGGATAGCCCAATTCCTTTTGAAGCGCCCGATGGGCGGCCAGTGAATTTGCTTTTTATTTTATTGGTGCCGGAAAGTGCCAACGAAACACATCTTCAAATTTTGTCTGAATTAGCGACAAAATTTGCCAGCAAACAGTTCCGCGAGAGCCTGATCCAAGCTCAAGATACGGACCAAGTTTGCGCGCTATTTCAGTCCTGAAAATAACCACTTAATGACCATTCAGCATTTGCTCCACGAGGGGCTAGAAGTTCTTTTTTGCGCACCAGAAGCCGGGCGGGCGACCAAGCCCCCTGTTTTACTCATTCACGGCGCTTTTTCTGGTGCTTGGATGTGGTCACAGGCGCTACAGGAATTCGCTGCTGCAGGGCACCCTACGGCGGCGCTTTCTTTGCGTGGGCACGGCCGAAGCACGGGTCATGACGTGCTTGATTGGTTGAGTATCGATGACTACGCAGATGACGTGAAAAGTGTCTGCGATAGCTTGGGTTGTACGTCAAGCCAACCACCAATTCTGATTGGTCACTCAATGGGCGGGTTCATCGCTCAAAAGTATCTTGAACGCCATCGCGCCTTGGGACTTGGCCTTGTTTGTTCTGTCCCGCCGCAGGGGCTGCTTGCCTCTCAGTTTTACCTGATGTTTAGCAAGCCAGGCCTGTTTATTCAGCTAAACCAGATATTGGAAGGCAAGGTTTCAAACCCTCAAGTGGTGAGAGATACCTTGTTTGCTGGTGAGATTTCTGATGACGTTGTGGCGGATTTTCTAAACCATACCCAGAAGGAATCGCAGCGCGCAATTTGGGACATGTCTATGTTCAATATGATGCGGCTAGGGGTGCGAGAAATCCCCCCCGTTATCGTCATCGGGGCAGAAAAAGATGCGCTCATTCAGCCATTTTTGGTCCACGCGACGGCCCGGAGTTATGGGGTTCAAGCCACGGTATATCCAGAATGTGGCCACGCGCTCACCCATGAAAAAGCCTGGCCTGATGTTTCTGCCCAATTAATTCGTTGGGCTTCCACGCTGTCAACTCAGTAAGCTTCAGGCAGATACGTCGACATTATTCCCAAGGTGGGCTGGGTTGCTGGGGGCTTTAGGGATAGATTCAATCAACTGCGTAGCGGAATTGGCTGCGGTATCGAGTGCCTTGCGGAGTACAGCAACGCCAACTGCGTCTGACGTGGCTACTTTTGACATGCCGGAAGCTGCGCTAGCGATAGAAGATATATCCATGACTTTCTCCTGTTGTGGTGAGTCCTGAAAGGATTGTCGGCGGCTCGAAAGCAAACTTGAGGAAATTCGCAGTTACAACTGGTGGGAACGGTCCCCTTGTTTGAACCCTAGGAGTGGCCGCCCATCTTCTATTTGCAGGTTTTTCCCCAGCGCAATGACCTTAAACAACTCTCCCATTTCTTGCGGAAGAATGAGTTTGTTGACCGCTGCCGCCGCTTTAATGCTTTCGGCTTTACCGAAATCGCCTTCAGCATTCTTGGCAACATGCTGATCCAGTAACTGAAGAATGCCGCAATTCAACAAAAACTGCCCTTGCGAGGTATAGCCCAGCAATTCCAACCCTGCGGGAAATGCGCCGGCAATCAGCGAGGTGAAATCCACATGCGCTGTAATGTCCTGTAAACCAGGCTGATAAAAAGGATCGGGATGAGCATGGTGCCGGTAATGGCACATCAGGGTTCCTGTGTCTCGCAACGGATGATAGAACTCGTGTGCGGGGAATCCGTAATCAAGTAACAAGACCGCACCCTGAGTCAAAATTTCTCCCCATTCCGCTGCCCAAGCCGGCCCGGCTAGATTAATTTCGCTACGGTAACCGTTGGGCAATGACTCTCCGCACTGCTCAGCCTCGTCGGCAATGAATTGCGCCGCTTCGAGTAATTTGCCGGTGGCTGGACGAGCGGCGTAAGCCCACTGCAAATCGCAGGTCACACCGATTTCCTGAATCCCATCGTCTGACCATTCCACTAAATGGACGGGCATAGCATCAATGAGTTCGTTGCCAATCACAGCCCCCGCAAATTGCACCGGCAATCTATCCAGCCAGATCACGCGATTGGCCAAACAGGGTATTTTTTCGGCAATCAGAGAAGCTTGCCGGTCACGCAAATCCGCAGAAAGTTCAAGAATGGCATACGAGTCGGGCAGAGCATTCAGAGCCTCCAGTGCTAGCAGAAGGCGAATGGCCAATCTTCCCGTACCGGCACCCGCTTCGATAATGTGAGGGGCGCTTAACGCCATGATTTCGGCAAGTTGGCAAGCCAAGGCATTCGCAAATAGCGGTGTCATTTCAGGGGCGGTAATAAAATCCCCAGATTGACCAAACTTGCTGCTTCCCGCCGCGTAATAGCCCAAACCCGGCGCATAAAGCACCTCGCTCATGTAGTCCGCAAAAGAGACCCAGCCATTGCTACCGTTGATTAGGGTACGGATACGTTGAGCGAGAGCCTGACTATGTTGAAGGGCAATTTCGTCAGGAGTGGGTAGGGACATAGGAAAATCCAGCGCACAAAGGTGCATTGTACCTATACGCCTTCGGCGCAGAGTAGGCTAAACTTCGCGGCACATTCAACACTCCACACTCACCTGCTACAACACTTTGGGAAATGCCATGAAAGTTAATCAAACTACCTTGAGCCGTCCAGATCAACTTGCTACAGCATTAACGGTGAATGCGAATGCCGATTTGTTGCTGGTTTTTGCCGATGTGTCCTATTTCAGAACACCAGCCTTTGCGACGGTTTTGCAGGTAGCGTATCCCAAGGCGGTTTTGCTGGGCTGTTCAACGGCAGGGGAAATTTCGGCAAAGGGCGTTGATGATGGACGTTGTGTTCTGACCTCTGCTGAGTTTGACAGTGCCAAACTGGAAACAGCAACAACCGTTCTGAATGGTATGGAAGACTCTCAGGCGGCAGGCGAGCGAGTGGCTAAACAGCTGTCGACAGCAGGATTAAAAGCAGTGATGGTTTTTGGTCCCGGCGTGAATATCAATGGAAGTGCCATGGTTCGGGGGATGGAAGCCGTACTCGGAACCGAAGTACCGATTACGGGTGGGTTGGCCGGTGATGCCGGGGCGTTCACGCAAACCTACACGCTGGGCAAGGATGGCGTTTCGGATCAGGCAATTGTTGCCATTGGGCTTTATGGTGAGAAACTCAATTTTGCGCATGGCTCTTTTGGTGGCTGGGAGCCCTTTGGCCCGTCCCGCAAGGTGACCCGTTGCGCAGGTAATGTCCTATTTGAACTGGATGGCGAGCCCGCGCTGGAAGTCTACGAACGTTATTTGGGTGATTTCGCTAAGGATCTACCATCATCTGGTTTGCTGTTCCCCTTTGCTATGTTGAGTAAGGACCTCGATGAAAATGGTCTGATTCGTACTATTCTGGCGGTGGATAAAGCGACCGGCAGCCTAACGCTAGCGGGTGAAATTGACACTGACGGGTACTTGCGACTAATGCACGCTTCAACCGATGGCTTAGTTAGCGGAGCAGAGTCAGCCGCCAAAATCGTACAGGATGGAATGCAAACAACACCCGAAAACGCATTGGGAATTTTGGTGAGTTGCGTTGGGCGCAAGCTGGTGATGGGCGATCGGGTTGAAGAGGAAGTTGAGATTGTTGGTGACATGCTGGGCCGAGGAACCACATTGACCGGTTTCTATTCCTACGGAGAAATTAGTCCATTTATTCCCGCCGGTGCTTGCCGTTTGCACAATCAGACCATGACGATTACCAGCATTAGCGAAGTTTGATCGTTTAGCCTTTATTGTTTTTAATTCGTTATGCACCGTAGTCTCTTTCGCCAGCTTAAACGTGCCGCCGATCTTTCGGATGAAAACCAGCTAACCGGGCTGGTGGATGAGGCCGCCCGGCTTTCTGGTCAGACGGGCTTATCGCCGGAACTGTCTAGCTTGTTGGGGAATCTCGGTGATTTTTTCACCCGTGTTGAGGCCAGTTACGATCAATCAGACCGGGATCTGGCGCTCAGAACACGTAGCTTGGAGCTGAGTTCTAAGGAACTCACCGAAGTTAATACCTGCATTTCCAAGGAACTGGCCAGCCGAGAACGGGCAATTGATTCGCTCAAGAAAACGGTGGCGGGTTTGTTGCCCAATGGTCAGTTTTCCGAAAGCTCTGACGTAGAGTCGCTTTCAACCCTAGTGGCGCAGTTGGTGCACGAGCGGGAAAGAGATCGTCAGGAATTAAGTAATCAGAAATTTGCCTTAGACGAGCATGCCATCGTCAGTATCACAGATACTCAGGGCAAGATCATTTATGCCAATGACCGGTTTTGCCAAATCAGCAAATACGCGAGAGAAGAGTTGCTGGGGCAAAATCACTCGATTGTTAAATCGGGGTTTCATAGCAAGGAATTTTTCGGCGAGTTGTGGTCAACCATTCTGGCCGGTAAGGTTTGGCATGGCGAGGTAAAAAATCGGGCCAAGGACAGTGAAGAATACTGGGTATCGGCAACCGTAGTGCCGTTCCTAGACGAACATGGTATGCCCTACCAGTTCATCGCCATTCGTACAGATATTTCAGCGCGAAAAGCAGCCGAAGCAGCAATGGCCGAAGCTGCGCGTGCGGCGGAGGCTGCTAGCCGTGCCAAGAGCGAGTTTTTGGCCAATATGAGCCATGAGATTCGTACACCGATGAACGGCATCATTGGGATGACCGATCTGGCACTGGACACGCCACTCAACGCAGAACAGCGGGAATACCTGCAAATCGTTAAAAATTCGGCAGATTCGTTGCTGACCATCATTAACGACATCCTCGACTTTTCGAAGATCGAAGCCGGTCGAATGGATATAGAAAGTATCCCGTTTGCCAGCCATTCGCTGGTGTCAGAAACGATCAAACTGTTGTCCATGCGGGCCTATCAAAAAGGCTTGGAGCTGATTTGTGACATTGATTCCAATGTCCCACGCAGCTTGCTGGGTGACCCAGGCCGAATTCGCCAAATTCTGACGAACCTACTCGGTAACGCCCTTAAATTTACACCTACAGGTTCCATCACTCTGCGGATGCGGGTGGATTCTCGTGAACAGCAAGGCGATGATGAAGTTATCAATTTGCACATCGCTGTTCAAGATACGGGGATCGGTATTCCGGTAAGCAAGCAGCGTATTATTTTCGAAGCATTTTCGCAAGAAGATGCTTCAACCACCCGTCAATACGGCGGTACGGGTCTTGGACTGACCATTTGTAACCGGCTGGTTGGGATGATGGATGGCCGAATGTGGGTGGACAGTGAGCTCGGCGACGGCAGTACTTTCCATTTTATTGTTTGCCTCAAGGTTGATCCAAATCACACCCATATTGAGCCGGTGGGCACCGAGTATTTGAAAAATAAGCGGGTGCTGGTCGTTGATGATATTGAAACTAATCGCCAGATTCTGGAACGCCAGCTTAGCAAGTACGAAATGGTGGTTGAATCCTTGGGTAGTAGCACTGCGGCCTTGGCGTATTTACAGACCACTGAGCAGAAATTTGATTTGCTGTTGCTGGATGTTCAGATGCCAGACATGGATGGCTTTATGCTGGTCAAATCTCTGCGTAACCAGCCACCCAAAGCTGGGGTGCCACCGATTATTTTCCTGTCCTCCAGTGGCATGAAGGGTGATGCGCAACAATGCCGCGACTTGGCGATTGCCGCCTATTACGCCAAGCCTGTGCTTGAAGATGAGTTGATTGCAGGTATCCAGCGGGTTCTATCACCCAAAACGAGCATTACCACGATAGCCCATGAGCCGGTAGAACAGCCGCTGGTCACCCGCCACTTGGTTCGCGAAAGCTGCCGCCCTCTTAAGGTGCTGCTGGTCGAAGATCATCCGGTCAATCAAAAACTGGCCGTTGGGCTATTGAACCGTTGGGGCCATCAGTCATTTGTGGCCGCAGATGGTCAGGCCGGGGTTGATGCTTTTGAGGCGCAAACGTTTGATGTCATCCTGATGGATGTGCAGATGCCGGTGATGAGTGGCATCGAAGCGACCCAGCGCATTCGGGCAATTGAGTCCAATTCGGGCAAGGGCAGGATTCCCATTATCGCCATGACCGCCAACGCGATGCAGGGTGATCGCGAGGTCTGTATTGATGCGGGAATGGATGACTACATCGCTAAACCGATTAAAGCCAAAGAACTTCAGTCCATGCTGGAAGTGCTAGCGCTTGAGTTGGAGAAGGATGCGTGACCGGCACTGCTGACAGACCGGTTGTTTTGGTCACGGGAGCGGCTCGTCGTATTGGTGCAATGCTGGTTCAAACGCTTCATGCGGCAGGCGCCGATGTCGCAATTCACGTCAAAACCTCGTTAGCCGAAGCTAGGTTACTGGCGCAATCGCTAAACCTTAAACGCCCTCATTCGGTACACGTCTTTCAGGCTGATTTATTGGTGCTGAACGCACCGCAGACCTTGATTGGCGATGTCATCACCCAATTTGGCAGGCTCGATGGCTTAGTCAATAACGCATCCAGCTTCTTCCCAACCCCTATTGGAAAAATTGACGAGCCGGCCTGGAATGATCTGGTGGGTAGCAACTTCAAAGCCCCGCTAATGCTTTCCCAAGCGGCTGCGCCCCACCTTAAGCAAACCCAAGGCGCCATCGTCAATATCACCGACATCCACGCTGAAAGACCACTAGCGGGTTATCCCTTGTATTCCGCAGCCAAGGGAGCTTTACTGACCTTAACCCGGGCACTGGCAGTCGAATTGGCGCCAGAGGTTCGCGTAAATGCGGTGGCCCCCGGCCCCATTCTTTGGCCGGACGATGGACAGTTTCCTGCGGATGAACGAAACACCATCATCGAACACACTCTGCTTAAGCGGGCAGGGAATCCTTCTGAAATTGCCAATGCCGTCAAATTCCTCCTCCTCGAAGCCACTTATGTCACCGGGCAGGTACTCAATGTTGATGGTGGGCGCACAGCTCATTTGTGAAAGTTATGGAAATTTCTCATACCCTACAAAAACTAAAAAAACGCCTTGAATCAAATGTCGGCAAAGCCATTGCTGACTACAACATGATTGAAGAGGGTGATGTGGTAATGGTTTGCCTTTCCGGTGGCAAGGATTCCTACACCTTGTTATCTGCCCTGATGGCGCTACGCGAACGGGCACCGATCGATTTTCGGTTGATTGCGATGAATCTGGATCAGAAACAGCCGGGTTTTCCCGAAGATGTATTGCCGAAGTATCTGGATAGCGTAGGTGTGGAATACCGGATCATCGAACAAGACACCTATTCGATCGTGAAAGAGAAAATTCCTGAAGGCAAAACGACCTGTTCACTTTGCTCGCGTTTACGTCGCGGCATCATCTACAAAACCGCCAAGGAATTAGGTGCCAACAAAATTGCGTTGGGACACCACCGTGACGACATGGTGCATACCTTGTTACTGAACATTCTGTTTGGTGGGAAATTGAAGGCCATGCCGCCAAAATTGGTCACCGACGACCATGCCCACATCGTGATTCGCCCCTTGGCTTACTGCGCCGAATCTGACATTGCCAAATTTGCCCGTGGCATGGAATTTCCCATCATCCCGTGTAATTTGTGCGGTTCTCAGGAAAACCTCCAGCGCCAGAAAATCAAGGAAATGATGGCTGATTGGGACCAGCGTTTCCCGGGACGTACCGAAGCGGCATTTACGGCAATTCAGAACGTAGTTCCTTCGCACCTAGGGGACAACAACCTGTTCGATTTCAAGGGACTGACGCTAAATACTCCCGTCGAACAGGGTGATATCGCCTTCGATCAGGACGACTATCCGCCGGTTCCCTCAATGCTGGGAATCGTTCAGTTTCAGTAACAGCTTTTTGATTGGTGCCGGCAGCGCCGCCGTTGGTAGCGTGTCATCTGATACCGCGATCAGTTGATGAAGGCCAGCATTAAAAATACTGACCTCACACACCCAAGGCTGAATGTGGAGCTGGAAATGGGTGAAGGTGT
>JBEGTT010000247.1:0-2927 GCA_041179245.1 Pseudomonadota bacterium
GTGGAAATACCAAACCATTGGGATAGCACCTGTATCCGTGGCTGGGTTGGGATAGCTTCTCCCATCAGCCACTTTCTAGCGGCATAGCTAGTGACCGGATTCCCTGGGTATCGACGGTTAAATTCCCTTGCCAAATCAGCAGGTCGAACCTCTGCCCAGCCTGCGTTGGCAAATGCTTCCCTCAGGCGCTTGCTGAAGGTTTCTCGTTCAAGGATGGATTGCATGGAAAAACACTATCAACACGATTACCAACAAGCAGTTTTCTTTATTTTGAAAACCATAAGTTTTGTTGATAGAATCCGGCTGGCATTAGTTACTTATGATAATTTTTTGGTGTATTTCCAGTATAGGAATCCTCATGGCAGCCGCCCGCCACTTTTCTACATTACGTGTTTCAACTCGAATGCACTTGCTTGTCGGTGTTTCATTGATCGGATTGTTTGTTCTTTGTCTGAGTGCTTTATTTTCAATGAAAGAAGGAATGCTGATTGATCGCCAAAAAAAGACTCAAAGTTTAGTTGAGGCTGCGATTGGGGTAGCGTCACACCACTATAGCCTCTACAAAAATGGGGTTATCAGTGAAGATGAGGCCAAAAATTCTGCACGAGAGACGCTCCGAAATCTACGGTATGACGATGGGAACTATTTTTTTGCGATTGATGAGCGCCATCAGTTAATTTTGATGCCTCCTAAACCCGCTAGCGAAGGATCTAGTCAGTACGAGGTACAAGACGCTAGGGGAAAACATCTCTTTCAGGAAATCGTACGGGTGGGTAAAGACGGTGGGGGATTTGTGAATTATGAGTTTCCAAAATCAGGGCAAAGCACACCCGAGCCGAAACTTTCTTATGCAACAGCGTTTGTTCCTTGGGGTTGGATTATTGGAACAGGTATTTATATTGATGACGTTAACCAAAGTTTTCATAGGCATGCGGTAACGTTAGGAGGTATTTCAATTATTTTGTTGTGTTGTATTGCGTTTGTTGGCTGGCGTATTTCCAGCAGTATTCTTGGCCAGCTTGGGGGAGAGCCAGCAACTGCCGTCGAGGTGATGCAAAAAGTAGCGGAGGGCGATTTGACGCTTGCTACGGTAGCGCCTCCGGGGACGCTGATTGGGTCGTTGGCTGAAATGGTGGGGTCTCTTCGTACGTTAGTAGGAGAGATTGATAAACGAGCCAATGACTTAGTGGATCATGCCGAATCAATTGCTGCAGCCGCTGAACAAATGTCATGTGCTGCCGAGAGTGATTCCGATGCTACTTCCTCAATGGCCTCTGCGATTGAGCAGCTTACGGTGACATCTAGCCATATTTCTGATAGCGCAAATGAGACAGCACGCGATTCTACCCACGCAATGGAGCTGACCAGCCAAGGCTCGCAACGCGTCCGCAATGCGAGTGAATCCATCCAGAAAATAGCCCAGACTGTTCACGGCACGTCGGAAATTATCGGCGCACTTGAAGCAAGGGCTAATCAAGTAGCTTCTATTGCCAATGTAATTAAAGAAATTGCCGCTCAGACCAACTTGCTTGCCCTTAATGCGGCGATTGAAGCAGCTCGCGCAGGTGAACAGGGCAGAGGTTTTGCCGTTGTTGCCGATGAGGTTCGGAAATTAGCTGAACGGACCTCTACCGCAACGACGGAGATTGAGCAAATGGTGGCAGCAATCCAGACTGATACGAGTGGCGCTGTGGTTGCGATGGATTCTGCATTACCTGCCGTTCAAGAAGGCGTTCGTCTTGCCGGGGAAACGGCTGAGTCACTACGTGCAATTGAAGCGGGAGCGCAGCGAACGCTGGAACGGATTGGTGATATTGCCAATGCCACCCGAGAACAAAGCGCTGCCAGTACGGCAATTGCTCAGCAGGTTGAAGAGATTGCAAATCGAGTGGAAGAAAGTAGTGCAACCATGCGCACGACAGCTGTTTCGGCTAGAGAGCTGGAGTTTATTGCAGGTAACTTGAAATCCCTGATTGCCCGATTTAGAACACTGTAGAGGGGTACATGGCCCAGAATGGTAGCGGGGTGATTTTGTAAGCCGGCAATATCTTCGAGGGTGGTTTACCATACGCCCCCCATGTCATCCCCTCGTCTTCGACAAAAATCTCGCTACGGGTTCCGCCTAATGCTCTACGCATTGCTGGCGGTTTTTGTTTTCTGGTGCATTCGTTTATTTAGTCACGAGCTGGCCCAAATTCAGGCCCAAATGCCAGCGTTGGAATGGTCACGCTTCTCGGTCGCCATTGGCTTATGCGGCGCGCTATCTTTGTTGAACTACGTTCTGCGGATTATTCGCTGGCAGAGCTTCTTAACCCGGCTAGGCCACGGTTTTACCTTTTCGCGCAGCGCCTTGTATTACGTGGCTGGTTTTGCCTTTACCTTGTCTCCCGGCAAAGTGGGGGAGTTGGCGCGTGTTCGTTATTACCAAGACCACGGTGTGCCAGCGACAACGGTAACGGCGGCATTTTTTGTCGAGCGATTACTGGATTTGGTGGCTGTCCTAGCCATGTCGCTGCTCATTTTTTCCCGGTTGTTGATCGGTAACAATTACCAAAGCCTGCTGCTGGTAACCGTATTGCTGCTGTTGGGGTGCGCGCTAGCAATGGCGTGGGTTCCGTGGCAAAAACTGGGGTCTAGGCATCCGATACTTGCCAAAGTAGCTACCATGTTGGATCAAGCCAAAGCCTTGCTTAAACCGGGTGTTCTGCTATGGGCAGCTTTGCTGAGTCTGTTGGCGTGGGGGGCGGAAGGTATGGGTTTGGGTGTATTACTGGAACCTCTGAGTGCCCACAGTATTGATTGGCCAACTGCCGCTGGGATTTACGCTATCGCAGTGCTGGCTGGTGCGCTCTCATTTTTACCCGGTGGGCTGGGGGGAACAGAAGCGGTGATGGCTGCCTTGCTGCATCAGCAGGGGTTAAGCCTTG
>JBEGTT010000248.1:0-23418 GCA_041179245.1 Pseudomonadota bacterium
TATGCTTCAGCAACTTTACAGTAATCAGGGTCGGGTAAGCCTCCTTCCAGCGGGTTAGACGCATGGTGCCTACTTTTGAGCCAGTTATCTTGGGTCCCTTGAATGATTCCGTGCCCATGATTGTTCATGACGAATATTTTGATATCAATGCTGTGACGCTGGATCGTCGCAAGTTCTTGTACGTTGATTTGCAGTCCTCCATCACCGGTAATGCAAATTATCTGGCGATTTGGTGCTGCTAGTGCTGCACCAATGCTCGCCGGCAACGAATATCCCATGGGTGTGTGATTGAATGCCGAAAAAACTCGCTGTGATGATTTTGCCTTAAAGGCCTGCATCGTCCAGATAAGATTGCTGCCCGTATCAGGGATCACAATCGCATCATCACTAGCCAAACAACTTAGCTGTTCCATAAACACGTATGGATTTACTTTTTCTGACTGTAATCGGTAATTCTCTAAGCAAATTGGATATGATCGCTTCCAGCGTTCGATCCATTGTAGCCAGCCATCACGAGCTTTGCGGACTATTTGTGGGGACTTGTCTAAAAGCATGCCAACCACTTCCCGAGCATCCCTCGTGATAAGCAAGTCGACAAACATGCCCTTCTGAGCATATTTTTCTTGCTCAGCGTGATCGATATCAACCACGACTTTTTTAGCCGCGCGCCCAAAGGTTTTTAAGTTTGTACCGGCTACATGTGTATCGAGCCTAGTTCCAATCGCAACGATCAAGTCTGCATTCTGTACTGCAAAATTGCCGGGGCGCCCAGCAGTAACACCAAATCCACCCACATAAAGAGGGGCGGCATTATCGACACAATCCATCGCGGCCCATGTCAAAGTGAATGGTAGTAGGCAACGGCGCACTAGTTCCTGTACTTGCACAGCGACATCCGCTAAACGAATACCTCCGCCAAAAATGAACACGGGTCTTTCAGAGAGATTGATCATTTCGATCAATTGATCGATTTGATGCTCAAGTGTATCGCCGCCTATGGATATTCCTACCGGAGGGATGAAGGGGCGCAAATTTTCTGGCTGGATTTCTGCCCGTTGTACATCATCGCAAATATCGAGTAAGACAGGGCCTGGTCTGCCCTCTTTCGCCAAATAGAAAGCTTTTTCAAGCTCATAGCGGATGTCCTCGGGCTTGTCGACGAGTGCCGCGTATTTCGTCACTGGCTTGAAGATGGAAACGACATCCGTTTCCTGAAACCCAATCTGGCGTGAAGCGCTCTCTCTCTTTAACTGTGATACAGGCACCTGCCCTGTAATCATGACGACAGGGATTGAGTCGTAGTAGGAACTGCATACGCCGGTTAGAAAATTAGTTGCTCCTGGACCGCTCGTAGCCATCGCTACGCCAATATTCCCAGTGACTCGTGCGTAGGCATCTGCAGCCATTGAGCCTGCCTGCTCATGCTGCACAGGTAAGTAGTTTATGTTTTCATTATTGGCGACAGAATCGATTAGATGAACAACACAACCACCTGTGAGTACAAAGGTTTCTTTAATTCCTTGGGCTACAAAGAACTGCACGACATAGTCAGAAAGTTTCATGATCCGGTACCGTCAAAAATTGATTTTTTGCTGCTTCCGCAACTGGCCTTGCTTTCTTGCGTCTAGTCCTTACCTAAATACTTAAACCACGCTGATGTGGCTTGGTTAATGCTGGTTGGGTCCCATACCGGGGCGTCGCGCCAATTCTCAATGCAATCCAGCATATTCCGCACTCCTTGTTCAAACGGAACTTGCGGTGCCCAATCCAAAAATTGCTGAATCTTAGTCGTGTCCGCAAAAGTGCAATCGGGTTCCCCCGGCCTCTTGGGGATATAAGTCACCTTTCCACCAAGGAGTTCGACAAGCTTATTAACACTGTAGTGGTTACCGCTTCCCACATTCATCGCTTGAGCGCTAACGGATGATTTGGCTGCCTGCACAAACGCATTAGCAACATCAGTAACATACGTAAAATCACGGGTTTGTTTTCCGTCACCGACTACCGTAAAGGGTTTTGCATTAAGTTTTTGTGCAAGGAAAACACCGAATACGGCTCCATAAGCACCTGTTGTACGAGAGCGAGGCCCATAGACGTTAAATAGACGTAGAGAAACGGCTGGCAGTTTGTACGTCTGAGCCCAATGTAAGACCAATTCTTCCCCCATATACTTGGTAAGTGCGTAGGGGTATTGCGGCTGAATAGGAGCGGTTTCTGGTGTTGGATACAAATCGGGCACGCCATAGCTGGACGATGAAGCCGCATAAACCAGCCGTTTAACCCCGGCCTCTCGGGCGCACTGTAAGACGTTTAACGTACCTGTTACATTAGTCTGGAAATAGGCATCAGGTTGCTCAATAGAGGGAACAATGTCGGCAATTCCCGCTAAATGGAAAACCCAGTCGACATCAACAAAGGCGTCGGAAATTTGAGAGCGGTCAACAATATTGCTGTTGATAAAGGTCAGTTTAGGGTGGTCGGTAAATGATTGAATATTTGCCAAGCGTCCGCAGGATAAATTATCAACAATGGTGACCTCGTGCCCAATGGCTAATAGCTGTTCAGCTAAATGGCTGCCTATAAAGCCGCATCCTCCTGTAACCAGTGATTTCATCGGCTTCATGCCTCCTAAATGAAATTGACATGAGGAACGGTGTGTTCCTCTAGCTTGTGCATATAGCGATTGATCTCATCCATGCGGCAGTTTTTCCTGCACTCTTTGATATCAAGCTCTTTACGCACGTATTCAAAGCTTTGCTGGCGTTTTTCACCTTCCCAAATTGATTTGAAGGTTTGCTGGTTGATATTTCCGTATTCAAATCGTTTATCAAGCAAATAGGCGCTGCAACCATAAACGGAGCCATCAGCCATGATGTAGCCCCACAAGAACGGGGTTGAATAGCATTTCGTGTAGCGATCTGTTTCGATGTACTTGCGCATGGTGTTACCGCGAAAAATAACGTTAAAGTTATCCGTGTTATATCGCTCAAGTTCTTGGGCCATCGCTAGATAAGGAGAGTAGTCAATGGATTCGTACTGGTGAGTTTCGCTAAAAAAATGCTGTGAATAAGGTTTGACGACCAAATAATCTAGGCCTATTACATCCCGGCATAACCCAGCAAGCAGGCTAATTTCTGCAGCATTTTCAGGAAGTAATAATATCTGCGCCCCAATTGTGCAGGACAGGTTGTGCTTACGTTTCGCTGCAACCATCCGCTGAAGATTACTAATGACTCGATCAAAATCCCGTTCCCTCGTCTGGTGGATTTTTGCGTAGGTTGCTGCTGTTCCAGCGTTCAGTGAAACCTTCATCCAAGAAACTAACGGTAGTGCTTCCTCAATAAATGCATCACTGATTACCGTTGCATTAGTCGTAAAAGAAACATCGATTCCAGCGTCCTTGGTGGCTTTCACAATTTCATGTATTTGCTTATGCAACATCGGCTCACCTTCTCCCGCGTACATAATGCTCTTAACACCAGCGAGCCCCATTTCCTGTAGCCGAACTTTCAGTAACTCGACATCCAGCATATTTGTCTTGTAGCCGATGTAGTCAACGGCACAGAAAGTGCAGCGGTGATTACAGGCTCCAACGGGGGCGATCTCCATATAGATCGGATAAACAAGTTTGGCTTTTTCCCAACTATCGCCGACATCCAGCAACTGAGCTACTCGATGAGGGTGGTACACCAGCTTATGGCTGTCGATTCCGTATTTATCACTCATTGAACTTTTCCCTAGCTCACGCCTAATCACGCGATTGATGGTTTTTAATGGCCTGCCGAACAGGATGATGAAGAAACCATTGCTGCCAATCATCAGCCTCCGCCCAGTATTTTGGCGGTAGCGGATCCTGCTGTGCTTTGAATAACGCAGAAGGCGTACCAATATCCCGATGAATCCCGGTATTGTGCCAAGTGGCTATGCGGTTAATATATTGCGGCAAGACTTGAGTGCTGAAATCAGTTACATCGGGGTGCCGCACAAGCCAATCTAAGACTTCAGGTTCCAACAGGTAAACAGCAGCATTGGCCCGCCTGCTAGGAGGGTTGGCAATTTTTTCATGAAAACTTATTACAACCCCAAGATCATCTGTCACCACAATGCCGCATGATTCGGGTACGTCCGTATCAAAGGTCATCATGGTGATTGGGCAATGCGTAGGCCGAGCATTTTGGTGATATTCGATAAATGAGGAGAAGTTGCATTGGCACCAATTGTCGGCATGCACGAGTAGTAGCGGGTGGCCACAGAAATAGTTAATATTTTTCCGAATGGTTCCCGCTGTGCCAAGCAAATCTGGCTCAAAAACACGATCAACCCAACCAGCAAAGCGAGGGCGATCTAAAAATCCGGCAACTATCTCAGCGTGATAATGCAAGTTGACCAATATTCGATGACAGCCAGTGGTTTGCAGTATTTGCAACCAGTGCTCAAGGAGAGGGATGTCACCAATCGGCATCAAACACTTCGGCCAAATTTCGGTTAAAGGGCGAAGACGTGCTCCTAATCCTGCGGCAAGGAGCAATACACGCAACTCTGGTGATGAGTTAATTCCCGCTCCCCTTCTTTATTTCGATGATGTAGTCGGCAATAGCGAGGAGCCAAATATGATGAGTCATTTCGACTACATTGTAGGCAGTACTATCCACCCAGAAATTCACGTCGCCCAATCGGCGAAGCGGATTGTCAGCTGAAAAACCTGATGCAGTAATAACAGCCAACTGCATTTGTCGCGCAGTTTGTACTGCGTTGAGAATGTTGGGAGATTTGCCACTACTACTGATTAGAAAAACCATATCTCCGGGATCTGCGTAAGCCTCAAGTGCCTTGGATACCCAGTTCTCGTAGCCGTAGTCATTGGCAAAACATGTAATCAAGTCAGATTCATTGAAATTAATAGCTCTGACGCTGGCTGCTTTAGTGAAATCTACGCTAAGGTGACTAGCCATGGCTGCACTGCCGCCGTTACCGACAAAAATTAGCTTTCGCCCGCGACGCTCAGCCTCTAAGACTAGTTTGGCTGCTTTTTCAAAACTATCTGTCTGGGCTGAGCAGATTTTCCGATGAATCTCATTGAAATACTGTGAAAAATAACTTATGTCTAGCATGATTTTTCTGGCTCTCGTTATTGAATGCTCCAGCCCCCATCCGGAGATTCCTAGGATACACTAAAACTTGAAAAATCTTCTGGCTCTAAGGGTGTGCGAATTGGTTGATGGGGCTTGGTTGGGCAAGATGGATGTGTGATTAGCCGTACGATAATATTTTTAGTAAATTCAAAGAAAATTAAATTTTATTATGTATAAAACTATCGTTTATGAGCCTGGTCTTAATATTGATTTTGGTTTTGGTGAAGCCAAGCAACAAGCGGATCTTGATAAGCTTTTGAATATAATAGACCTTATTCTTATTCAGAATAACTGCTCTAAATCTGTTGTTTGGAATATGTATCAAATCGATCGGCTTGGGCATACTATGTTTGAGCCAGAGGCCATAAAGGCAATGCTAGGCATTGATTTTAACGATTTGGCTATTATTATTCCTAATAATCGGCAATTTTGTAATGAAAGTATGTTTCGGTTTGCCGTTATGGGAGCCCAGTTGATTTTTACTGATGCTGAATGGCTTGTAAGGGTGATGCACTCGTGTCGAGCTGTCGTCGAAAGAAATGATAGGAAGTATGTACTGCTTGGAGGCCATATCTATGAGGAATATAGTGACCACTTGGCATTAGGTGGGGCACCGGGTCGTTATAATTTAACCCAGATGGACTACCTCTCTGGTTTTGAAGATGATTTGCTCAGCAGGTATCATTTGAATGCTCAACAGAAGCTTGTTGTGCTACATAACCGAGAAGGAGGCTGGTTCAATGCTGTTTACCATAACCATCGCAACTCAAATATCCAGAATTTTTTCCCGTCGATACGTTATCTGATTAGTCTTGGATATATTGTAGTAAGAATTGGCGACGCAACAATGCAAAAGTTGCCCGACATAGATGGAGTTATCGATTTACCATTCGATCCAAGAAAGCAAGAGTTTGATGATTTGATTTTCATAAAATTATCAAGTTTTTATATTGGCAGCACTTCTGGGCCGTACGATCTTCCAAGATTTTTAGGGAAACCAGTTTTAGCTCACAATGTGGCTGAATTGCCAGGTTCCATTGATGATCAATTCTTATTGTTTAAAAATTATTACCATCGAAAATTGAAGCGAACATTATCTTATCTCGAAATATTCACGAGCCGAGCAGGTTTTGTAACTCAAATGGAAGAATTTCAGTCGCTTGATATTTTCCCGATCGAGAATGGTCCGAACGAATTATTAATGTCTATTGCCGGGATGGTAAGGGTGGCAGAGTTCGGTTTAAACGAAGATGATTTAGATTACATCAAGCATGCAAACAAGCTTAACAAGATTATAGGATCTATCTCGAAGGATGATGATTCCAAATTTGCGGATCGTATATTTTCTCCACAGTACCTTGGTAGATGCATTCCGACTCCGGCATATAAAGACATTGATCCTGGATTTGTCTCTATTGTATAAAAGGTGGGTAGCCTGATTCTTGGACAAACTTTTCAGTTTCAGCCTCTTTTAGATCGCTTTGGATCATTTCGCTGACTAAGGAGGCAAAGTCTATTTTCGGAGTCCAGCCCAATTTTTCACGGGCTTTTGTTGCGTCACCGAGTAATGTTTCTACTTCCGTGGGGCGGTAATACCGTGGATCAATCTTGATAATGGTTTTGCCCGAATCTAGATCAACGCCATATTCGTCTGCACCAGACCCGTGCCACTGAATTCGCATACCAAGTACTTCGGCTGCAGCGATGATGAATTCTCGGACGCTATATTGAACCCCGGTGGCAATCACAAAATCCTCGGGTGTTTCCTGCTGTAACATCAACCACTGCATTTCAATGTAGTCTTTGGCGTGGCCCCAGTCTCGCTTGGCTTCAATGTTCCCGAGGAAGAGGCATTCCTGCATGCCGAGTTTGATGCGGGCAAGTGCTCGGGTAATTTTGCGAGTGACAAAAATCTCTCCCCGCATCGGGCTTTCATGGTTGAACAGAATTCCGTTGCAACCAAATATTCCGTAAGCCTCACGGTAATTGATGGTAATCCAATAGGCGTAAAGCTTTGCTGCGGCGTATGGGCTGCGTGGATAAAACGGAGTGCTTTCCTTTTGGGGTATTTCTTTAACCCGGCCAAACAATTCACTGGTTGAAGCCTGATAAAACTTGGTTTTATCTTTCAGATTTAACAGCCGGATGGCTTCTAGTATCCGTAGCGTCCCCAGTGCATCAGCATTAGCTGTGTATTCCGGCTCTTCAAAGCTGACGGCAACATGTGACTGGGCTGCTAGATTGTAAATTTCGTCTGGCTGCACTTTCTGAATAATGTTGAATAGGCTGGATGTGTCTGTTAAGTCGCCGTAATGCAGGAATAACTGCACATCTTGTTCGTGAGAGTCCTTGTAAAGATGGTCAATGCGCCCGGTGTTGAAGGAAGATGACCGCCTTCTAATGCCATGGACAATGTAGTTTTTCTTGAGCAAGAACTCAGCAAGATAGGCACCATCCTGCCCAGTGATACCTGTAATCAACGCGACTTTTTTCTGCATGACTTACCCTTCTTGTTATTTACTGGCCTGAGCCGATTTCTGATCTGCCGTAATCATCCTTGACTCTCACAATGTCGTCTTCACCTAAATAACTTCCCGATTGCACCTCTATGATTTCCAATGGAATGGAACCGGGGTTTGCCAAACGGTGGAATTCGCCTAAGGGAATATAGGTTGATTGGTTTTCCGTTAATAGGATGACTTTACCACCACAGGTTATTTCAGCCGTCCCCTTAACGACAATCCAGTGTTCTGCCCGGTGGTGATGTTTTTGCAGGCTTAGGCTTGCACCGGGTTTAACCTGAATGCGCTTAACCTTGAAACGGTCTGATTCATCAATGCTGTCGTACCATCCCCAAGGCCGGTGGACTTTACGGTGAAGGGTGTGTTCTTCCCGGCGAGAGGCTTCTAGCTGGGCGACAATTTTTTTGACATCCTGACTTTGGCTTCGATCTGCAACCAGCACAGCATCAGCCGTTTCGACAATAACCAGATTATCAACGCCTACCGTACTCACCAGCCGGGACGTCGCACGCACCAACGAGTTTTTGGTATTGGTTAGCAAAACGTCGCCGTGCGTCGCATTTCCATCGGCATCCTGCGCGCCGACTTGCCACACGGCATCCCAAGCACCGAGATCATTCCAGCCAGCATCCAGCGACACCATTTTGATGGGGACAGCTGAATTTGGGCATTGTTCCATCACTGCGTAGTCTACTGATTCACTCGGAATCAACTCGAAGCCAGTTTTGTTTGGTCGAACAAACGGGGTATCCACCGTTTTTTCAGCCCATGCAAGCGCTGTTGCCTCCGCGATGTTAGGCCTGAATTGGGCAAGCGCCTTTAGCCAGACACTAGCTTTAAGGACAAACATGCCACTGTTCCAAGTGTATTCACCACTGGCGAGGTATTTGCTGGCCGTTTCTAGGTCGGGCTTTTCGGCAAATTGGGCGACGGAAAATTCACCATATTTGCCTTGTGTTCCGGCTTGTTTGATATAGCCATAACCCGTTTCAGGACGATCCGGGGTAATCCCCAGAATTACAATTGCGCCTGACTCCGCTACGCTAATCGCGTTTTGTAGTGCCGTGGTAAAAGCAGGCGCATTGCTCACCGTCTGGTCTGCTGGGGTGACCACCAAAATGGGGTCATCACCATCGGCGGAAGCTTCTAGCGCAGCTAAGGTTAAGGCTGGGGCCGTATTTCGCCCGACGGGTTCCAAGAGCAAGGTCGCCGATACCGACTTCAGTTCGCGCAGCTGATCTAAGGCCAGAAAACGATGCGCCTCATTGGTGACGACCAGCGTTTTACCGACACTAATATCTGTGGAGGCAAGGCCATTGAGCCGATCCACGGCTTGCTGAAATAGACTCGTATCGCCAGATAAAACCAAAAACTGTTTGGGGAAACCTGCGCGGGATAATGGCCAGAGTCTTGTGCCAGAACCGCCGCACAAAATAACAGGAGTAATTTTTCTCATGGCTGATGCCCAAAGTCTATGTTCATGGTCGTCATTCTATCGCCCTCATACCACGCTTCGCCCCGATGATTTGTACCCCATCGCCAGTCACCCTCTGGCCTTTGTAATAGGGTGATGGGTTTCCCCAGTGCGCCGGCTAGATGAACGATGGCGGTGTCAATACTGACCAAACCTTCGGCGGCCTTCAGGATGTTGGCCGTCGCATTGAAATCTTTCAGTAGGGGAGAAAAATCAATAATGCCCAATTCAACCAACTCAGCCGTTTCTTTGGGTGTTGGGTCCTTTTGCAGACTAACTATCGTTGAACACGGGGTATTTTGGAGGGTCGGGAGAATATCTCGAATTTGGAGTGACCGTGTCGCTAGCCCTTGGCCTTTCTGGTTGCCACGCCACGTAATCGCTAGAAAGGGTTTGGGAAGATTATTCAAATTTTCCACCAGAGCCGGGTCGCAATTTTTAACTGACGGGTGAAGGTAAGGAAATATTTTGGGCGGTTGTGGAGCAATTTCCAGCAAAACGCGAGGAAGCGATGCGATGGGCAAACAAGAGTCCCCCTCCTGAGCCGCTAATTGATGGTTGACCGCAATGTTGGGGAAGCTGGACTGCATGAGCGTGACCAAGGCGGGATGTGTCACATAGCTAATGTGGTCAGCGAACGGCGTTAAGCGTGCCAAGTAGCGGGCAAACATCAGATTGTCGCCAAAGCCCTGTTCACTGAGGATATGCAGCGTTTTACCCGCCGGGATTTTCTGTCCAGTCCACAGAGAGCAACCGTTGGGAATGCGTGCTTCCAATTCGCCCGGGAGCCAGCGGGCTTCGTAGGCGTTCCAACCCTTTGTCCATTCTCCCTTACGCAACGCGACCAGCCCAAACGCAAAGCGGGTTTCACGGTCGTCGGGGAAGCGTTGGCAAGCCTCGGTGAGAATGTTGAATCCTTCTTCTACATGGCCGGCAGCGACTAACGCTTGCCCTAGATCACGCCAACTGGCAGGGTGGCCCGGATAAAGATTGATCGTTTCTGCATGAAGTCGGGCTGCCTCGGTAAATCGCCACGTTTGGTACAGCAGGCACCCCAGATTCTGACGACAGGGAAGGTGCTGCGGATGGTGGGCAAGTCCGTTTCGATACAGCTGTTCTGCTTTACCTACCTTACCTTGCCGTTGCGCCATATCCGCCAACGAGAAAAGCAAATCCGGTTGATTGGGCCACTGGCTTAAGGCGTGCTGAAGCACCATTTCGGCTTCCGTAAAGCGTTGGCTAAAGGTGAGGGCGATACCTAATCCCAGATTGAGGGATAAAACGTTCGGGTGCGAACCAATCAAGCGGGTGTACGCCGTCACCGCTTTGTTTAATTCTCCTTGTTCTAGCCATTGGCGTGCTTGTGCAATGTTGCCCTCAAGTTCAGCGTCAAGCATGTTGCCAGCAAGTTTCATAGAGTTGTTCCAGTGCACGGGTGTGACCGGTGTAGTCCAGCAGAGGGCTACGTGCTAAGTGTTGCCGTTGTTCGGCGCGTAGGGTACTCAGTTGTGTCGGGTTGCTGGCGAGTTCTGTGATTTTGGTGAGATAGCTATCGACATCGTGGGCCACCCATTCTGGGCGGTTTGCCGCGTGGAGAATGGCGGCAGCAGCCCGTTCGCTAGGTAGCTTCCCCGCTAGGGTAATAACGGGTAAGCCCATCCAAAGGGCTTGGGCGGTGGTGACGCCGCCACTGAGGGGAAAAGGCTCCAACGCAATATCTAGCGTTTTGCCGAGCTGTAAAAAATCTGCCAATGATTGCCGGGGCAACAAGGTTGTTCGATCAAGCGGTAACCCAAGACGTTCTAGCCGTTGGGTTAAAACGTATTGTGTGGACGCACTTGCGGTGGGGGCATGCGGGCCAACCAGTGTCAGGCGGGCAGACGGCAATCGTTGCAGCAAATTGGCCCAGCTTGCCAAGGTGGCATCCGAGATTTTTTGGGCATTGTTTAATGAACCGAAGGTGATGAAACCGTTTTGTAGGCAGGGTGGTTGAACAACTTCCGGAGCTTGGGGGGGGGGGTGAAAACAGGCAAAGCTGGGGAGTCGATACAGTGTCTCGGTCGAAAAGGCTTCATTGCCCGGCGGGTCCATTGACGCATCGGTGATCCGTCCGTCAAGGGAGTTCATGCCTGTGGTGCCGTTGTAGCCATACCAAGTGAGCTGCACGGCAGCAGGTTGGCGAGCCAGAGCGAGCAAGCGATTACCCTCGGTGTGTCCTGATAGGTCGACCAAAATATCAATGCCGCGTTTTTTAATCAAATCGGCAACCGCTTGGTCCGAAAGTCCCTGAATGTCGTTCCAGAAATCAAACTGCGGGCGAATCTCGGAAGTGCGGGCATCCGGCTGTCCATTACTGAAAGCGATAATCGAAAAACGCTCGCGGTGATGGTTGGCTAGAACCGGCGCAAAAAAATCCATGATGGCGTGCTGGCGAAAATCCGCTGAAAGATAGCCCACTCGCAACTTGTCACCGGCAGTTCGTCGATTGAGCGGTGGGCGATGTTTCGGGCGTAGCGGTTCAGCGAATCGTTTGGCCCAGTTTTGGTAGGCTGTCATAACCTTGTTGGGTTCAAGGCCAGCAGCAGAGCAAAGATAAGCGTAAGCCGAAAATAGGCGTTGGTCTTGTGGATTACGCGAGATCGCTTGTTCAAGGGCAATCAGGGCGCTGGGGGTGTCGCCCATTTGTTGGAGGGCAATCGCTTCCCCATAAAAGGCATCGGACAATCGCGGGTTAATCTGCTGGGCCGCCTTGAACGTATCGAGGGCTTCCTGTGTTTCAAAAATCTTCAGGTACAAAAACCCCACTTGGCACCAGAGCTGGGCATTTTGCGGTTGCGTGGTTAGCGCTTGCAGGGTGGCAGCAAGCTGGGTGAGCGGGTTGTTCATCCGGCAAGACACACTCGGTTTTTGCCCGTTTGTTTGGCTTGGTACATCGCGGTGTCGGCTCGTTTAATGGCGGATTGCTGGGTGTCGCCTAGTTGAACTTGGGCAATGCCGGCACTGAAGGTGATCAGCGTTTTATGGTGTTCGTAGAGGAAGATTCGGCGGGTTAATTCCCGTTGCAGGCGAATCAAAACGTGGTGGCCTTCATCTAGTGCGGTATCCGGCAGCAACAATATAAATTCTTCGCCACCAAATCGGGCGACTGAATCTTCTGGCCGCAGGGTTTCGCGAATGACGTTCGATAAATGCACTAAGGCGGCATCACCAGCCTCATGTCCCAAGGAGTCATTGAGTTTTTTGAAGTTATCAATGTCCAGTAAGGCAACACTGAGTGGTGTGCCTCGTCGGTCAGCGCGCTTAAGCTCCTTAGCGAAAATTTCTTCAACGCCTCGCCGATTCAAAACACCGGTGAGATGGTCAAAACGAACCAAGTTGCTAGCAGCGGCCAGTTCGCCTTCCAGTGTACGAATTTTGCCGTCAGCTTCTTTCGCCCGATGTTGTGCACTCCGTAATTCATCCCGCGAGCGCTGGGCATTGAGCTGGATGACACGGGTTTCGTTCATCACTTCCGCAATAACATCTTCCAGATCGTTAATGCTTTTTGCTTGGCTTATTTTGGTAGCGCAGAGTCCGATCTTGTCGTGGTAATCCGAGGTGGCATCAGCGAAATTGGCCAGTTGGTCGACAAACCCAGCCAGCATGGACTTCAGCGCTTCCTGGGCTTCGCTTAGCCGGTTTTTGAGCTGGCTCTGCTTAAAAATCACGTCCTTCATGCGCCGCTCGGCGTCTTCCAGCGCACGTTGGGAAAGCGGGCGGCCAATGATTTCTTTGACCATGCCCACTTGTCCTTTGAGCCATCGATCATCTAGCACCAGTTCGTCGACATTATCTAGAACCAAGTGCAGCAGCGTGAGTAGCCCAGCACGAAGTTCGGCGTTGTCTTCAGCGAGCAATTCCAAGCGAAAGGCAAATTTCCGTAGGCGATCATTCAGCGTTTTCCAGACGTTAGCTGAGTTAGCCTTCTGGATTTCCACGGCAATCTGGGCAGATTCTTCCAGTAAATGGGGAATGTCGTTGAGTAAGGGGGGAACCACGGTTTGTAGCGTGTAGACAAAAAGGTTACGGCTGTTCTCAGTGCCGTGTAAGACCTCCGTGGGCGGCTCTTTACCTTCTTTGGCTTCTTTCGTTTCGGACGCCAGATGAGACGATAGTTCAATGGTGTCCCCCTGCTCTTGCCCCCAGTAGCGAATGACATTGTTCAGCCGTGTGTAGAGCGCGTCTGGGTTGCCGCCAATCCGCAGTGCGTTTTCCAGTGATTCCCGTTTCTTGGCTGTGGTGGTGCCAGCTTGCCGCATTTCCCATTGGCGAATCAGTTCACCGATCAAGTCGGCCCAAGGAATTTGCTGAACATTAACCAGCCCGGTGACAAAACCGACTAAGTGCGTTCTGAAAGCATCCCAGTTTTGCTCCTTGATGGCGGTATCTAGTTCCCGGCTCAAGCGCAACTGTTCCGGGGTTAGGCGAGGCAAGCTGACTAGCAAGTTGCGCAATGGTTTTTCGGGGAACGGTTCTATTTTCTGTGTCGTGCCCGCAATTTCATCGAACACCTTTTGATAGTTTTCCGGGGTCGGGACAATGCGCCGAGTAATCAGGGTACGGAAAGTTTCGCGGGCAATTTCGCTGGGGTTGGTAGGGTTATTGGGGGCTGGCATGGTCTTTGGATTCATTTTGAGGCATATGGCTTATTGTAAAAGCTATTCCGTGACTTAGCTTGGAGATTGACTTAGTTCAAGTGTGGGGTGCGTTAGTGGGCGTAAAATGGTGAGTTAGTATTTTTTCTTGTTCTAGCCTTCACCGAGTTGCTCAATGCCAACTGTTTCAGACCTGATGACTTACCACGCGGACCGCGTCCCCCTGAATGCGACGCTAGGTCAGGCCGCGAGCCTGATGGTTGAGGTGGGGATTTCATCAGTCATCGTGGTCGATGATGGCAAAGTCGTGGGGATTGTCACTGAGCGAGATGTGCTGCATGCGATGCGTCAGCACGAAGATACCAGCGTGCCGGTCAGGCAAATTATGACTAGCCCGGTGCATACCGTGGCGGAAACTCAGGATTTTCGCGACGCTTACCATGAGGCTGCTCGGCTTGGTATTCGCCATCTGGTCGTGGTCGATGATAAAAATCGCCCGGTTGGTGTGGTCACAGAAACCGATTTCCGTCGCCATATGGGCTTGGGATTTTTCCAGCAGATGAACAATGTCGCGGCCTTGATGGATCGCGACTTCCCACAGCTTTCTCCGACCGACACACTGCAAAGTGCTTTGCAGGTTATGGAGCGTAATAAGGCCAGTTGTGTGGTCGTCGTGGAAGACAAAAAACCGTTGGGGATTGTCACTGAGCGGGACGTGGTACGGCTATTTTTGACCAATGCGGGCGAAACGCTGTTGTCTGGCTTGATGAGTTTTCCGGTACGCACGGTGCGTCAGGATATGCCCTTGGCCGAAGCTGCCAATATCATGCAGGTGCAACGTTTTCGGCATTTGTTGGTGGTTGACGACGAAGGAAATCTAGCTGGATTGTTGAGCGAACATTGCCTAATGCGCTTGCTTGAGCTGGACATGGTTGATGAGGTATTAGAAGACCGTCTCACGACCGCTGCCGCCAGCGAAGCACGCCTTAAAATGGAACTGGATCTGGCTCAGGCGCTGGCCATTGGTAAAAGTCGGGAAGTAGTCTTGTCGACCATTCTGGATGTGGCCTTGCGTTTTCCTGAGTTTGAGCAAGGTGGGATTTATTGGCGTGACCGCGAAGGCGGGTATCAGCTCGTTGTGCAGCAAGGATTTTCTTCCCTTGCGCTGAATGGGGCCGCCTACTTTCCACCTTCATCGCCTCAGGCTCAGATGATACAAGTTGGCCAGATAGCGCAGTGCACGGGTGATGCCAACGCACCGTGCGTTTCTGTCTCGGATTATTTGTGTAAAGAATTGTGCAGTGGCGGCGATGACTCTTTACTGCTCGTGCCTGTAAAAATTGACGGGATGGTGAAAGCCTCGCTGATCTTGTTGGGGCACGAAAACGCCAAAATTTCCCAAACCACCTCTTTTGCGATGCAGGCGTTATCCAGCCAGTTTTCGGCAACCCTTGAGCGCTTGGCTGCACAAGAGGAAACCAACCAGCTTCGGGATAATTTGTCAGGGCTGTTTGAGTCCTTGAACGACATTATTCTGGCGGTTAATCACGAAGGAATCATTGTTCATCACAATGGAGCGTCCTGCCAATTGTTGGGTTATACCGATGCTGAACTGATGGGAAAATCGGTCAATGCATTGCATTCGCCGGACCAGGCAGCCCTAGCAGAAGTTTGTTTTAGGCAGGTGGTGGCGGGGGAACGAAACACCTGCCAGATACCCTTTTTGTGTGCCGATGGCTCGCTACTCAAGACAGAAAGCCGAATGATTTCCGGGTACTGGAATGGTGAGCCGGTCGTTTTTTGTATTGCGCAGGATGTGTCAGAACGTCTCGCCAATGAAGAGCGGCAGCAATTGGCCGCAAGTGTTTTTGATAATGCTCATGAAGGGATTGTGATTACGGATCCCAAGGGCATGATTGTCGAAGTGAATGCTACCTTTAGTGAGCTGACCGGCTATGCCCGTGAGGAAGCGGTTGGGAAAGGGTCTGATTTATTGAAATCAGGTCATCACAAACCAGATTTCTATCAAGCGATGTGGGAAACCATTGCCAAAATGGGCTATTGGCGTGGGGAGATTTGGAATCGCAAGAAATCGGGTGAAATCATCGTAGAAATGCTGACGATTTCCGCAGTTAAGGCCAAGAGTGGGGAGCTGACCCATTACGTCGGAATTTTCTCGGACATCACGCCCCTGAAAGAACACCAGCAACGCTTGGAACAACTAGCGCATTTTGATGCGCTGACGCAATTGCCTAATCGGATGTTGTTAAGTGATCGTTTGCAGCATGCGATGTCGCAAGCGGAACGCAGTAAAGAGTTGCTGGCGATTTGTTATTTGGACCTAGATGGGTTTAAGCCGGTCAATGATGAATATGGTCATGCCGTTGGAGATCGTTTATTGATCGAAGTGGCGCAACGCTTGCGTCAGTGTGTGCGAGCAGGTGATACCGCTGCGCGTTTGGGTGGCGATGAATTTGTTTTGATCTTTTCCGGTCTGAGCAATGCACACGAATGTGACCGAGCCGTCACGCGGGTTCTCACCAGTTTATCGACACCTTTCCATGTTTCTGGCCATGATCTGTTTTTGTCGGCCAGTATCGGCGTTACCTTATTTCCGCATGATGGATCGGATGCGGACACGCTGTTACGTCATGCCGATCAGGCGATGTACCAGGCCAAACAAGCGGGTCGTAACCGTTATCACATGTTTGATCTGGAAACGGACCGGCGAACGCAGACCCGTCGGGTTGAACTGCAACGAATTGCCGAAGGCCTCGAAAATAATGAGTTCATCTTGTATTACCAGCCCAAGGTCAATATGCGCGAAGGGCGGGTATTGGGCGCAGAAGCGCTGATTCGCTGGCAGCATCCCGAGCAGGGCCTATTGGCACCTGCAGTTTTCCTTCCCTTAATTGAGGGGACGGAAATGGACATCCTGATTGGGCAATGGGTCATGCGAACGGCGGTGACCCAACTTGAAACATGGCACCGACAAGGGCTTGAAACCACGGTGAGTATTAATATTTCTGGCCCCCATCTGCAAACTCCAGATTTCGTCGATTACTTGGTTGAAGTATTGGCGCAGCACCCGGATGTCCCCCCGGGATGTCTGGAGTTGGAAGTGCTGGAAACGGCTGCTTTGGAAGATATTGCCAAGGTTGCGGGTGTATTTGATGCTTGTCGCAAGCTAGGGGTGAATTTTGCGCTGGACGATTTTGGTACAGGTTATTCCTCGTTAACCTATTTTCGTCGTTTGCCGGCAGATGTTCTCAAGATTGATCAGTCTTTTGTTCGTGGCATGTTGGACGACCCAGATGACTTGGCGATTGTTGAAGGGGTGATTGGGCTGACCAAAGCCTTTGATCGAAAAGTGATTGCTGAAGGGGTTGAAACGCCAGAACACGGGATGGTATTGCTGAATCTGGGTTGTGATTTGGCACAAGGTTATGGCGTTGCCCGACCCATGCCAGCAGAAAATTTCCCAAGCTGGGTGTTGAGTTTTGTGGGCCATCAGCTATGGAATTCGATTACCTCATTCCGCTGGGCAAGGGAAGACTTGCCCTTGTTGCTGGCGGAATTTGAGCATCGCCGCTGGATGGATTCGCTTAATGAATTTCTAGAAAAAGGGGATACGTCGGATGTTCATCTGCAACTCGACCCACGAGAGTGCAGGTTTGGGCGTTGGTATTACAGTGACAAGGCGCAAAAACGCTATCGCCACATTGAACAGTTCGTTTCTATCGAAGCCATTCATAACCATATCCATTCGCTGGGTGAAGATTTAATTCATGCCAAGACGCACGCCAGCCCCTTGGCTGATGAAGCGCAGATGACCACGCTGAAAGCGTCGCTGGCAGCAGCCAGCAGCCATTTGGCTGATGTGCTGCAGGCAGTTCAGGCCGAGGTTTTACTGATCGGCCACAATCTACGGCGATAATTTCGCACTGTTGGTCTTTTTTGGCGGAGGTTTTACATTTTTGTGAAATCTTAGACAAAAATCCATCGTTGCCAAATTTATGGCCTACAGGTAGTGTCCACTTTCCATTTTTTCGCGCCACAAGTTCCTGTTTAAGACTAAAAGGTAATTCCTGACATGAAAACTGTATTTCTGGTTGATGATTCCGCCACCATTTTGTTGTCCATTTCCAATATTCTGACCAAGGCGGGTTATGGCGTAGAAAAAGCGGCCTCTGCGGAAGAGGCGCTCAGAAAATTTCAAGCGGGCGTCAAGATTGACCTGCTGATTACCGATCTGAATATGCCTGGCATGAACGGGATTGAACTGATCCGAGAAGTCCGCAAATTGCCACCTTACAAATTTGTGCCGATTCTTTTCCTAACCACCGAGTCACAACAATCCAAGAAGGTGGAAGCCAAAGCCGCTGGTGCCTCTGGCTGGATTGTTAAACCCGCCACCGCTGACGAATTACTCAACACCATCAAATTGGTTATCCGGTAACAACGATGGTCGACGAAATTAAAAAACGAAGTCTTATTGTCTATGCGTTTATTGTCGTTCCCGTAGGGGTTGTTGTTTATTTCGCCAATCACTGGTTCGAAAATCAATTTCTGCCCTCTATTGGGGTGAGTGATCCGCTCGGTGCCTCTGTTGGCGCCATGATTATGGTAACGGCGACCTACTTGTCTTTGCGCTTAGTTTCGTTGGTCGCCTTTAAAGACACGATGTACGGCGCTGACCAAATTCAACATGCCATGCAAGGCCGCGATGGCGTGATGGAAGCGGTGGGGAAGGAAGTCGCTGAAGAACTCGATTCGATCAAGAACTTTAATAAAGTTACCCGCCAGCAGCTTGCGTTGGTGGTGGAGAAAACAGAGGCTGCGGCCTTCCAGATTATGGAGCGCCTGCAAGCTATTGATGTGGTGGCCTCACGTCTCGACGTCTACGTAAACGAGTCCCGGCAGTCAGCGTTGGAGCTGGCTGCACAGGGTGAGGAAAGCTTGGCTGAAAATGCTTCTCGCATTCAGGTGCTTAATGCCTATATCGAGCGCCGTATTGTCGATACCGAAAACGACAAAGCTCGGGTGATGGGCGTCATCGAAAGGGCCACTTCGCTGGGTAAATTGGTTGATTTGATTCGCCATATTGCGGGGCAAACCAATTTGCTGGCGCTGAATGCGGCGATTGAAGCCGCGCGCGCAGGTGAAGCCGGGCGCGGGTTTGCGGTGGTGGCCGACGAGGTGCGCAAGTTGTCCGGCGAAACCGAAATGGCGGTGACCAAGATTAGCGAAGGAATTAATGGCGTTGCCGAGTCGATACAGACCCAGTTTGGCGACAAGCTCGAAACAACGCAGGTGGAAGCTGAGCGGCAGACACTAAGAGAATTTTCTAAACAATTGCAAAATCTGGCAACCGATTACGCGACGCTCTTGCAGAACGATGAAAAAGTGATGAGTGACATCAAGGCATCCTCTTCTGAATTGGCCTCAATGTTTATGGAAGCCCTCGCCAGCGTGCAGTTCCAAGATATTACGCGACAGCAGATTGAGCAGGTCTTGAAGGCCATGGATTGTTTGGATAATCAAGCTGAACTGTTGGCGGCTCGTCTGCGAGACTCTGAAGCACCTAATGCTCAATACACACCACTCAAGCAGCATCTAGATGTGCTCTATTCTGGATATGTGATGGAGTCTCAGCGTACTCAGCATCAACAAGCCCTAGGAACCAAATCCACCGCACCCGCTGGAAATTCAGGCGGCGGCTCACCCAAAATTGAATTGTTTTAGAGGAGCATGATTGTGAGTCTGCACCGTCTGGGTATTACGCAGGATTTGACGATTTACACGGCCTCCGAGATGAAGCCCTTGTTGCTAGAAGCCCTGAAAGTCAATGAGGGCCTTGAGTTGGATCTGTCGCAGGTGGGTGAAATTGATACGGCGGGGGTTCAGTTACTGATGCTGACCAAACGTGAGGCTCAAACGGCCGGCAAGATGTGCAAAATTGTTGCCCATAGTCCAGCCGTGCATCAGACCATCGATTTTTGCAATTTGGCCGCCTTTTTTGGTGACCCAATGGTAATTTCAGCCAACGAACAGGTGTGATATGGATGAATTAACCGGCGTCTTTATCCAAGAAGGACGCGAACAGTTAGCAGCGATGGAAGCGGGTTTGTTGGAGCTTGAGCAAAACCCGGATGACCAGAACAACATTAATTCCATATTCAGGGCCGCGCACACGATCAAGGGTGCCTCCGGTGTCATTGAATGTCACTTCATCGAAAACTTCATGCACAAGGTGGAAAACGCCTTGGATCGTTTGCGCAACGGTGATCTTGCCGTGTCTAGTGCGCTGACAGGTGTATTGCTTAAAAGCTGTGACCACCTCGGTTTGTTAATGGATGTTCTGGAAGCAGGGCAGCCCAATCCAACTGAGGATCGGTTAGCGGCCGGTAATACCTTGTTGGAAGCGCTGGTTGAGTTTTTGGACGAGAAAACAACAACTGAATCTGCGCCCCAGTCAGCACAGCAAGTTGCCTTAGATGAACTATCAGAGGTTGAGGCCTCCGGCGGCGGTATCGTGATTACCGATGGATGGCACCTTTCTATTCGTTTTGGTGAAAACGTGTTGCGCGGAGGGATGGACCCCCTTTCTTTCCTACGTTACCTCGGTTCACTGGGCGAAATTCTGGGCATGGAAACCGTGTCGGATCGCCTGCCATCGGCGGAGCAAATGGACCCGGAGTCCTGCTATCTCGGCTTTGAAATCCATTTCCAGACTCGGGCCACCAAGGCAGATATTGAGCGCGTTTTTGATTTTGTTCGCGACGATTGCGAACTTCGCATTTTGCCGCCCAATAGCAAACTGGCGGAATACGTTCGGCTAATTAAGGAATTGCCTGAAGACGATATGCGTCTGGGCGAAATGCTGGTGCGTTGCGGTGCGCTGACGCAGGCAGAACTTGATGAGGGTTTGGCGTCGCAGTTGAGCGCACGAGTGCTGGATTCTGACGATGAGGATGCTGTTGCTGCTATGCCGCATCTTGGCGATATTCTGGTTGATAGCCATGTTGTGCAGAAAGAGATCGTTCAAGCGGCGGTGGTTAAACAGGCGCAAGTTACCGAGAAAAAAGTGGTCGAATCCCGTTTGATTCGGGTGCATGCGGACAAACTGGATCAACTAATTGATCTGGTCGGCGAACTGGTGATTGCTGGGGCCTCAGCCAATTTGCTGGCCCAGCGTAGCGCGCAGTCAGATTTGGTGGAGTCAACCTCCGTATTGTCCCGCTTGGTTGAGAACATTCGTGATTCTGCTTTGCAATTACGGATGGTCCAGATTGGTGAAACCTTCAACCGATTTAACCGTGTGGTTCGCGATGTTTCCAAGGAAATTGGGAAAGAGATTGATCTGCTGATTAGCGGGGCTGAAACCGAACTTGATAAGTCAGTGGTTGAGAAAATTGGCGACCCTCTGATGCACTTAGTCCGGAATTCCATGGATCACGGGATTGAGTCGGCTGACGTCCGCGTTCGCTATGGCAAATCGCCGAGAGGCCGAGTGTCACTGAATGCATATCACGACTCCGGTAATGTGGTGATTGAAGTGGCCGATGATGGCGGCGGTTTGCCGCGCGAAAAGATTCGTCACAAGGCGCTTGAGCGCGGCTTGATCCAGCCGACCGATACGCTGACCGAACAGGAAATTCTGAATCTGATCTGGGAACCTGGCTTCTCCACCGCGGAGAAGGTAACTAATTTGTCAGGTCGCGGCGTTGGAATGGATGTTGTGCGCCGGAATATTCAGAGCTTGCGCGGTTCGGTGGATGTGTGGAGCCAAGAGGGGCAAGGCACCACGTTCACCATTCGCTTGCCGCTGACCTTAGCAATTATTGATGGTTTTCTGGTGGGGGTTGAGCAATCAGCTTATGTGATTCCGCTGGATATGGTGGTTGAGTGTATTGAACTGAAAGAAGCATCGATTGATCGCCACTACTTAAATTTGCGTGGCGAGGTTTTACCGTTTGTTCGCTTGCGCGATGTTTTTGATATTACAGGCGCCCATCCAGTACGTGAAAACGTGGTCGTGGTTCAGTTCGCTGGAAGAAAAGCGGGGATCGTCGTTGACCAGTTGATGGGCGAGTTCCAGACGGTGATTAAGCCGCTGTCCACCATTTTCCGTCACCTACGCGGTGTTGGTGGTTCAACCATTCTGGGTTCAGGCGATGTGGCTCTGATTTTGGATGTTCAGGCTTTAGTACAAAAGACAGTGCGGCGCGAGGAGTTAGGTTACAACTCGACGCAAGCATTGATATCTCCCCACTAAATTTTTGGTAATTAAAGAGGCTTTCCTATGTTGAATAACCTGAAAATTGGCGCCCGGCTTGCAATAGCATTTGCGGTCATGATTGCGGTGCTGGTTATTGTTGCTGGCCTCGGTATCGCGAGACTAAATACCATCAATAACGAGGTGAGTTTGATGGTCAATGACCGTTTCCCAAAAACGGTGATGGCCAACGATGTGATTGATAACCTGAACATTGTTGCCCGCGCATTAAGAAATATGGCCCTGGCACGTGACCCAGACATCATAGCGAAAGAAAAGCAACGAATTATGGATGCCCGCGCTGTGGTAACGGAGCGTTTGGCAAAGCTGGATAAAGTAGTGCTGCTTCCAAAAGGGCGCGAATACCTCGAAAAAATCCAAGTTCATCGGAAAGCATACTTAGTGGCTCAGGATAAGGTGATTAGCTTGGTTGAGGCCGGTAAACGAGATGAAGCTGCGGCGTACTTATTGGGTGAAGCGCGCCAAGCTTTTAACAGTTACGTGAATGAAGTCTCGGCTTTTATTACCTTCCAAACAGAATTAGTGGACCAGTCCGGTAAAGAAGCCGATGCAATGGTTTCTTCCACGGTGACGCTGCTGTCCATCTTGGCGCTGCTGGGTGTTGGCGCCGCAGTTGCTTTTGGTGTCGTTGTGACGCGGAGTATTACGGGTCCAGTTGGTGAGGTGGTTGATGCGGCTAAAAAAATGGCTGCTGGCGGCTTTAACTTCAAGTTAGAGAACAACAACAAGGATGAAGTGGGAGAAGTGGTTCGTGCGGTAGCTGACGTTCAGAAGGCTGTTCAACTAATGACTGCGGATGCGGTCATGCTGAGCCAGGCTGCTATCGATGGCAAATTGGCAACTCGTGCCGATGCGAGCAAACACCAAGGTGACTTCCAGAAAATTGTGGTTGGCGTGAATAACACGCTGGACGCTGTAATTGGTCCCTTGAATGTTGCGGCGAATTACGTGGATCGTATTTCGAAGGGTGATATTCCACCGGTGATTACCGATACTTACAACGGTGATTTCAACACCATTAAGAACAACCTGAACCAAGCGATTGCAGCGGTTAATAAGCTGGTAGCGGATGCAAATCTGCTCTCAGTGGCAGCGGTAGAAGGTCGTTTGGCGACGCGTGCGGATGCCACCCAACACCAAGGTGATTTCCGTAAGATTGTGCAAGGGGTGAATGATTGTCTGGATTCGGTAATCGGGCCATTGAATGTCGCGGCAAATTACGTAGATCGTATTTCGAAGGGTGACATTCCAACGCTGATTACCGATAGCTACAACGGTGATTTCAACACCATCAAGAACAACCTAAATCAGGCAATTCAAGCGGTGAATGCGATGGTTGCGGACGCGAACTTGCTGT
>JBEGTT010000249.1:0-4416 GCA_041179245.1 Pseudomonadota bacterium
GGTCTGCCTATCCAGCATGACGAGCAAGGATTCTGCGGACAGGGGCGTTTCCCAATTGGCGATGAGTGCTTCAGTCAGCCAAGGGCGACTTTGCAGAAGAGTGTACAGAAACGGACTAAATTCAAGGGCGGGTTTCCAAGCAGTGGGTTTGTTCATAGTGTCTTATGCCGATAAGCAGGGTGGGCAGGATAGAATGCTCACCCTCGATTTCACTTTAAAGAGCTATTGTAGTGAGCCTTTTGCCCTCCTTGCAAAATCTGCGCGCCCGGATTCACGGAGTCACCCGTGGCGCGGGGAATTGGTTGTGGGCATTACCTGCTGGAATCTGGGTTTGGGCAGCACGCCTTGCGTGGAGTGTTACGCTGATTTTTCTGTTTGTATTGGCGGTTGTTCAGTGGGTTTTTGTGGCGCGTTTGCATCACTATCAGGCGGATATCGAACAACATGCTTCGGCTCTACTCGGGCAGTCGGTACAAATTGGGCATCTGCAGGGACACTGGCGCGGTCTACACCCCGGTATTGTTCTGGATCAACTGGATTTAATTGATGCGCAAGGCAAACCCTCTTTAAGCCTGAAACAGGTCGCTGTTTTTCTGTCTTGGAAAAGTTTATTCAAAGGGGAGCCAGTCGTTGATTTATTGGTCATAGACTCTCCGGTATTACACATCCGTCGCACACACGATGGCAAAGTGACCATCGCAGGTTTTGGGACAGAGGGCGAAACTGACCCGGAAGCATTTCAGCGCTTACTTTCACTGCGCCAATTACGCATTCAGCACGCTGAAATTGTCTGGGAAGACCAATTAAGACAAGCGCCTCCACTCGTGCTTCAGGACGTAAATTTTGGTCTCGACAATATTCGTTATTTGCATCTTGTTCACCGCTTTGGTTTGACCGCAACTCCACCCGAACATTTGGCCAGTCGTTTGGATATTCGGGGTGAGTGGGAAGGTTGGGAGGGTGATTTTGAGTCCATATTGGCAGGTCGTCTGTTCGCTGAACTTGCTTCCGCCGATTTGGCTGCATGGCAGCCTTGGGTGGATTACCACTCAGTTCTAACTCAAGGTCGTGGCGGGGTTCGGCTTTGGGCTGAGCATCTCCAAGAAAAACCAAGTGCCACCCTTGATGTTGGATTGGCCGATGTCCGTTTAACACCTGGTCGGGGCATTCCCAATATCGATGTTGGGCGTTTGCAGGGGCGCTTTATGTTCTCCGGCGAGAAAAATGCAGGAACCTTCACCGATGTATCGTTGAGTACTCAAAATTTGAGTGCACAGTCTGTCCGGCTGGATTGGCCAGATTTTTTCCCTGCAGCCCCCTTGCATCTCGACGCGGTGGCGACCCAGTTCAGTTGGAAAGAAAATTCTGACGGGTGGTTGATCGATTTAGCTCAGTTCAATTTCGCGAATGCCGATGCGGTTGGGCAGCTTCATGGGCGTTATGCACACAGCTTGGATGGGGCGAGGAAAATTGATCTACAGGGGGATGTTTCTCGTGTGGAAGCTTCGGCGGTGTGGCGCTATCTACCCTCCATGATCGGCGTGGAAACCCGAAAGTGGGTGCGTGATGGATTGTTGTCAGGTAAGGCCAGTGAGGGAAAATTGGTATTGCAGGGTGATTTGCGCAAATTCCCCTTCCATACGTCTGAGGATGGACTTTTTCGGATCAGCGCCAAGGTGCAGGGGGGCAGTCTGGATTACGCAAAGCGTTGGCCTCGGTTAATGAATATTCATGGTGAGGTGGTATTTGAACAACTCGGCATGCGCATTTTGTCCAGCGATGCGAATTTTGCAGAAACGGGGATATCAACGGTGGCTCTTGGCCCGGTTGAAGTGGTCATGCCGGATATGGAAACGCTAGATGAACAACTACACATTAAAGGGGTTGCTCAAGGTCAAACAGCGGAGTTTCTTGGTTTTATTGAGCAATCACCGGTCGGAGGCTTGATTGGTCATGCTACGCGGGACATCAAGGCTTCGGGCAGTGGAAAACTTGAGCTTGCTATCGATTTGCCGATCCGCCGGCTGAAGGATGCCAAGGTGCAGGGCGCCTACTACGTGCATAACAATGAGGTTAAACCCCTTGCAGTATTAGCGCCGGTCCAGCAGGTCAATGGAAAAATTATGTTTAGCGAACTGGGTGTCAATATTCCAGGGCTAAACGGGATTTGGCTGGGGCAGCCAGCTCACTTTCAGGGCGGAGGGGGGAATGCACTGAATTTTGTGGCGACGGGTGGGTTGAGCATCAAAGAGTACCGAGCGACTTTGCCTACTGACCATGCCCTGCAACCCTTATTGGCAGGCATCAGTGGTTTGACCCAATGGAAAGCAGATATTCGAGTGCCACCGGGTAAAGCACCGAACTGGCAGGTGACCACAGATTTGCTGGGAATCGCGTCGAGTTTGCCAGAGCCGTTGAATAAATCAGCTACTCGTAAATTACCTTCAATCCTCACGGTGACCCCTTTGACTGGGGCGAAAACTGACTCTCGGGAGCAATGGTTATTGAGGGTTGATGGGGTAGCGAATGCCCTCCTGCAATTCAAAACATCGCCTGAACAGTGGGGGCTAGAAAAGGGCGTATTGGCTATTGGCAATACGCTGCCAAAGTTGCCTGAAAGCGGCCTAGCTATTGCACTGAAATGGCCAGAATTTCGAATTGAGGAGTGGCAGCCGCTGCTGGCGGATAGTTCTGCTGAAGCGAGTACGGTCATTGGGAATGCTGCCCAAAATGTTGCCACAAAGCGCGTTGGAACTTCAGTGCATGGATTTTTGCCATCACCGAATCAGTTTTCCCTTGAAACAGATCGCCTATGGGCTATGGGGCGTCACATCGACCGAGTTTCCATTCAGGGCGTAGCCGTTGGCAATGAGGGTAACGATGGCAATGGTGCTGACTGGCAAATGACGGTCAATGCCCCAGATGTCAGCGGGAATGTACTGTGGAAACCTGAGGGCCGAGGAACTGTTCAGGCCGATTTGAAGCGCCTTCACTTAGCAAAAGCTACTATTGGAACATCCCCAGATTCTGGATATAACAGGGCAACAGAAGCGCTGGGAAGCAAAACATTGCCTGCGCTGGATATTCGGGTTGCTGATTTTTCTTTAGGTGATTCCAAGCTTGGGCGACTTGAGTTAAAGGCCGAAAACGAGGGTTACCGCTGGAAAATGCCATCGGTAATACTGACAAATCCGGAGGTTAAATTGACCGGCGATGCCATCTGGGAAATGGCTCGGGGAACTGGAAAAAGCGCAGTGCGGGATAGTACGCAGTTAAATTTCAAGCTGGATACCCATGATCTGGGCAAGTTTTTGGATCGTTTGGATTACACCGGGCTGGTTCGCCGTGGGAACGCTTCTATGTCTGGCCGATTGAGTTGGGCTGGGCGTCCAAGTGGTCTTGATTTTGCAAGTTTGAATGGCAGTTTGCAGGTCCATGCCAGGGATGGGCAGTTTGCCAAGATTGAATCTGGCTCAGGGAAGTTAATCGGTTTATTGTCTTTACAAGCCTTGCCTCGGCGGTTTCTGCTGGACTTCAACGATGTGTTTAGTGAAGGTTTTGCTTTTGACAAAATTGCCGGTGACCTACAAGTGGCGAAAGGGATTTTGCGGACTCAGGAGCCTTTGATCGTGGATGGGGCGGCAGCCCAGATTGTGATGCAGGGTGAAACGGATCTGGCGCAGGAAACCCAGAATCTACAAATTCTGGTTAGACCCCGTTTTGGTGGTGTTGCTTCGCTAGGGGCTGCGGTGGCCGTGAACCCCGTGGTGGGCATTGCATCCCTATTAGCCCAGAAAATTCTGCAAGACCCTTTGGATCGTATCCTGAGTTATCAATACCGAGTAACGGGTAGTTGGGCTGACCCCATCGTGGTGAAGGAGTGAGACTGTGACGAGTCAGATTGATGAGTTTACAGTTGCAGCCATCCAAATGGTGTCGACGCCAAGGGTGGCTGAAAATTTGGCAGTTGCTGCTGATTTAATTGCCGAAGCAGTCGCCGGTGGAGCGCGGTTAGTCGCTTTGCCTGAATATTTTCCGCTGATTGGAGCGACCGATGTTCAGCGCTTGGATGCGCGTGAATCGGAGCAGGGCGGTCCGATTCAGTCTTGGCTGGCGGAGATGGCCGCAAAACATAGTATCTATCTTTTTGGTGGATCAATTCCTTTGCGGGCGAATACCGCAGACAAAATGCTCAACACCATGCTGGTATTTAACCCGGAAGGCCAGCCAATTGGTCGTTACGACAAAATTCATCTGTTTTCATTTGAACAGGGTTCCGAGAAATACTGTGAGGCAGACATCATTGAAGCCGGTCCGCCAAAGCCGGTTGTGGTAGACACCGCTTTGTGTCGAGTTGGCTTGTCGATTTGTTACGATCTACGTTTCCCCGAGTTATATCGCGCCATGATTGGGCAA
>JBEGTT010000250.1:0-9692 GCA_041179245.1 Pseudomonadota bacterium
AAAAGTTTGTTTGATCAACCTCATGAAAAGGAAAAAGGTATGACACAACGTGTTGCACTCGTTACGGGCGCTCTGGGCGGTCTGGGAACCGCAATTTGCCAAGAGCTGGCAAAGGCTGGTCACAAGGTTGTTGCTGCTTATCACCCCGAATTTGACAAGCCAACAGAATGGCTTGCTGAACAACAAGCCGCTGGTTTTAATGATTTCGTATGTGTAGCTGGTGATGTTGCTGATATCGCCTCTTGCGTAGCGATGGTTGCTGAAGCGGAAGCCAAAGTAGGCCCAATCGATATTCTGATCAACAACGCAGGTATCACACGCGACAAGATGTTCGGCAAGATGGAAAAGGATCAGTGGGATGCTGTTATCGGCACTAACCTGACGTCACTGTTCAATATGACCAAACAAGTTTCAGCCAAAATGGCAGAGCGTGGTTGGGGTCGTGTGATTAACATTTCTTCCGTCAATGGCGTTAAGGGCCAAGCTGGTCAAACGAACTACTCTGCTGCTAAAGCAGGCGTAATTGGTTTCACCAAAGCACTGGCTGCTGAATTGGCTGCTAAGGGCGTTACCGTTAATGCCATCGCTCCAGGCTATGTCGCTACTAAAATGGTTATGGCAATCAAGCCAGAAGTGCTGGAAACCATCGTGGGTAGCGTGCCAATGAAGCGTCTGGCTAAGCCAGAAGAAATTGGTTACGCCTGCGCGTTCCTGTCCAACGATCTGTCAGGCTTTACCACTGGCGCAACGTTGAACATTAACGGCGGTTTGTACTACCAATAATTTGGTGATTATTTATGTGCTGTTATACGGCGCGTTAATCCAGAAAAAAGCCCAGTAAATCTGGGCTTTTATATTTGAAATAATGGGTATCCGTAATACGTGGTTGATAACATGATTTCGAAGTGGTGATGCACACAAGTCCTAAATCGTAATCAGTGGTTGATTTTCTAAAAACGCCACTTCTTGCATCACAGTCCTAATCCGCATTATGCGGTTGATTCTGCGTGCCAATAAAACCGTACGAACGATATTGAAAATGCTGATAAGATAATCTAAACTTATTTCGTTCGCACGAAATAAGGAAAGTCCATGTCAAACCAGGAGCAACCAAAACGAGGTCAGGGCCGCCCGGGCACCTACGCCAGCGCAGCCGCCCGGGCTCGGGCATGGCGGCAACGACAAAAGGATCTGATCGCCCAAGCTCAGCAACCGGCTAAGCCGGTTGTTATCGAAAAGATTGTAGAAAAAGTAGTCGACCGCATCATCGAGAAGCCAGCGCTACCCCAGAAAGCGCGTGGCAAAAGCCCTATCTCGCCAGATGCCAGCAAGCTGATCCCGCTTCTCCATCAGAAATTTGGTGCTTATGGTGGTGAAGATAGCGCCAAACGCCTGCGCGCCAATGCTGCGCGTGCGGCCAGCACGGCACGTGACATCTTGGGTATGTTTGCCACCTATGAACCAGTTCCGGAAGCTGAGAAAACATTTCTTGAACAGGCGGCACGCTTTTTTGATGGCCTGAATGCAGGTTTTGAAGTTGCCCAGCGCAGCGCAAAAAAGGCAAAAGCCAAGGCTGATGCAGAATTTTTTGCGAAACGTGAAGCCAAGATCGCTGAGGTTATCCGGTTGACGTTCGGCGAAACGCTTGATCTGGCACAAGTCAGGGCAATGGCCGAAGCGATGAAGGCCTATGCCAGGCGGGAATCGAACGCAATTGAAGCCAAGCGAAGAGGCGTCGACCGTGCGTATTTCTTCATTTCCCGCGAATACGAGCTACGTGCAGCATTAAAAAACAACGACGCTCAGAAAATCGCCCGTGAGGTTGCCGAAGTCCGATTAGAAGCTGGTGAGCATGGCCGCAACTGGAAGGATCAGGAGGAAACCTGTTACAGCGCCGGCTGGGCGGATTTTATTAAATTTCGTACGAACGAAATGTGAAGCCGCACGACCTCACTCCATCAGCGCCCTCAAACCATCGCAGAATTGTTGAGTTTTGCGCATAGGTAGGCAAGTTAAGCCACAAGCTCCCGCAAAACATCTGGGTACAGTTCTGCAACCCTCAGTAATGTTTTTGCTGCGCCAGAGGGTTGTCTGCGTCCCTGCTCCCACTCTTGGAGTGTTCTAACAGAAACGCCCATTAGTTCAGCAAATTGCACTTGCGAAAGTCCAGATGCCTTACGGGCAGCGATTAGAGGGGAATACACCACCTTACCCATGCCCGCCTTCATTTCTCGAACAGCCTGGAGCAGCTCGTCGCCTAAATTGCGCCCATCCTCAAACTGGGACAACTCATCATCGTTTAGTGGCTCAGTCAGTATTGGCATTTTTTATCTCCTTGAGTTGTTGGGCTGTCAGGTTTTCTGTTTTGGATTTGGCGTACATCGTCAAAAGCACCAGTTCGCCAGCCTCATTAATGGCGAAATAAATCACCCGTACCCCACCCGACTTACCGCTTCCGGCACGTCCCCAGCGAACCTTACGCAAACCGCCAGAACCGGGGATAACATCCCCAGCCTCGGGATGCTTAGCCAAGTATGACGCAAATTCACCACGCTCATCCTCGCGCCAATAATGCGGCCAGAGCTTAGAAAAAGTCGGAGTTTCAATAATCGTGTGCATTCTTCATTATACGTCTTTGCCGTATGTGATCAATAATTACTTGCGGTCGATCGCAAGATTCTGCCAATTTCCCTTTCTTGCAGACGATTTCGGAGGTTGATGCTTGATGTAATTTTGCGGGTATCAGGCAGGACAATTCAGCCTCACCGTCCTTTTTGCGTAGAATCGCCGGCTTTGTTTTTGGGTGTAGATCATGCCGGCGAACTTCTTGAATCTCCCTGACTACGTGGTGGTTTCAATGGATCAGGATGAACACGATTACCACATCAAGGCGGATGTGATTCCCGGTACCGAGTCTTGCCAGCACTGCGGGGCTTATTCGGTCGTTGGCTTTGGCCGGCGTGAGCAAATGATTCGCGATCTGCCGATGCACGGCAAACGGGTGGGCATCTACGTTAATACCTGGCGCATCAGTGCAAGACCTGCTCTAAAACCTTCTCTGAAGTTCTGCCGGATGTTGATGAGAAGCGGCTAATGACGTGCCGGCTGGTTAATTGGATGGGGCAGCAATCCATCAAGCGACCTTTGCCGGTATTGCTGAGGAAATCGGCTGTTCAGAAGGGACCGTAAGGCAGGTATTTGGTGACTTCGTAGAGAGCTTGGAAGCCAAACATAAGTTTGAAATACCTGTTCGCATGGGGATTGATGAGATTCACCTGATCAAACCCCGTGGTGTCATTACCAATGTTCTGAATAACACACTGGTTGAACTGTTACCGGACAGGAACAAAGCAACCATCATCGGTTACCTTGCCGCCATGAAGGATACGGACAAGATTGAATCGGTCTCAATGGATATGTGGGCACCGTACCGGGATGCCTGTAAGCTGATCCTTCCTGATGCGGTGATTGTGGTGGACAAATCAAGACTTTCTGTTGCTTGATGGCTGGCGGAAGAACTACCCGTTATTGAATGAGGCGTACCACCTCAAGGAATCCTTCTACGGCATCTACGACGCACCTGACAGGGAAGAAGCCATCAGTCGCTACGAGGTTTGGCGAAAGAGTATCCCGCCTGAGGTGTTCGCGGATTACTCCGATTTGGTCAGGGCCTTTGAGAACTGGATGCCTCAGATTCTCAATTACTTCAGTCATCCAGTGATGAACGCCTACACCGAGAGTTTGAACAGCCTGATTCGAGTCATGAATCGGGTTGGGCGGGGATACAGCTTTGAGGCTCTACGGGCCAAGATGTTGTTCTCTGAAGGTGTCCACAAACACAAGTTGCCCAAACCGAAGTTTGTACGCAAACCGATGGATGCACCGAAACCACCAAGAGAGAAACGAAGCGACACAATGATGGATTTCTGCATCGGTTATGTCAGCGCCCCTGTAGGTTACGAAAACACGAAATCAACAATCGAACCCGAGCGCAAGAAGAGCTACGGAGCCGACTTATCAACACTAGCCGCTCTGATCGAGAGAGGTGACTTCTAAACCCAAATCAACCACAAAATACGGATACCCGAAATAATTTTAGAGCTTAATTTAATAACCCAAACTTTTTAAGTTGGGCACGCAGGATATTTCTTGAAACACCAAGTCGCTTTGATGTTCTTACTTGATTTTTTGATGAATGAATAAAAGCAGCGGTCACCAGTGTTTTCTCAACAGTTCCAAAAATATCCTCAATATCGCTATTCAATAAATGATGAAGTGCCGTATTAAGAGCTGATACAGGATCGCTAGGCACAGCATCGGCGCTTTCGGCGAGTGGTCTTTCGTGGCTAATCGAACTGAAACGAAGATCATCAACCGATATTTGATCATTTTGGCAAACGATCAGGGCATAGTGGATAACGTTTTCAAGTTCTCGGATATTTCCAGGCCATTCATAATTTTTCAGTGCATTGAGGGCTTCTGGGGAAATTTTGGCAATAACTTGCCCCAGTTTTTTACAGTAAAGGTTAATGAAATAATTGACTAAATGTTCAATATCACCTGGCCTGCTTTTTAAACCTGGCAGGGAAATCGGGGCCACATTTAGGCGATAAAACAGATCTCTTCTGAAATGCCCAGAATGCACGGCTTTCTCTAAATCAACGTTGGTGGCTGCGATGAGCCGTACATCCACATTGACCGGCTTTCTGGAGCCAAGTCGGACAACCTGGCGCTCCTGCAACACGCGGAGCAGTTTGACTTGCAGGTTCAGCGGCATGTCGCCTATTTCATCGAGAAATAATGTGCCCCCATTGGCTGCTTCAAACCAGCCTTCACGCTCTTGTTTGGCACCAGTAAAAGCACCAGACTCATGCCCAAATAGTTCTGCCTCAATAAAGTTTTCATTAAATGCGCCACAGTTAATGGCCACAAATGGGCCTTTTCGGCCACTGAGTTCATGCACGTGACGCGCCACCAGTTCTTTGCCTGTCCCTGTTTCCCCAATGATTAGGACTGATGCGTTGCTCGGGGCAATCAGCTCTATTTGGGTAAGTATTTTTGTTGAAATGGGGTCATTAAAGACAAGCGCTTTGGCTCTGACCGTTGGCGCAGGGCTTGAAATAACAGGAAGGGTGAGGAGTTTTGCTGTGTTCATGGTCTGCCCGGTTGATTTTTTATTATTTTATTTCGCTTTGTTTTTTGCTGCTATATATTGTTATTATTAGCTAATCAAATTTGTAAAAAAAGCCCCTGCAGGGGCTTTTTGTAATGATGCTTAAATATAATTATCTTGCTGATATTTGATCGAATATACCGCCGTCTGCAAAATGTGTTTTTTGAGCGATAGTCCAGCCACCAAATACATCGTTAATATTAAATAACTTGGTGTTTGTGAATTGCTTGGCGTATTTAGCAGCGATCTTTTTATCGGTTGCGCGATAGAAGTTACGCGCCGCAATTTCTTGACCCTCTGGCGAATACAAATAGTTCAAGTATTCAGTAGCAACTTTGCGCGTCCCTTTCTTGTCGACCACTTTGTCGACAACGGCGACTGGGGGTTCAGCAAGGATGGAAACAGGTGGCGTTACGATTTCATATTTCTCAGCGCCAAATTCCTTCAGCACTAAGTGGGCTTCGTTTTCCCATGTAATCAATACATCACCAATGCCACGTTCAGCAAATGTCACGGTTGAACCGCGAGCGCCTGAATCCAGCACCTTCACATTGGAATAAATCTTCTTAACAAACTCTTGTGCCTTGGCATCGTTGCCGCCTGGCAGTTGTTTGGCGTAGCCCCAAGCAGCTAAGTAGTTCCAACGCGCGCCACCAGATGTTTTTGGATTCGGTGTGATGACTTCTGTTCCGGTTTTGGCAAGATCATCCCAATTCTTGATACCCTTAGGGTTGCCCTTCTTAACCAAAAACACGATGGTTGATGTGTAGGGAGAAGCATTTAGTGGAAGTTTCTTTTGCCAGTCATCAGCCAAAATTCCCTTTGCTGCAATGGCGTCGATATCGTAAGCCAACGCGAGGGTAACAACGTCAGCATCCAGTCCGTCGATAACCGCGCGGCCTTGTTTGCCAGAACCACCGTGTGAGGCGTTGATCGTAACAGTCTCGCCTGTCTTAGCTTTCCAGTGTTTGGCAAATGCGGCGTTGTAATCCTGATATAGCTCACGAGTTGGATCATAAGAAACGTTGAGCAGGCTAACATCTGCAAAGGCATGGCTAATTAGACTGGTCGCCAGTAGCGCAGCGGCAAGCAGAGTGCGGTGGGTTTTAATCATGGAAGTTCTCCGTGGGTTGTTGACGGGACGAACCTTAACCAAGCCGCTTTATAACGAAAACGATGTATTTTTTCTTAGCTTATAAGAAGTTTTGGTTTTAGCGTGAGCTGCTGCAGTAGAAGCATTTCCTAGCGAGTGCTGTTGCATGGGAAGCATTTTTCGATGGCTATCGGGGAGAGTACAAAAGGCCTGTGGTTGATAAAAGATTCATCATTTCTTTGAATAGTCCACATAAAAACAGGTGGTTGGTGTTTTCTAAGTGAAGAAATTTCTCCGGCTAATCGGCTTGGCACGCTCTCTGCAATGAGCACTCAACTATTTTTTGGAGTGCTATTAATGTCGTTTGGTACGCCACGGTTCGGCTTATCACATCGCCGTGCAAACGCCCGGTTATGCCGGTCGTGCAAAATAACCATTTTTATTGGAAGGAACTGTTCTCATGCCTCGTCAAACGGCCAATGATTTTCACCCCGAAGTCCTCAAACTTTTTGATCAATACGTTCATGGATTGCTGCCCCGTCGCGACTTCCTAAAATCTGCCGGGAAATTTGCTGTTGGTGCGGTGACCGCTGAAGGACTGTTGGAAGCGCTCAGTCCCAAGTTTGCCGAAGCGCAACAAGTGGCAACGGATGATCCGCGCATTAAAGGGGCATTCGTTGAGTACCCATCACCCCAAGGTTATGGCACGGTTCGCGGTTATCTGGTTAAACCGGCAAACGCCAAAGGCAAGCTGCCAACGGTGTTGGTAGTGCACGAAAACCGTGGGCTAAACCCGCATATCGCTGACATCGCCCGTCGTTTGGCGCTGGATGGATTTATTGCTTTTGCGCCTGATGCACTGTTCCCGCTGGGTGGTTATCCCGGTGATGAAGACAAAGCCCGCGAATTGTTCCCCAAGCTGGACCAAGCAAAAACGCGTGAAGATTTCATCGCGGCGGCTAACGAACTCAAAAAACTGCCAGAAGGCAATGGGAAAGTTGGCGTCGTTGGCTTTTGCTACGGTGGCGGAATTGCCAACTTCCTCGCTACGCGAATTCCAGATTTGGCCGCAGCGGTACCGTTCTACGGCAACCAGCCACCGGTGGAAGATGTCGCCAAAATCAAGGCGCCATTACTCATTCATTACGCTGAAAACGACGAGCGGATCAACGCCGGTTGGCCGAAATATGAGGCTGCCTTGAAGGCGGCTGGTGTAAAGCACGAGGCCTACATTTATCCCGGTGTGCAGCACGGTTTTAACAACGACACCACCCCCCGATTTGATGAAGCTGCGGCCAAGCTAGCTTGGCAACGCACCGTTGCGTTCTTCAAGCGGCACTTGGCCGCTTAGCCACTTTTTTTACTTAACTTAAGGAAATTTTATGAACAGTACTGTTAAACCGCTGATCGCTGCGCTTGCACTGGTGGTGTCTGCGAGTGCCCTTGCTCAACAAGCCCAACCTAAACCCGAGACGCTGATTAAGTGGCGTCAGTCGGTGTATTCCGTGCTGGCTTGGAATAACGCCAAAATTAAGGCCAATGTCGAAGGTCAGTTCAATAAAGATGAAGTGATTCGCACCGCAAACAGTACAGCGGCGATTGCTAATTCCGGGATTGGTGCCCTGTTTGCGCCGGGTACCGAACAAGGCAAAGGTTGGCACGATACCGCCGCGAAGCCTGAGTTGTTCAAGGACGGTAAGCGTGCAGGTGAGTTGGCTGGCAATTTCATCAAGGAAGCCAATGAGCTGGCGAAGGTCGCTGCTGGCGGTGAGGTAGCTGCCGTAAAAGCGCAGTTCACCAAATTGCAGGGGACTTGTAAGGCTTGCCACGACGACTTTAAGTCTAAGGACTAAGTCCTTTTGTGAGGAGGGCTACCACTGCCCTCCCAACGCTTTGATTAGAAACACCATATTGGCCCAACGCTGTCCCTCCAGTTGCTGGAACAGACGCTGACTGGTCAGACGATTTTGCTGGCTGGTGAAATGCTCAAGAGCTGTGCTGGCGCCTAAGCGGTAACGCTGTTCGGTAATCCCATCCCACTTGCTCGCAGCATCAACGGCTCGTTGGGCTTCTTGGCTTGCTAGGGCTAATGTTCGCCGACTCGACAAACCATCTTCAACTTCTTGAAAAGCTTTCAGCACGGTTTGGCGGTAATTGGCAGTTGCTAATCGGTGACCAGCACTGGCTTGTTCAACTCGTGCGCGAGTGCGCCCTCCATCAAAAACTGTTTGGCTAAGCCCTAGGCCGATTGACCAAATCGCACTGGGGGCGTCCAGCAAGTTGGCCCATTGGCGACTTTCTAGCCCATCCGTGGCACTGATACGAAGCGACGGAAACCATGCACTTTTGGCGAGGCCAATCTGGGCATTCGCATTAGCGACTGCACGTTCTGCGCTGGCAATGTCAGGTCGGCGTTGGAGCAGTTGAGAGGGAAGAACGCTGGGAATTTCTGGCGACTGAACGCTGGTTTGTGATTCTGTGGTTCGTGATTCAAGATGGAAATCATTGGCTTGAATGCCTAACAGGGTCGCCAACGCGTGTTGTTGTTGCGCCTGCGTTCGTAAGGAAAGCTGTAACTGGCTGCGAGTATTGCTGATGAGTTGGGTTTGTTGTGCCAGATCAGCCGTGCCTGCTGCGCCAAATTCAACACGCTTTTGGACGATAACCAAGGCTTTCTCTTGCAGATCAAGGGATTGTTTCAACAGCGCAATGTCTGCCTCTTGGGTGCGTAAAGCAAAATAGGCTGTTGCGACATCGGCAGCGAGAATCAGGCGAACATTTTCCAGATCCGCCTTGGCCTGCTCCAGTCCAGCACTGCTGGCTTCTACATCCCGGCGAACTCGCCCAAACAGATCCAGTTCATAAGCCACGCCCAGACCCAGAATATGATCGTTTTGTAGTGAAGCGACAGCCTCTCCCGTGCCGGTCGCCGTGGGGCGATTGCTAGACGTTTGGGTGCGAGCACTGCGTAAACTGATGTCGGCAGAAGGGGATCGGCCAGATTCTGCAATGCCGAGCAGAGCGCGGGCTTGTTCTAGTCGAGCAAGGGCAGTTTGTAGCGTAAAGCTGCCCCTTAATGCCTGATCTTCTAGTTGATTCAAGGCAGGATCAGCAAAAATTTCCCACCATGGGCCTTTGGCTTGCTGGTCTTGCGGTTGTGCGATGGCCCAATCGCCGTCAGTTTGTTCGGCCCATTGCGCTGGCGCGGTAACCTCAGGCTTTTGATAATCCGGGCCAACCGCGCAAGCGGCGAGTAAGGCCGTGCCAATCAAGGGAATAAAGAGGCGATATTTCATGGTTTCTTAATCGCCGGCTTTTCGTCTTTGCTGGGCTTGGCAACCAGTATTTCAACCTTTACCACTTCGCCTTCTTGAAGCAGATCGGAAGGGCTAACCACCAGCGAATCCTTGGGGCCAATTCCATCCA
>JBEGTT010000251.1:0-7776 GCA_041179245.1 Pseudomonadota bacterium
TGCCGAAGAAGGATTTTTCGCGGGCAAAAGTACGGTCAATGAATTGGTCGACGATGACAAACATGCCGGGCTGTAGGTGTTCGCGTAATGAACCAACGGCACTGACAGAAATCACGTCAGTAACACCAAGCCGTTTTAGGGCATCGATATTGGCGCGGTAATTAACGTCAGAAGGAGGAATTTTGTGACCACGACCATGGCGTGGCAGAAAAGCCATCGCTTGACCATTCAGGTCGCCGAGCAGAATTTCGTCAGAGGGTTCGCCAAAAGGGGAGTCAACTTTCACCCACTGCGTGTTGGAAAGGTCGTCGATATTGTAAACACCGCTGCCGCCAATAAGTCCAACCCGGTTAGCCAAGGCCATTTCCCCACCTCCAGAATGAAAGGGCAGATTCTAGCTGCCCGTCAGCATTCCGTCTTTCTCACCCCACACTTTCTTTTCCATCGCCAGTTGCCCAATCAGATCCGCCACTAGCTCCTTCTGGTGTGCTGACAGCAAGCGAAACTCCACAATTAGTTGCCGTTCGTCCGTCAGTAACAAGGCCTCATCGACTTCCGCCTCGTAAGGCTGGCGGGGTGTCGCTAGGTATGGGACTTTGGGGACAGCAATGCCATGCAGAAGCCATTCGACTGAGACATCACACATTCGTGCCAGCGTCTGGGCTTTATCAAACGATGGGCGGTTATCCCCAACGAGCCATTTCTGAGCCGCCTGATTGGTTACACGCTCACCGGGGTGGTGAAGGTTAAATTGCAACGCCAGCAAAGAAGGGGTTTCTGTCTTCTTCGATGTGCGCTTCAACGCCTCTTTCAGACGTACTGCGAAAGCGAGATTTTCAAGAGTTCTTGCCATCCCGGCAGTTTCATACATTGGAAGGCACCCGCGACAAGCCGGTGCTTGTTACAAACAAGCAATGAATTTATGATTCTAAAATTATCCAAAATACATGAGGCATACCACGATGAATTCTCAAACTGGCAAGGCAAAAATGACCGGCAAAGAAGTCCGCTTGTGGCGAAAATCCCTCGGCCTGAATCAAAGTGAATTCTGGGGGAGGGTTTTTGTCTCTCAATCACGCGGGTCGCGGCACGAATCTGGCGAATCGATGCCAAGAGGCGTTGAATGCCTACTTAGGCTCATTTTTTGCTCAGAGAAGGAAGCGCGAGAAAATTTAGCGCAACTACGCAAAGAAACCCGATAACCCTTAATGATCGCTATTCGATTTTTCCTGTTGCTGTTATTGACGCTAAGCACTGCTGCAGTGGCTGAAGATCTTTGCCTTGAAGACCTAGGCTGCCGCCGTTTTACGGGTGTTGGCCTTGGCGTAGTCAGAGATGACGATAAACGCCCAACGGCAATTAAACAGGTCGTGGCGATGCGTGCCGCCAAGCTTGAAGCCGTCCGGTCTCTCGCCGAGCAAATTCATGGCATCAAAATTGCAACGAAGAGCGATATCACCACATCGCAACTCATCGGCGACAGAGCCAACATGGAAACTTCTTCCGTCTTACATGGCGTCAGATTCGTGAAGGTGGAACCTATTCAGCTAGGGATCTATCAGGCAGTTGCAGAGGTTGATTACTACTGGCAGCAATAATTTAAGGTACTTATTGTGCAATTTTGCTTTTCCAATTTATTGAGCACGAAATGATGAAGCGAATTTTCCTGATTACATTGTCACTGTGTTTGATCGCTGGGTGTTCCAGCTTGTCGGGCATGATGACTGGCGGTAAGAACAAGGCGAGTACTTCAACTACAAATACCGCGAGCAAGTCACCTTCAAAAGAACAACGCTCTGTTTATGAAGACTCCTGCTGCGACGATGAGGCTGCAGCAAGACAAGCTGTTGATGAATGTATACCGCTCATCCAAACGGTCAAGCTAGTCACCACTTGCGAGAGCTGTTCGGCTTTTGTGGTTTCAGCAAAAACCCGCAGGGCTTGTCAGCCTTAGTTTCAGCTATTTATTTTGTGCAGTTTGGCATATCACTCTCAATGAGTACGAAATCATGATGCGAATTTTATTAGTCACCCTGACACTGTCTTTAGTTGCTGGATGCACCAGTATTTCGGACCTACTAACGGACAGTAAGAGTAAAGCTGCGGCCAGCGCCAATCCCGCGCCACCGCCCACAAGAGAGGCCGCTAACGCTCTTGACGCAGACACCTCAGAGCTTTCGCGTGTCGCGCTAATCCCCTCCGGCGCGCCTTCGGGCACCTTAAATCAAGTGGTGGCCTTTTTAGCCAGCCAACTTGCGAATAATCGCAACATTCCAAATGTTTCCGAAACACGGATCGCGGTAGGTTCTTTTGTAAACATCTCTAACCTAGACGAAACCGACAAACTCGGGATGGTGGTTGCTGAAAATATAATGCATGAAATGCACGTTCGTGGCTTCGGCGTTGTAGATTTCAAAACCCGTGATGCGCTAAAAGTTAGGCCCGCAGGAGATTTTGTATTTAGCCGAGATATTGCGGACCTAAAGCGGAGTTATAACATCCACTATTTTCTAGCGGGGACCATTGCCAGAAACGCGGATGGTGCTGTCGTCAATGCACGCTTGATTCAAACGGATACCAGCTTGGTTGTCTCGACAGCACAAGGCTTTATTTCCAACAAGAATCTGGACAGAGTTTTCGCAGAGCGTGGCAGGCCGGCTGAAAAAATCATGCTTCAACGCCAACCCACACCGGTGATCGTTCGCTAAAAACCAAACAGGTGGGGGCGCTTTTGCACCCACCCTCCTTTTCGCTTATTTGAGCATTATTCTGCTGGGCTGAACGGGTGGAATGGCCGGACTCTCGACCATTATTTTTTCGCCATTTAGTATCCGGTGTAAATCTCGTTTCGACAAAAAGCCTTGCGCCGTCGAACTAATCAAGCTGCTCTCGGCATCAATCAAACGGGCATTAATCACCGCCCCGTCAGCATTCAACGTAATAGTGCCCGACAAGAAGTAGTGAATACGGTATTCCTTCTTCAGATCAGCGAGGTCTCGGCTAAATACAAAATCGCCATTTTTGACCACCTTCAGTGCATCACGCGTTTTGAAATCCACCACAGCAAAACCTCTGACGTGCATTTCGTGCATCAGGTTTTCTGCCAACTGAATCCCCAGCAAGCTAGTCTGCCCTAGGTTATCAATATCGACAAATGAAGCAATGGCAATCCGGCTTTCCGCCATATTTTTGACATTACGGTTATTGGCGAGCTGACTCGCCAATAAGTTCGTTAACTCGCCAAGTGTCGCTGATGGCGTCGCCCCACCACCCCAAGCCGATGCAGGCAATTTCCGATACTGCGTTGAATCATCAGCCAGTGCAGCCTGCCCAATAACCATCACCGTCGCGGCCAACACAAGATATCCAAGTTGTTTTTTCATGGTTAACACCCTCACTTGGCGCAAGCACCAATGGTTTGGCCGCCCATGAAAGGACCGACTAATAAAGTTGTTCTATTTTTCTGCACCAAACACCTCCCAAAGGAATCAGCCCCTCAATCATCAACAAGGGATGCCAACTCCTCGGCATAAATCAAGAAAACTTGAGGAACTAATGCTGCAGGAGGTCACTGAAACAGCAAATATCCACCCTCTGGAACCGACGCATCAAAGACGATTCGGGTAGAGGACACCTGCTTGGGTTCAACGATATTTTCCAGCGAGAGCAAGTCCAGCTGGCCTTTTGCCTTAACCGGCCATGACCGACTGAAAATCACGGTTGGTAACTGATCCAGAACCATGTCACTGGCAGGTTTAATAACCCACTCTCTGGCGCCTGATGGAACCCTCGCCACCACTGGAAAACAGGTAAATTGCTCGGCAATGGTCCGGCTTATATCTACCAGTAGCTGTTTAGATTTATCTGACAGAACTAAATTTTTGATGGTTACACCACCAAAATGCTGAGTATCGACATCGGTAAGGCTGGCATGCGAAAACGGAAACTCTGTTTGTTGAATCGGCAGGCCATCACCCCCAATAAAGGTCATGGTTAACTTTAGGTTTCTCTGAAAAAACCCATGACTACCTTCAAGCTGCGCAACCAATCGATAAGGGGCACCGCTTTTAGCTTCTTCAACCAGAGAGAAAGGAAAAGCCTGAGCAATACCCTTCTTCATGGCTAAGCGGAACAAGATTTCCGTTTCCATATCGAGCTTGTTGGACGAACGCTGCCAGACGTACTCAAGGTTGCGCAACTGTAACGGCGGCGCTGGGCACGTTTCAACAGTCCGATCCTGTTTCTGGATTTCGACAGCCAGCGCCAAGCTATCGCCTTCGACCGCTTCATGAATCACTTTAAAACCATTCATCTCAAAACGGCTACGCCAACGCACGGTTTCCGCCAATTCCATCCCGACCAACGCCGAGTTAGTCGACACCTGAACATCGCCCGTTTGGCCCGCCTCCAGAAAAATCAGGCGCAAAGCTTCTTGGCGCGCTTGGTGAACATTGCCATTCAGAACAGGCACTTTAGCTGAATAGGTTTCAGCCCCTGACAGAGGCACCCAGATCAGAAATAGCCAAAGAAGATGGATGAATGGTTTAAGCCGCATCGATTAACCGGGAAAAATCGCTCAACAAGGGAAAGAACACATCACACTCGCTGGGCAGTAGCGGCTTGCCCCCGTTGTAACCGTAGGGAACCCCACCAGCTGAGCATCCAGCAGCACGGGCGGCGGCGATGTCATGCCGCGAGTCACCAATGTGTAAGTTATTGGTGGGCAAAACACCCATTGCCCGGCAAGCAAACAAAATCGGCTCCGGATGCGGTTTTTTATGTTCGCAGGTGTCGCCACCAACAACGCTGGTGAAATAACGTGTCAGATCGAGTTTTTCCAGCAGCACTTGAGTGAATTCAATGGGTTTGTTGGTCACGCAGGCCATCGGCAAACCCGCGACAAGCCAGGCGTCCAATGCTTCGCGCACTCCCGGATAGAGCTTGGCGGCAGAGCCATTAAGCTGACGGTAATTCACTTGAAAGGCGGCAACACCTTCGCCCAAGCGGTGCTCAGTTGTCGGTGCCGAACGAGACAAACACCGCGACACCAAGTTCGCCATGCCTTCACCGACAAAACCGCGAACCTCGCTTTCACTGACCGTAGGTTCGCCCAAGTCGGCCAACATTGCTTGACAGGCCAAAGTCAGGTCGAGTGCGCTATCGACCAAGGTTCCATCAAGATCAAGCGTGATGGATTGAAAATTCATTTTTACACGGTGGCGAGTGCGCTACGGAATTCGCGCAAAACGCTGTTATACCGTTGAGGGTCTGCATCTTTTCCGGTGCCATACACGGCAGAGCCTGCCACGAAGGCATCCGCACCCGCGCGCGCTATCTCGGCAATATTGCTGGCCTTAACCCCACCATCGACTTCCAGTCGAATCCGACGGCCAGTGCGTTCGGTATAAGCATCAATTCGGGTGCGGGCCACTTTGAGTTTATCGAGTGTCGACGGAATAAACGATTGTCCACCAAAACCCGGATTCACACTCATTAGCAGCACTACATCCAAGCGGTCCATGACGTAATCCATGTAGTCAAGCGGTGTGGCGGGGTTAAACACCAGCCCAGCTTGGCAACCGTGCTCACGAATCAGCGACAGGCTACGGTCGATATGTTCAGACGCTTCTGGATGAAATGTGATGATGTTCGCGCCGGCTTTGGCAAAATCAGGAATGATCCGATCCACCGGTTTAACCATCAGATGCACGTCAATCGGTGCGCTCGTGCAAGGCCGAATAGCTTCACACACCAACGGGCCGATGGTCAGGTTTGGCACGTAATGGTTATCCATCACATCGAAGTGAATCCAGTCAGCGCCAGAAGCGATGACGTTACTAACCTCTTCGCCGAGTTTGGCAAAGTTGGCCGACAAAAGGCTGGGGGCGATGATGAAGTCAGTGTTCATAAACTTTCTCTGCGCTTAGGAACGGTAATCCGCGTTGATTTTGACGTAGTCGTAAGACAAATCACAGGTGTAAACCCGGCCAGTCGCTTCGCCGCGACCCAGATCAATCTGCACGGTGATTTCCGCATTAGCCATGATCCGAGCACCATCAGTTTCCTGATAACTCGCAGCACGGCCTCCATTTTCGGCGACCAGGATCGTGTCATCCCCTGAACCGAGCCACACGCGAACGCCATCGACATTCAAATCCGTAATTCCCGCATACCCAATAGCGGCGAGAATGCGGCCCAAATTGGGATCGGATGCAAAGAAGGCAGTTTTGACCAGAGGTGAATGCCCCACCGCATAAGCGACTTGTTTGCATTCTGCAGAGTCTTTCCCGCCTTCCACCAGAATCGACATGAACTTGGTAGCGCCCTCACCGTCACGCACAATGGCTTGGGCCAGTTCAGTGGCGATGTCGATCACTGCTTGGCGCACTTCGGGCCAGCCGGCTTCGTGACCGGTGATGAAGAACAGGTCAGATTTGCCGGTTGCCATCACGATGAAGGAATCATTGGTCGAGGTGTCGCCATCCACACTGATGCAGTTGAACGACACATCCGCCGCATCTTTAACCAACTGATTGAGCAAGGGTTGAGCGATGCCAGCATCCGTTGCCAAGAAACCGAGCATGGTTGCCATATTCGGCTTAATCATCCCCGCGCCCTTGGAAATACCAGTTAGCGTGATGGTGTTGTCCGCCAACTTGACTTGGCGTGATGCTGCTTTGGCAATGGTGTCCGTGGTCATGATGGCGTGGGCGGCTGCGTGCCAGTTATCTTCTTTCAGATCTGCTACGCAAGCTGGCAGGCCAGCAATCAGACGATCCACCAGCAGCGGCTCCAGAATCACGCCGGTCGAAAACGGCAGGACTTGGGCATGCAGGAGGCCCAGTTGGGCAGCCACGGCATTACAGCTTTGCTTGGCTGCCTGCATGCCGGGCTCACCTGTGCCAGCGTTAGCAATGCCCGTGTTGATGACCAAAGCGCGGATGCCAGCGTCTTTCGCTAAATGATGACGACAAACTTGCACGGGGGCGGCACAGAAGCGGTTCAGCGTAAAAACTCCCGCCACGGTGCTACCTTCGTCAAGGGCAATCAGCGTTAAATCCCGGCGATTCGCCTTGCGAATGCCTGCCTCAGCGATGCCAAGGCGAACGCCAGCAACCGGTTTCAATTGATCAGCAGCAGGTGTTGAGTAATTGACGGGCATGGTGAATTCCTTCGTTTTTCCAGATTAGGCGAGCTTGCCGCAGCATTGTTTGAATTTCTTGCCGCTACCGCAGGGGCAAGGATCGTTTCGGCCAACCTTGGGGCCATTGGTTATCGGCGTTGAAATACTTGTTTCGGCGAAACCGGTAGCGTCTATGTGCTGAGGCGCTTCGCTTTCAAGCTGGTCATGGCGATATTCAACGTGTTCCAAATCTGCATGTGGTGCAGTTTCCGCTACATCTTCTTCACTACGAATTTGGACGGTCATCAACAGGCGGGTGACGTCGGCCCGCACGCGATCCAGTAACAACTCAAACAATTCAAAAGCTTCGCGCTTGTATTCTTGTTTAGGATTTTTCTGGGCGTAACCGCGCAGATGAATTCCTTGGCGCAGTTGGTCAAGCGCTGACAGGTGGTCACGCCAGTGGCTGTCTAGGCTTTGCAACATCACGTTATGCTCGAACTGCGCGAAGGAGGCGGCTCCAACGAGTGCCACCTTATCTGCGTAACGGGCATCAGATTCGGCCACAACCCGGTGAAGCAATTCATCATCGGTCAAATTAGGTTCAGTTTGCAGCCAAACGCTCACTGGGATTTCCAGAAGCAGATCTGCCG
>JBEGTT010000252.1:0-3806 GCA_041179245.1 Pseudomonadota bacterium
ATCTAGCAGCACATCAAAGCCTGCCGCTTGCAACGCTGCATACAACTGGTCAGCCGCCAATTTCACGGCTTCACTTTTTTGGTAACCCATCGGCACGATGCACACTTCAAAAGGCGCAATCGTCGCAGGAAACACAATACCCTTGTCGTCATGCCCCTGCTCAATAGCGGCCCCCACAATTCGTGAGACCCCAATGCCGTAACAGCCCATTTCCATGACCTGCTCTTTGCTCGTCTCATCAAGGAAAACGCAATTTAAGGCTTCTGCGTATTTGGTACGAAGTTGGAAAATATGCCCGACTTCAATACCTCGGCAAATCGCTAAAGAGCCTTTGCCATCAGGAGAAGCATCTCCGGTAAGCACATTACGCAAATCAGCCACTTCGGGTTCGGGCAGATCACGACCAAAATTCACACCCGTGAGGTGGAAGCCCGCTTCATTGGCACCACAAGTGAAATTAGCCAAGGTCACCACACTTCGGTCAGCCACAACTCGAACATTTTGATTTACGCCCACAGGGCCGATAAAGCCCGGCTTGCAGCCCAAGTAAGCGAGTACTTCCTCGTCGGTGGCAAAACGGAATTCACCGATAAGCTTATTAGCCTTGATTTCATTGAGTTCGTGATCGCCACGCAACAGCAACAAACTGAACTTTTTATCACCTTCAACTTCGCCCACAACGGCAATGGCTTTAACCACAGCCTCCAGCGAAACCCTCAGGAAATCTGCCACTTCAGCACACGCGGTCTTGCCCGGCGTGGCTACTTTTTCGAGTGCGCTGCATGCAGCAGGCCGTATAACCGTCGGCGCAACGGCTTCTGCCAACTCGACATTCGCCGCGTAATCAGAATCTGGGCAGTAGGCGATGTCATCCTCACCGGTTTCAGCGATCACATGAAACTCATGAGAACCGGTGCCACCAATTGAACCCGTGTCTGCTGCCACCGCGCGGAAATGCAAACCCAAACGCGTAAAGATCCGGGTATAGGTGTCGTACATGTTTTTGTACTCACGTTCCAAATCCGCAAAGTTGGTATGGAAGGAATACCCGTCTTTCATCAGAAATTCACGGCCCCGCATCACCCCGAACCGAGGGCGAATTTCATCGCGAAATTTGCTTTGTATTTGATAGAGGTGAACAGGAAGTTGGCGATAACTTTTTACATCGCGACGCACCACATCGGTAATCACTTCTTCGTGTGTCGGGCCAATCACAAAATCGCGGTCATGGCGATCCTTGAAACGGAGTAGCTCTGGACCATATTTATCGCCCCGCCCGGATTCCTGCCAAAGTTCAAACGGCTGCACTGCCGGCATCAGTAATTCCACCGCGCCGGCCCGATTCATTTCCTCACGCACAATGGCTTCGACTTTGCGCAACACCCGCAGCCCCATCGGCATCCAGGTGTAAATTCCGGCAGCCGCACGTTTAATCAAACCGGCACGCAACATCAGTTTCTGGCTGATAACTTCTGCATCAGACGGGGCTTCTTTGAGGGTCGTAAAGAAAAATTTTTGGGTTCGCATGGCTGAAATTATTAAATACTTATTGGAAAAGTGACGAAGCCCGCAATTTTACACCGTGACACAGTTCCAAAAATCAAAAAACCCACCTAAAGCAGGTGGGTTATAAGAGCGATGCTCAATAGAAACAAGCTCCTATCGACTTACTCCGCGAAGAAAGCCTTGACCTTATCCATCCAAGACTGCGCTTGGGGATGGTGACGAGCACCACTCGCTTTGCTGGACTCTTCAAGTTCCCGCAGTAACTCTTTCTGCCGATCCGTGAGGTTGACGGGCGTTTCGACAATGACATGGCACAACAGATCGCCATAACCATGACTACGGACACCCTTAATCCCTTTACCGCGCAATCTGAAAATTCTGCCGGATTGGGTTTCGGACGGAATTTTGATGTTAGCCGCACCATCCAACGTCGGGATTTCGATTTCCCCACCCAGTGCAGCGGTCGTGAACGAAATTGGCATTTCACAATGTAGATCATTGCCTTCGCGAACAAAAACCGTGTGCTTTTTCAGATGAATCTGAACATACAAGTCACCGGGTGGCCCACCGTTGACCCCGTGTTCGCCCTCACCGGCCAAACGGATACGATCCCCCTCATCAACACCGGCTGGAATTTTGACCGAAAGAGTTTTGTGTTTCTTAAGCCGTCCCTGCCCATGGCAACTGCCGCAAGGATCGGCAATCACCCGGCCGGTTCCGTGACACTTATGGCAAGTCTGCTGAATCGAGAAAAAACCTTGTTGCAGGCGAACCTGACCCGCACCATGGCAAGTTGGACAGGTTTTGGGTTGAGTTCCGGGCTTGGCTCCTGAGCCATTACAGCTATCGCAAGCCTCCATCGTCGGAATGCGTATCTGGGTTTCTGTCCCATGCGCTGCCTGCTCCAACGAGATTTCCAAGTTGAAGCGTAAGTCAGCGCCTCGGTAAATATTGGAACGGCCTCCGCCCCCACCACCGGCTCGTCCGCCAAAAATCTCGTCGAAGATGCCGCCGAAGGCATCACCAAATCCACCACCCGCACCGCCGCCAAAGCCCTGCCCACCGCCCATACCCGCCTGAGGATCAACCCCCGCATGACCATACTGGTTATAGGCAGCCCGCTTTTGTGGATCAGACAAAATTTCGTAGGCTTCCTTGGCTTCCTTGAATTTATCCTCCGCATCCTTGTTATCAGGATTGCGGTCAGGGTGGAATTTCATGGCCAGCTTACGGTAAGCCTTCTTGATTTCCTCGTCAGAAGCATCTCTGCCCAAACCAAGAATTTCGTAAAAATCGCGTTTTGACATGTCGTTACTCATCAAGTGACAAAAGCGCCGGGCCCCTTGGAATCATTCCAAAGGCCGGCGCCGAATCGGTACAGCTGAAATTACTTCTTGTCTTTAACTTCGGAGAACTCTGCGTCGACCACGTTACCGTCATCTTTCTTAGCTTCCGCACCCGGCTGAGCACCCGCTTCTGCGCCTGCGGCTTGACCCTGCGCGTACATCTTTTCGCCCAGTTTCTGTGCGGCTTGGCTCAACGCTTCGGTCTTAGCCGTAATGACATCCTTGTCGCCATCACGCAGAACATCTTCAACGTCCTTAATCGCCTTTTCGATAGTCTCTTTTTCAGAAGCCTCAAGCTTATCGCCATATTCAGTCATCGACTTCTTGACCATATGCACCATACCGTCAGCCTGGTTACGGGCATCGGCCAATTCGTGAACCTTCTTGTCGTCCTCAGCGTGCAACTCAGCATCCTTGACCATGCGTTGAATTTCTTCCTCGCTCAAGCCAGAGTTAGCCTTGATGGTGATCTTGTTTTCCTTGCCAGTTGCCTTGTCCTTGGCTGTCACATGCATGATGCCATTAGCGTCGATATCGAAGATAACTTCAATCTGTGGCGCGCCGCGTGGTGAAGGAGGAATGCCTTCCAAATTAAACTGCCCCAAGCTCTTGTTACCCGAAGCGACTTCACGTTCACCTTGCAGGACATGAATCGTCACTGCAGACTGGTTGTCGTCAGCCGTTGAAAACACTTGTGAAGCCTTGGTCGGGATCGTGGTGTTCTTTTGGATTAGCTTGGTCATGATGCTACCCAACGTTTCGATACCCAGTGACAGTGGCGTTACGTCCAGCAACAATACATCGGTAACTTCGCCTTGCAGAACACCACCCTGAATCGCGGCACCCACGGCAACCGCTTCATCTGGATTCACGTCCTTGCGTGGTTCGCGACCAAAAATTTCTTTAACCTTCTCTTGCACTTTCGGCATACGAGACTGACCGCCAACCAGAATC
>JBEGTT010000253.1:0-5490 GCA_041179245.1 Pseudomonadota bacterium
TCAGCAGCCCAAGCAGCCGTTGATACCACCACATTCACAAAACGCTGCACAATTTCCGGGTGCTTTTGCTCAAACTCTTCTGACGCCCAAATTTGTGAAGGCGAGATAACCTTGGGGTCATCTACGGTCAGAATCCGGCGAGCTAGACCGCGGGCAATCAAGTCAGTCGAAGAACTCAGCACGGCATCAACTTCACCCGTTGATATAGCGGCGTTCTGAGTTTCGGTATTCATGTCAATCAGCTTGAAGTCATCTTGCGTAAGCCCAACGTTTTCAAACAGACGTGCTAGGCGAAGCTGACCTGCCGTACCTTTTTGTACCCCGACCTTCTTACCCTTCAAGTCTTCCAGCTTTTGGTAAGGTTTACCGTTAGGCACAATCAAGTATGTCTTGCTCAGGAAGCTGTCAGCCGCCAGAATTTTTGTCCGCAGGCCATTGGATCGCGCAACTACCAGCGGCAAGTCACCTTGGGTGGCAAAATCAATCTTTTTAAGAGCAAGGGCTTCGTTGGTGGCAGGGCCCGCACCGGCAAAAAAGCTCCATTCCACCTTGATGCCGTCCTTGGCAAATTCCTGTTCCAAGAATCCTTTTTGGTGGACAGTCGAAAGGATGCTAGATGCGGATGCTGGCTTGTTACCTAAGCCAATACCAGAGAACGCAACACGGATGACTTTTGGGGCTGGTTCGTCAGCAAAGGTTGTGCTTGTAGCACCCAGAGAGAGCACCGCAGCAGCCGTGAGTAAAAATGAACGACGTTTCATATCAAATCTCTTTCAAAAAAAGTGGAGTGCAGCTTAGAAGCCGTACTGGAAGAGGGCAGTGATGGCGTTGTCTGGCACTTTGTTGACCTGATTAGTCAGGCCTAAAGCTGTTGTAGTGGCACTGCTGCCAAGGTTGGCAGCGCCGGGATAAATAGTTCTGGTCAGACCGAGTTGGAGCTTGGTGGTTTGTGCAAAGTAGTAGTTGTAACCGATGGTGTACTTAACTGATTCGTCACCATGAACGCCAGTCGTTGGGTCCCAACGGTCAATGCGGTAGTAAACCTGTGAAGTCGTTGGCCAAAAATCGTCCAGTTTTCCGGTTTTATTTAGATTGGCTGACCATTGGGCAATATCCCCAAAGTTATAGAACAGGGTAAGAGTCTTGCCCAGGCTTTCTCTGTACACATAATGGCCGGTGTTGGCTTTGGTAGTCAGAGAACCAATACCGACATCCTGCTCGCCCTTGGCTACTTCAAAGGTTAAGCCGTACGGATTATGGTTGTACTGAATATCAAACCCGCGTCGTGTGTAGTTCCCATCATTACGGATTAGGTTAGTTGCTGTGTTGCTTGTGACTGCGCTGGTGGTGTTATTCCCGTACACGTTGGCACTACCCTGAAGGTAGGTGGTGCCGAAAGATAAACCACGTAGCGGATGGTTGAAATCGACCGGCAAATAGGTGGCTAGACGGGCGATGTAGTCGCGTCTGTTGTTATCGTCGGTTCGGTTATCACCATTGCCGTTAAACACACCGAGGGCGTACTCAAGAAGCGGTGCTCGGTAGCTCACACCAAAGTCGACCTCAGGGAATAGATCGCCTCTAAATACCACGCCATTCTGGCGGGTGTTGATATTGCCAAGCCCAGCTAAGAACTGAGCATTTCCAGTTGAAACAGTGGGTTGGAGTTCATCAGAGACCTGCGCAGCTAGGCCGAAGGGCAGTTTTTGCTGGCCAATGGTAACAGTTAGCTTTGGATCTTCCAGGCCACCATTAGATTTGAGAAGCGAACGTTGAATATAGGCATCTGTTAGCTTGACAGTGCTATCTCCTGGTGTCGGAGAGTTAGTGCTAGCTGCACCGTTTGCAAACTTAGGGCTGCCAAACGAGAAACCAACCGCATAGTCCCAGTTTTTACCTTCGTCATAATCTTTGAATAAGTTGCCTGAAAACCCAAGCGTGGCGCTACTGGTGCCAAAACCATTCTGAGTGTTAGCGTTAGGTCGGACGCTAGAGTTGGACGATTCAACCGATGAACCCGTGTATTGCAATGCAACGGTTCCCTTGATTTTCAGGCCACGGTCTGTCACGGCACTGTTGAAATCGCGTAAACGTTGTTGGTCGTATTTGTAATCTTCAAGATTAGAGCGCAGACCATTCAGATCATCCTGAGTGACCAACTCGGCACCTTGTGGAATGGCTTCTTTCAGTTTTTCCTGTTCATGACTCTGAGCTTGAACCTGTTTTTGCAAAGTTTCTAGGCTGGTTTTTAGCGACTGGATTTGTTTCAGCAGGTCATCCTGTGATGGTTGGGCTGCGTAAGCCTGAGAGGACAGAGCGAGAAGCCCTGCACTAACGGCCAACGCAATTCTTTTTTTCGATAAATTCACGGTTAACTCCTAGTGTTGAAAAAGGCAATGAATCGATGTTGCCAAAGGGGGTGGATTGGCTTTGGCCGTTCATCTGGCTTATGTCTTTGCATGGAGCGTGCCAGCGTTTAACTGTATGATTTATATAGATTGTTGGTGTTAATAATGCTGCTCAGGAAGCAGCTCTGGAAACAGACTGTTTGCTGCGAAGCAGCAATTTTTAACATTTATTCAGATAAAAAAATTCCCCGACTGGCAGGCAGTACAGGGAAAAGGAGAGAAGAGCGATCTAACGTTTAGAAGCCCGAGATGTAGTCTGATAAATCCTCAATTTCTGCATCAGTCAGCAATTTACTCACGGTGTGCATGACGTCTCCATCGCTATTGCTGCGCTCACCACTACGCCAGTGCAAAAGCTGTTCGCGCAGATAGATGGCGTATTGACCGCCAATAATGGGGTAAGCACCATTACTTCCTTTTCCATTGTCACCGTGGCACGTTTTGCAGGCGAGAATGTTGCGGTTCCAGTCGCCACCCTGGAATAACTGTTTCGCGTGTAAAAACTCTTTTCGCTGTTTGCCCGCCATCTTTTCCTGAACTGAAAAATAAGCGGCGATGTCCAGCAGGTCTTTTTCCGGAACTTCAGCAGCCATGACGTTCATAACAGGGTGATTACGTTCGCCTGACTGGAAATTTTTCAGTTGTTTGAAAATATACGGTGCTTGCTGTCCAGTGAGCTTAGGTGCCCCTGCTGTTGGACTATCACCTCTCTCGCCATGGCACTCTTGGCATAAGTGTTTTTCAGATTTAATTTTTCCACTAGTGGGGTCGCCCCCACCAAGTCGGTCATAAATTGAATTGCCTGTTTCCCTTGCATTGACTGAGGCTGTGCCTGCCGCAATAAAGAGTAATGCAGCGAGTAAGCCTGTGTATCGAATTTGCATGTATCTCGTCTTTCGCTTTAACGCCGTTTTAATGTCGCTTTAATGCTTAACGTGTTGCGATTTAATCCGTTTAACTGCAACTAGGGCAGCTTCGACGTTGGTGATAGGGCGCAGGCCACCAATGACCTCAGAAATTTTCCCATCGGGGGTAACGACAAAGGTGGTTCTTTCGGAGAAACCATGGTCAATGGCTTGGCCGCGCGTGTCTTTACGACCTTGAACGGCTTCACGCACGTTGACTTCGTATGCCTTAGCTATTTTTCCATCGGCATCAGAAACTAGGGCTAATTTCCCGGCGCAGAAATCAGGATCACTGGAAAACTCATTGAGTCGTTCAATACTGTCCAGTGATACGCCGATAACGCTGGCGCCGGCTGATTTGAATTCGTCGGATAGCTCAGCGAAGGTATGGGCTTGGATGTTGCAGCCATTGGTGTAAGCCGATGGGTAGAAATAAACGACCACCGGCCCTTTTTTTAATGCGCTTTTCAGCGAGTAGTTGAAAGCTTTTCCATCCAATGAAGCGGTGGTTTGGATGTCTGGTGCGGTTTGCCCCACTTTAAGCTCAGCTTGAGCGCAGGTGCATATTAAGGCTAGGGTTAGGCTGCTGATGATTCGTTTCATGGCGTTAAGCATCCTTCTTGAAAACGTTATGGCAAGTTTTGCAGAGGCGAGTAAGACTGGTTGCTAACTCGTTAGCATGGTCAAAGTTTTTGCTATGTAGATCCTTGCGGAGGCCGACGATCAGTTGAAGACTCTTTGCCGTCATTTGAACGGCTTCTTCTTTGTCTGCTTGGCTTTTGTAGAAATCCTCAACTTTGGTAAACATTTCTTCCAGCTCTTGGACTTCAGAAACGGCCGTTTTGATGTCTTTCATGGCGATGTTTGAGGTTAGGCTTTTAGTGGTGTCCTCGATGTTCTGCATCAAGTCCTGATCCATTTCGATTTGTGCAGAAAATGCAACACCCGTCACGAAAACCAGTGAGACAAGTACGAGCGTAAATTTATTTTTCATGGTGGTTTCTCAGATGACAATAAACAAAAAGGTCCAGACGTTGCCTGAACCTTTTATGGAGTCATTGATATGAGTTAAGCAAGTACTTCCTTGATGACTTTGCCGAATACAACGGTGGGTCGTTCAGAGCGTCCGTTGTTTAGGAAAGTCACTTTTAAATGGTCCAGCCCCAGTAGTTGCAAAATAGTGGCGTGAAGGTCGTAGGTATCGACGCCCGTGTCTTTGTCTGCAACTTGCAGGCCGACATCATCGGTTGCGCCATGGGTGTAACCGGCTTTTAAACCACCACCGGCCATCCACTGGGTGTAACCCCAAGGATTATGGTCACGGCCATTACCACTTTCCCCATATGGCGTGCGTCCAAATTCAGAGGCCCAGACGACGAGTGTGGAATCCAACAGGCCACGGCTCTTCAAATCTTCCAGTAGACCGGCAATCGGTTTATCAACCATTTTGGCCATCAGGCCGTGATTGCCATCAAGATCACTGTGGGCATCCCAGCTTCGGCGATCAGTTTCCGCAATGCCATCTGGCCACCCTGAAACGACATGAACGAAACGAACGCCGCGTTCGATCAAACGACGAGCACGGAGCAGTGTGGTTCCGTAACTGGCGCTTGTTGCGTCGTTTAGGCCATACAGTTCCTTTGTTGCGGCGGTTTCTTTGGACAAATCAACAGCTTCAGGAGCTGATGCTTGCATGCGGTCAGCGAGTTCGTAAGACTGCAAACGAGCACGCAGCTCTGTGTCGTTCGGGTAGCGTGAAGCGCTGTTTTCATTGATCTTCTTCAATAAATCTAGGGAGGCGCGTTGCTGTCCCGCTGACCTCAGATCTGGGCGCTCCAAGTACAGGATCGGTGAATCCCCCGGACGGAATGGGGTGCCCTGATATACCGCAGGCAAGAAGCCTGAGTTCCAGTTGACAGAGCCAGCACGGGGTTCTTGGTCCCCGTTGTAAAGGACAACATAACCAGGCAATTCAGCATTTGACGTCCCTAATGCGTAATTTACCCAAGCACCCAGTGAAGGACGTCCAGGATTTACATCACCGGTATTCAACTTGAGAATTGAAATGTCGTGGGTGGCTCCGACGGTGTAGCTAGACTTGATGAAAGTCAGTTTGTCTGCTTGCTGGGCAAGGTTCGGTAGCAGATCAGAGAACCATGCACCACTATCACCATATT
>JBEGTT010000254.1:0-2763 GCA_041179245.1 Pseudomonadota bacterium
CATCAACGATAGAACTCATATCAATCCTTTTTTGAGAAGGTTAGAACAAACAGGCGAACAAAAACTAAACTGATAACTCGTCAAAACCAGCGGCTTTGACAGTTTTATCTAAGGCAACCAGTGTTGCCAAAAGCTTTTCCATACGATCCAGTGGCCAACTATTCGGGCCATCTGAAAATGCTTTTTCTGGGCAAGGATGGGTTTCCATAAACAAACCAGCAATACCTACGGCAACCGCGGCGCGGGCCAGCACCGGGACCATTTCCCGCTGTCCGCCAGAAGAAGTCCCCTGACCACCGGGCAGTTGAACACTATGGGTTGCATCAAACACTACAGGTGCAGCCGTTTCGCGCATGATGGAAAGGCTACGCATATCGGAAACCAAGTTGTTATAGCCGAAACTCACACCGCGCTCACAGGCCATAAATACATCGTCCGGCAAACCTGCTTCACGGGCGGCATCTCGGGCTTTTTCAATGACATTTTTCATATCACCGGGTGCTAAAAACTGACCCTTTTTGATATTTACTGGTTTACCACATTGAGCCACGGCCCTAATAAAATCAGTTTGACGGCACAAAAAAGCAGGGGTTTGTAGGACATCAACCACTGAAGCGGCCATCGGAATATCAGCTTCGGTATGCACATCGGTCAGTACCGACACCCCAATCTGGCGACGCACTTCATCAAGCATTTTCAGACCACCATCGATGCCCGGTCCGCGAACGGTACACCCTGAGCTTCGATTTGCCTTGTCATAGGAAGCCTTGAAAACATATGGCACACCTAAACGAGCACAAACTTCCTTCAAATGACCAGCGACATCAAGGCAAAGTTGCAAAGATTCTGCGGTGCAGGGACCCGCAATCAGAAACAGCGGCTTATCGAGACCAACCTCGAAATCACACAGCTTCACGCGGCATTTCCTTTACCAGCCTTTGATACTTTAGCCAGCAGGGCCGCCTGTACATAAGAGGTAAACAGCGGATGCCCTTGACGAGGATTTGAGGTGAACTCTGGGTGAAACTGCACACCGACAAACCAAGGATGAACAGTCTGCGGCAATTCCATGATTTCCGGTAAATGCTCTGAGGGTGTCCACGCAGCAATAATCAAACCCTTGGCTTCAAGTTCTTTGACCAACAGATTGTTAACTTCATAACGATGACGATGACGCTCGTTCACCTCTGCGCCATAAATTTTGGCGGCCAACGTTCCGGGGTTAATTGGCACACGTTGAGCCCCTAGGCGCATGGTGCCGCCCAAATCAGACGCTTCTGAGCGCTTTTCGACATTGCCTTCACGATCCAGCCATTCGGTAATCAAACCGACAATCGGGAAAGAGGAATTAGGCTCAAACTCGGTGCTATTGGCTTCGGCATGGCCCGCGACATGGCGAGCAAACTCAACCACGGCTAGCTGCATACCCAGACAAATTCCCAAATACGGCACCTTATTTTCCCGGGCAAACTGAATCGCCGCGATCTTGCCCTCGGTGCCTCGCTTACCAAAACCACCGGGGACAAGAATGGCATCAACGGAGGCCAACACGCCACAACCACTTTTTTCAATGTCTTCCGAGTCAATGTATTCAATATCTACTTGGGAACGCGTGTGCATTCCAGCATGTTTTAAGGCCTCAATGAGGGACTTATAAGACTCCGTCAAATCTACGTACTTACCGACGAAAGCGATACGAACAGACTGCTGAGGATTTTCCAGCGCATCAACCAATTTTTCCCAAACGGACAAATCCGCAGTTTTGGCCTGAATTTCCAGCTTGTGGCAAACAATCTGATCCAGCATCTGTTCGTGCAGCATGCCCGGAATCTTGTAGATGGAATCAGCATCCAGACACTCAATCACCGCTTCTGGCACGACGTTACAGAACAGGGCAATTTTGCGGCGTTCTTCCACGGGAATTGAACGATCAGCGCGACAAAGTAAAACGTCAGGCTGAATACCAATTTCACGGAGTTCTTTAACTGAGTGCTGAGTGGGTTTGGTTTTTAATTCACCGGCCGTCGGTATGTAAGGCAGCAAGGTCAGGTGCAGGTAACAAACGTTGTGGCGACCTTCCTCAAAACCCATCTGGCGAATTGCTTCGAGGAATGGCAGAGATTCAATATCCCCAACCGTTCCGCCGACTTCAACAATAGCGACTTCGGCGCCTTCAGCACCCGCTTTGATCTTGTCTTTTATTTCGTCGGTGATGTGCGGAATAACCTGAACTGTTTTACCTAGATACTCGCCACGACGCTCTTTTTTCAAGACAGAATCGTAAACTTGGCCTGTCGTAAAGTTGTTCCGCTTCGACATCTTGGCGCTCGTAAAGCGCTCGTAGTGACCAAGATCCAGATCAGTTTCCGCACCATCTTCGGTGACAAAAACCTCGCCATGCTGGAAGGGCGACATGGTTCCAGGATCAACGTTGATATAGGGATCTAACTTGAGGTGGGTGACCTTGATACCACGAGATTCGAGGATGGCACCAAGCGATGCGGCGGCTATACCCTTCCCTAAGGAAGACACAACACCACCGGTTACAAAAACAAATTTGGTCATAGTCGTACAGGCTGCGGGAAAGCGAGATTGTAGCCGATAGTCGGCCAAATTCGGGCGCAATTCTGCTTTCTGATAGAATTCACCCCCTCATGTCCCAGGCCTTTTCCCTCTTCCCGCAAGCCTCCGCCGGCAACCCGCCTCTTCAGTATCGGCGTACCTTAACCGTCTGCATTTTGGCGACCATTTTGCTGCATCTGG
>JBEGTT010000255.1:0-3661 GCA_041179245.1 Pseudomonadota bacterium
CATCAGAACGGTAGTTTTCATATCCCAGCCGCCCTTTTGCGTCACATTCACAAGCTTCCAGCAAATGTGCGAATCGCTCGGGACGACGAAAAGCGTCGGTCTTCTCTAATAACCCCAGTACGGTTTCGGCTCTAAGTTGTTGTTCCCGGTGGCTACCGGCACTGTGTATCAGGCCATGGAACTCTGTCGTTAAACGCGCCAGATCAGCACAATCCGTGGGCACTCGCAATCGTTCACAAAGTGCCTTTAACGGGCCGATCCCCTGATGTTCATGCCCGTGGTGGGCAGGTAGTCGTTCAAGCGGCGTTTTGGCCTTGCCGAGGTCGTGCATGAGGGCGGCAAAGCGAACGGGAAGGCAGTACCCCAGCTTGGCGGACATATCCACCACCATTTCGGTGTGAACGCCGGTATCAACTTCTGGATGGTAGTCAGCACGTTGTGGAACGCCATAAAGCGCGTCGACTTCGGGGAGTAATTTGGACAGCGCGCCACATTGACGCAAAACCTGTAGAAAGCGCGACGGCTGGTTTTCCATTAGCGCCCTAGACATTTCTTGCCAGATACGTTCTGCGACCAGCGAATCGACCTCGCCAGCCTCGACCATAGACTGCATTAATTCCATTGTTTCTGGGGCAAGGCTGAAATTAGGAAATCGGGCCGAAAATCGCGCAACTCGAAGAATCCGAACAGGGTCTTCGGCAAATGCAGGGCTGACATGGCGGAATACTTTGCGCGCTAAGTCTTGTTGCCCACCGTAAGGGTCAATGACCGCTTCAGTAGATAAATTGCCGATGGGACAGGCCATGGCATTGATGGTCAGGTCGCGCCGTGCGAGGTCTTGTTCCAGCGTGACGTCGGGAGAGGCGTGAAACTGAAAGCCGTGATAACCGGGGGCCGTTTTGCGTTCGGTTCTGGCTAGCGCGTATTCGGCTTGTGTTTGTGGATGTAGAAAAACGGGAAAATCTTTACCGACGGGGCGGAAGCCCTGTGCCAGCATTACTTCTGGGGTGGCGCCGACCACGACATAGTCTTGGTCAGCATGTGGGATTCCCAATAGAAAATCCCGCACAGCCCCGCCTACGATATAAATCTGCATGGCGGAACAGTGCGGGATGTTGCGTTTTTTATCGACCAGCGCGGAAACGGTAGGAATCCAAGCGGCCCTTGGGGTTATTGCCCGCTACGTAGGTCGGAACAATTTCTTCAAGCGCAGTGGGTTTCAAACCGGGAAACGCGAGGGCAGAGTTGTCTGCCACGCTATCGACTTGCATCGAGCGCAGATTGTCTGGTGACTGAACCGGACGGGGTGATAACCAGAGTAGCCCAGAAACGAGATAAGCCCAGCCTTCAGACAAGTTGATGATGCGGGTGTTGCTGCGGCTGAGCGTGCGGACGTAGTCAACCAATTCAGCCAATGTGTAGACCTGTGGGCCAACCAGTTCATAGGTTTTGCCGTAGGTGTTTTGCTCCGTGAGGCTGGCGACAAACGCATCGGCGACATCAGCAACCCACACTGGCTGGAAGCGAGCGTGACCAAAACCCAGAGGAAAAATGGGGAGTGTGCCCAACATCTTGCCGAACAGGGACATGAAACGATCACCATAACCAAAAATGACCGATGGGCGGAAGACGGTAACGTCTAGTTCGCCTTGCGCTTCAAGAACGATTTGCTCACCGACACCTTTGGAGCGTAAGTATTCGGAACAGCCTTTAGGGTCAGCCTTCAGTGCGCTCATGTGCATTAAACGGCGGACACCATTGGCCTTCATGGCGGCCACAATTTTTTTCGGCAATTCAACGTGAGCCTGCTCGAAGTCTTTGCTGTAAGGCAGCTTAACGTCACGGCTATGGAGGATACCGACTAGATTGATTACCGCATCGTGGCCGGCGACTAGCTTGGTCAGGGTTTCTTGGCAATGAATGTTGGCTTCGACCACTTCAACGTTGGGTAGCATGATCAGCGCTTTACTGCGCTCACGGCGACGGCTTGGAATCGTAACGCTGATACCTTGGCTAGTCAGACGGTTGGTGATGTAAGTGCCAACGAAACCTGAACCACCGAGCAGCAAAACTTTTTTGACGTCCATGTCTATTCCTTCGTATTAACGGTGAATACCGCAGCGTAGTGTATGTGGGCAATAATATTTCGTAAGGCGCGGATTTTACGGCAAATCTGCATTTTTGAGGATGTTCCCATTGCCATTAGCCGGAATGGTTCCCAAGCGTTCGCGCAAAGATTCGGAGCGTCCATTAAACAGGGCCGAGTAATAAACCGCGTTGCTCATGACTTTTTTTACATAGTCACGGGTTTCAGCAAACGGAATGCTTTCAGCGTAAATGGCACCTTCAAGCGGAACATCCGCCCGCCATTTCCGTGCTCGGCCTGGCCCTGCGTTGTAGGCAGCGGAGGCGAGTACGGGGTGATTGTCCAGATTTTCAAGCACCATGCGCATATAGCTTGTGCCAAGCAAAACGTTGGTTTGGGTGTCGTGAACTTGGCTCTGGTTATAGTTTCTCAGGCCAATTTTGTTAGCCACCCATTTGGCAGTGGCTGGCATCAATTGCATCAAACCTGCTGCGCCAACGTTGGATTTTGCACCGGTAATAAAACGACTTTCCTGTCGCATCAAACCATATACCCAGGCGTCGTCGATGGATTGGTTGCGAGAAGCGGTCCGAATTTCATCACTGTAGGGCGCCAAATAACGCAGGCTAAAATCGTGTTCGTTACGGGTGCGGTCAGCCGCCGTAATGGCGCGGTCAAAGATGCCTAGTTTCTTGGCTAGGTCAGCAGCAGCAAGTAATTCGCGGTCAGTCATGCCGCGCAAGGCCCAGTTCCATTCCTTCACGCCTTCTGTCCGCAAATCGAGTCGAAACCACGCCAGTGCCCGGCGGATACCGGGACGCTCGCTGATGGCCAATCTTTCTGCTTGGGTTGCGGGTTGCGCGCTAGGTGGAATGGAAATTCGTCGCCCGAGTTCCTCATCCGCCAAATTCCCATAGAAATTGGCTTGCCCGGCAATTCGGTTGAACTGATTTTCTGCATCCCGGAGTCGTCCGCCAGCCTTGTAGGCACGACCAAGCCAATAAACCCATTCAGGGCGAGAGGCTAGTTCTGGCGGCATGTCTTCGATGGTGTTTTTGACCCGGCCCCAATCTTGTGCTCGCAAGGCAGTGCGTACTTTCCATTGAGCATTATCTTCACTGAGCACGGCGGATGTTGTGGTGCGATACCAATCGTGAGCTTCCGGCATTAGCCGTTTAGCGCCCTGCAGGGCGATGTGGCTCCAAGCTCTAGCGCGTTCATCTTTGTTCAGCGAAGACTCAAGGTTGCGGAGGAGTAATGCTGCGTTGGTAGGGTCATTGCGAGCAATGCGTTGCAGGGCTAATGCTAGCAACTGGCGGTTGGCCGCATTGTTTAACTGATTGCTGGACTGGTTGATCCACAGCGCGGAGCGGTCAGTGGCCTGTTCAAATTGCCGAGCATCAGGCTGCAAGTTGGCCGGCAGGTAATTAAGAATTTGCCGCGCGCTATTGAGGCGATTGAGTTCAGCCAAGCGGTGTGTGCGTTGCCAGATGTCCTCATTCGATAGCGCACCGCTAGTCGCAAAACGATCAAATAAGGGCTGGCAGACTTCGTCATTGTTGGTTGGGTCATTCC
>JBEGTT010000256.1:0-9863 GCA_041179245.1 Pseudomonadota bacterium
TAGGCACAAGATTGCGACAGCTCTAACTTGGTCAATTTGCACTGCAAGGCCATTCAAGCCACAGGCTGCGAAACCCGACGCAGGGTCAAGGATGGCAAATGAGCAACTCGCAATTTATTCGTCTATCAACCTAATTATGCACGTGGTTGAGGAGCGACTTCAAAGCCTCCCAAACGAGATTTCCAAACTTGATAATGTGGAATTTGAGTTTCCAGAGGCACAGGATGGTGACTATGTAATGCACATGTCGAAGGCGCTGCATCAAGGCAAGAAAAAAACTGTCTTTGATCCATACCTAATGGCAAATACTTATTTTTTGTTGGAGTCACAACATCTAAATAAGTGCGGAGTTACCAAACTACCACCAGTTCCCTCGGTTCTGGAAAAATCGGAAAACGATTAGCTTCTAGCCCCGCAAACGCGGGGCTTCTTCTTTGTACCCGCCGAACTCCTTCCCCTGATTGACCTGTAAGCCATGCCGGTAACCTTCCGGCATGAGCATTGATACAGAAAACTCCTCCCCCCGCCTTGGCGTTGCAGCCCTGTTTTTATCAGCGGCTGGCCTCGTTGGCATCGCGCTAAACGAAGGCTACTCAGACAAGGCCATCATTCCCGTTGCCGGCGATGTTGCAACTATCGGCTTTGGTTCTACCGATGGCGTCAAACTCGGTGATCGCATCACTCCCCCCAAAGCACTGGCCAGAGCGTTAACAGACGTTGAAAAGTTTGAGGGCGCGTTAAAGAAGTGCATCAAGGTGCCACTGCACCAGCATGAATACGATGCCTACGTGGACCTGTCCTACAACATTGGCGCTGGTGCCTTTTGTGGCTCAACGTTGGTCAAAAAGGTCAATGCCTACGACTACACCGGAGCCTGCAACGCCGTCCTAAATTGGCGCTACTACCAAGGGAGCGATTGCAGCCTTCCGGCCAATAAAGCCCTGTGTGGCGGCTTGTGGGTTCGTCGCCAAAAGACTGCTGCAGATTGCCTTGGGGAGAGCCATAAATGATCCCCCAAACCATCAAAGACGGAATCAAGGATGCCGGCCTGATCTTATTAGCGGCGCTGGGTTTTATCACCGGCTGGACTGCTGAGAGTTGGCGCAGTGAAGCACAAATCAGCACGCTCAAATCTACTTACGCGAACAGCCAAAGAGTTGCATCTGAGCAGTCAGTAAAGCGGCTGGACGAAGCCAATCAACGTGCGGATATCGCATTGGCTGCGCTTCAAAACCGCGAACAGGTTTTTCTACAACTTACCCAGGAAAAAGATCGTGAACTCCGTCGCCTTACTACTGGCAGTCGTTGCCTCGGTAGTGCTGCTGTTCGGGTGCTCAACAGCACCAGCACAAACCAGCCTTTACCCATGCCCGAAGCCACCAGCCAGCCTGTATCAACCGATACCGCCTTTGCCACCGATACCGATGTCGGGATCTGGATCAATAACACCCAGCAAGCCTACGAATCCTGCCGAGGTCGCATCCAAGCAATAGCAGACTACTTCGCGGGGGAGGCTAAACGGTGACCGATGTTTTTGATCGCGCCCAAGAGCGTGAACTAGAAATGCGCCAGGACGCACTGGCCGAACATTCCCGTAAGGCACAGCCAATGGCAGGTGATAGCGCCATTGACTGCGCTATGTGCGGGGAGCCTATCGGCGATGAACGCCGAGCTGCGCTTCCTGGAGTGACGACTTGCATTGAGTGCCAACGCGACATCGAGCGGTCAGGAATGTGGGACTGGGGGATGAGCGAATAATGGAATCAAACAGCATGCTACTAGTCGGCAATTTGCTGGCAACGATGATCAACATCGGCTGGTCTGTATTGGAAAAACGCGGTGACAAAACGCAATCCCAAATGAAAGAACTCGCCAAGCGTGTTGAGGATTTAGACCGAGACATGATCGCTTTGCAGACATCTTCAGACGCTGCTTTAACGCATGACGATCTATCAAAGGTTTATGAAACGATCAAAAAAACAGACGAAAAACTAAATACCTTGATCGGTGAAAACAGGACTCAAAGCGACACGCTACGCCTTATCCAAAATCACATCGTACACAAAGGGTTGAGCCATGACTGAGCAAGACAAAAGACGCCGCAACTCGTTGTTGTGCACTCTGGCCTACCACGGGGGGAACTCGGTTGCCCGCGTTCTGCGTACTGAACTTGAAGAAGTGCACGGGGTTGCAGTCACGCTAGACAAAGTACGAGCTGATCTGCGGGTACTTGCTGACATTGGTGCTCTTCGTTACGAAGATGATGGCGACCTCGTACAGATTACAGCTGAAGGGCGTGAGCATGCCCAGCAACTGAGAAAGCTTTTTTGATGGCTCATCCACCCGAAAAGCGCATGGAATTGAGAACCGCCTACATAGGCGGTTTGCCACTTGAAGCTGCCGCCGACAAGGTCGGTGTGCCTTATGCCACGGCTCGTAACTGGTTTCGGTCTGCCCGTGAGGATGGGGATGATTGGGACAAATTCCGGGCAGCCAGTCTGATCGTAGCCGGTGGAGGCATTGAGCAGGCAATGGGCCGAATCATCGCCGCTGGCCTGATGCGGTGTGAAGCGTTAATCGACGTTCTCAACGATCCTGATCCAGAAAAGCAGATACCGCCCACCGAGGCCGTTAAGGCGATGGCCACACTGGGTGACACCGTGGCCAAACTCCGAGCCAGCGGAAAAACCCTCATGCCAGAGGCCGATAAGCTGGGCATCGCAATGGACGTGCTCAAGCGTCTGTCCGCCTATATCCAAGAAAACAATCCCCAGCAGGCAGCTGCGTTTGCTGAGTTGCTGCCAATGTTTGGCCAAGAATTAGCGAGGGCATATGGCTAAGTTTTCTGCTGCAACAGATCACGCTTTGAGCGTTATCGCACATGTTTCAATGGCCCAAGGCATGACAAAGAACGTTAAGGGAATGGATGGTTTTGCTGAGTTTTATAAAAAACAGATGCCCCCAAAAGACAAGGAGGTTATGCGTCGATTTGAAGCGTTTTGCCAGAAGGCGCACGTAGATCTATCTAAGATGCTCCAACAAGAGTTGCAGAGCGATGGCCAGTAACCAGACCTCAGAGAAAGACTTCCTTGATGAGTTAGAGGAAATATCCCGTGCAGCCCGTGCTTCAGCTGAAGCTGCTGCGATTGGTCTAGACCCGTCACCAGCTGCGCGAGCAGAACGCCGGAAGCGTGTTTTATTGGATGGTGACTTTGAGTTCTTCGCATACACATACCTCAAGCACCACATTCGCCCACCCGCATCAAACTTTCACAGGCACTTCTTTACCCGCTTCCCCCAGCTACTGGATCAACCAGGGGGCGCTAAGGAATGGTGGATTGCCCCACGAGGCGAAGCAAAGTCTTCACTGACTACGAAGGTTGGCCCGGTTTATTGCGCTGTGCGTGCCTTGCTACAGAAGGAAAGCATCCGTAACGAAATTAGCTGGCCAGCGATTACGCCACTTCCTTACTTTATCGACTACATCACCATGCTGGGGGCTGAAACTAAGCTCCCAACCAAGCTGCTTGAAGTCGTTAAAGCCGAGCTGTGTTTTAACGCGGCATTGGCCTTGGATTTCCCCGAAGTTTGCGGCCCAACCAAAAATTGGAAGATCGGTGAGTTCACTACCAAGTCGGGTGTGAAGATGGAAGCCTTCGGCGCTGAGCAAGCGATCCGGGGGACATTCCACGGGGCAAGCCGTCCTAAGCTGTTGCTGGGTGATGATCTGATCACCGACAAGGAAGCCAAAAGCCCAACCATGCGTAATGATCGCTGGGAATGGCTAGAGAAGGCAGTCGACTTCCTTGGGCCACCCGATGGGTCAGTGAAGTTCGTTGGTGTCGGTACCATCTTGAACAAGGACGATCCGATCAGCCGGGCCAAGGCCGCAATCGGTCACTTGGTGCATCATTTCCGCGCCATCGAGCGTCTGCCAGATCATATGGACCTATGGGCAGAGTGTCAGGAAATCATGCTCAATGAAGATAAGCCTGCCGAGGTTGAAGCTGCCAACCGTGGCGAGGTTCTGACCGATAAGCAGCTGCCATCTTTCCTGTTCTATCTGGAACACAAATCAGACATGGATGCAGGCGCTGAAATATCGTGGCCAGCAGTCCGTAGCTTGTTTTGGCTGATGCGCCAACGTGCCAAAAATGCCCGTGCGTTCGGTACCGAAATGCAAGGTGATCCACGTAGTGACGAAGATAAGGTGTTTGCGCCTGTGCAGTTCTACGTTTCGCGCTTGCATCATTTCGTGATGTTCGGTGCCTGTGACCCTTCGATGGGCAAAGGCGAAAAGTCTGACCCTTCAGCACTAACCGCAGGGGCATGGGATCGTGATCGTCAACGCCTGCATGTCGAATCATCAGTGATCAAACGTCGCGTGCCGTCAAAGCTGGAATCGGATTTGATTGAGTTCCAGCGTGAATTTAATTGTCTGGCCATCGCCTTTGAGAATAACAACGCCTACGAGCATAGCCGTCAAACCTTCGTTACCAATGGCCTTCGCAAAGGTGTAGCGCTACCCCTGATTGGTTTAACGGAAACCGTTGATCAAGAGGTGCGTATTGATGGGCTTGAACCTTACGTCACCGATGCTTTTGAACCTCGCATTCTGTTTAACCCAGCACTGACCCAGCTACTAGCCGAGTTAGATGCTTGGCCAGAAAAACAAACCAACCACCACTTTGATGGCCTGTGTTCGCTCTATCTGCTGTGGAAACTAGCCAGTACCCGTGGTGGCAGCATCGGGGCCATGTCGGGCTTCCAATCAATTCCCCGCCGTCCGTCAGGTAGTAGCGATGACAACTTCGGCGGATCTCGGAGAATGATGTAATGGGAAAAATCGTAGATCAATGGGGAAAACCCATTGATAGCAAGGTCATCAATGAGCCTCAGACGGCAAGTATTTCAAGCCTGCAGAATGAATACCTGACTGCATCACTTGATGGCCTTTCCCCTGCTCGTGTCGCTGCAACTTTGCGGGATGCCGACAACGGTAACCTAGTCGTACAAAGCCGTCTTTTTTCAGACATGGAAGATCGGGACGCTCATTTGGCTTCTGAGCTGGGCAAGCGTAAATTGGGATTGCTTGGGCTGGACTGGAACATTGTTCCACCCCGTAACGCGACTGCAGCAGAAAAGGCGCATGCGGAATGGCTTACCGAAGTCTTAACCGATGCCGTCGTCCCCATTGAAGATCTTATTCTCGCGTTAATGGATGGTGTTGGGCATGGGTTTGCAGCCACTGAATTGGAGTGGCGCCAAGAAGGTAGCGAACTATTGCCATCGTTTAACCCGCGCCCACAAGAATGGTTCCAGTTGGATCAGCATCGCCGTGAGATTCGCTTACGTGACATGACGGTGGATGGTGCCAAGCTGGCCAGTTTTGGTTGGTGCTTCCACACGCACGGAAAGGCCAAAACCGGATACCTCAGCCGGATGGGTATTCACCGGGTTTTGATATGGCCTTTCTTGTATAAGGCATACGCCGTCGGTGATTTTGCTGAGTTCTTGGAAACATTTGGTTTGCCGATGATTATCGGCAAGTACTTCACTAGTGCCGGCGACGAAGAAAAAGCTAGCCTGATGCGTGCCGTCACCGCGCTTGGCCACGATGCACGCGCCATCATGCCTTCCGAGATGGAAATCGAAGTCAAAGAGTGCACTTCTAGTGGCAGTAAATCTTCCCACTTGGAAATGGTCGCTTGGGCTGATCGCGCTATTTCAAAGGCCATCCTTGGGCAAACGATGAGCGCAGAAGCTCAATCAACCGGCTTGGGTTCTGGAAATGCCGCGCTGCATGCTGAAGTTCGCCGGGATATTCTTGTCGCTGATGCCCGTGAAATTGCCGGAACGATCACCCGTGACTTGTTGTATCCGCTGATCGCGTTAAACCGTGGCAACATCGACGGTCTGCGTCGTTGCCCCCGGATGGTGTTTGATACGGGCGAAGCCGAAGACATCAAGCTGATGGCTGATTCTCTGCCGGCACTGGTCAATATCGGTATGGAAATCCCCGCCAGTTGGGCACATGACAAGCTACGTATTCCGGTTCGACAAGGTAATGAACCTGTGTTGCAGGTTAAGGCGCAACAGCCTGCAACGACTGCAACACCAACAGACAACCCCAAAGCCAGTCTAGCGGCGCTGTCCGCTCAATCAGAGCAAATCCCACCAGATGTGCCTTTGGCTGACCAGTTGGCCATCGCTGCCCAGCCACAAGCAGAAGACTTAATCACCTTCATTACGCAACTGGTGGAAACGTCGACCGATATGGCCAGCCTGCAAAGCGCACTGATTAACGCTTATGGTGGCTTGGACACCGAAGAATTAACGCGGCTGATGGCTGCAGCCTTCGCGCTGGCCGAGTTGAAGGGCATGGCTGCTGTGCAGGACGAAGCCAAGTGAAATTCGGCTTTGGTACGCCGTTTGAAGAGCAGCTTGATTTCTTCAGGCAGAAACTGAACCTCCCCACTGAACGCTGGAACGACATTACGCTGGCCGCGCATGACCGTGCATTCATTGTGGCTGGTGCCATGAAGGCAGACTTGCTTGCGGATCTGCGCGGTGCAGTCGACAAAGCTATCGCATCAGGCACCGGACTTGAAGCCTTCCGTAAGGACTTCAAAGCCATTGTTGCCAAGCATGGCTGGACGGGTTGGACAGGTGAAGGAACAGCAGCTGGTGAAGCATGGCGTACTAAAGTCATCTATCAAACCAACATGGCCATGAGCTATGAGGCGGGTCGTTATCGCCAGCACATGGATCCTGAGTTTCTAAAAACACGCCCCTATTGGCAGTACATCCACGACGACAGTGTGATGCACCCGCGCCCGTTGCACTTGGCTTGGAATGGCCTAGTCCTGCCGTATGACCATCCCTTCTGGAAGACTCATCGGCCAAAAAATGGCTGGGGATGCCATTGCACCGTGTTTGCTGTTAGGAAATCAGAATACGAAAAAGCAAAGATTACCGGGAAAAGTGACCCCCCTGTTGGCTGGAATACGATTGATCCTAAATCGGGTACGCCCATCGGTATTGATAAAGGGTTTGACTACGCACCCGGTGCGAGTGTCCATAAGCCACTCAAAGACTTTATTGACCAGAAGCTAATCAAACTGGATGCCCCGATTGGTGCGGCCATGTGGGAAGTTTTGCAGCCTGTGATGGCTCGTGAAATGGGGGTGGCAGTTTCTGCAATGGTAGCTACTACGGCAGAAACCATGCAGGCAGCTGGCAATGCTGCTTTAGTTGGGGTTGTTGCACCCGAAACGGTCAAGGATTTGGCGATTCGGGGCGTACCGCTGGAAACGGCAGACATTTGGTTGCGGGATGCCGAATTGCTGCACGCACTACGCCAAACCAAAGATGCCCGTGGTGCCACGTTACCGCTGGACGTATGGCAGCAACTGCCAAGCTATTTAGCGGATGCCACGCCATACCTTGATACCCATGACACGGCGCTGGTCTATGCCTTCGATTTACCTGACGGGGTTGGTAAGGTGCTGGTCAGGGTGAATTACGGGGATAAGGTCAAACAGGCAGGAAAGCGAACACGCCTGACATCTAACTTTGTGAGGACTGGTGGCGTAATCGAAGCCAAAAATATCGAGGTTGGGACTCAATACGTTGAATTAGTGAAGTAAGGCGGTGCCGGATTCGAACCGGATCATAGGGGCAGTCAAGCTGCATCTAACCATTCCCATTGGAAACAACCGCCTAGTGGTCAGTATAGAACTCATTGAAAGGAAATGCCATGCACGATAACGCCCAAAAGCGGGTTGATATTCTGAAAACCTTGTATATGGCCCGTGAATCCAAACCTACGAATGGCTGGGTGAGTGGGCACGATCTGAAGAACGCCCACGGCAATATTGCCTTTGCGCTGGATGTGCTGACAGAAACGCAGAGCGTGGTGCAGGATGGCTACAAATACCGGATTACCGGCACTGGCGTATTACTGGCCGAAGAACACGGGGTATAGCCATGTTCACCGTTGAAGTCCGTGATGCAGACGTAAAAAGTGGCCTTAGTAAGCTGGCGGCGAAGATCAATGACATGCGGCCCGTGATGCAGGAAATTGGCGAAGACATTCAGAAACACGCCAGGCTACGATTTGGCACCAGCACAGGCCCTGACGGGAAACCTTGGGCACCTAATGCCTTGGCTACGATTGAATCCTATATTGCCAGTAAAGGTGGGTATGGCAAAAAAGGGATTACCAAAAAGGGCAAAACCTTAGCGGCTGGTAAAAAACCGTTGATTGACACAGGTGAACTTAAAGACACAATTCGCTGGCAGATAATTGGTACCAATGCGGTTGAAGTCGGCACAAACCGATTTGCTGGAATGTTCAAGAATGGTGCTGCAATTCACCAGTTTGGCGGTAAAGCTGGGCGCGGCCATTCTGTCACCATCCCCGCCCGTCCGTTTCTACCCGTCACCGCATCCGGTGATCTGTACCCCGAAGACAAGGCCAGAGTGCTGGAATCGATAAACGCTTGGCTGATGGAAAAATAAACCCCGGAACGGTGTTAAACGTGTCCGGGGTCAGAATTGCACAATCGCGCCGTGGCGATATTTTTGCCAGTTATGAGCTACCGATGTAGGGCTGCGTAAATATCCAAGACATTAACGCCGCTTTAACGCGCCAAACGCTTGTTAGATTCAGCCTGTTTTTCTATTCGCTCCATCCGTATTTCCTTTGTGTTGCCGCCTGATGAATTTTGCCAAGGGCGATGGGGCCAAAGATGGCAATCAACTCTGGTGCAATTTCCAATGTAATGCTTCGTTGCATGAGAGTTGTTGTGCTCTTCACCAACGCAGTTGTGATAGCAATAAGCAGCAATGGAAGCCTTAAGTGATGTCGGTTTTTCTTTGGCTTTCTCGCCGGGGCTGAGTGCTGGTTTTCCTTTGGGCATCATCTTCTCCTAGTTGCGGTAAATTTTATCCCACGCAGCACCTATGGCGACACGCCTATGGACATTAGGTCGCCTTCTGCCTGGTTGATTAAATCGGTCAGCTTGGCCACCGTGCCAGCTTGTGCATCTGCTAGCCCACCGATGATGGTCAGCGCGTGGGCGGGGTCTGCGAACTGGTCGGCAAAAGACAGAATGGCTTGGGTAAGGCTGTTCAGGGAATGCAGCGTGCGGGATGCCTCATAGAAAGAATCAGGTATCTGGCTCATCACACACCTCCCAAGGCCATTTGGCCTTCGTGTGTAGCGCCATGAGTCTGGTTGTGCTGCCAGATCACCTGCCGGATGTGGTTCAAGGTTCTGCCGGTGCGCTGGGAAATCACCGCTCTTGGGACACCTTCGGCTTCCAGTTCCAGAATCGATTCCCGTGCTTCAACCTTTTCTAGGCTGGCGAGGTGTTTTTGTTCCCGTTCGCGGTGGCTGTTCAGAAGCGACAAAGCGCGGATGTGACCCCGGCGGGAATTGTCCACTCGTTCGAACAGACCAATGATGAGCTGAGTTTGCTGGTTAAGCTGGTCACGCAGTGCGCCAACCTCACGGGCTAGATCAAGATCGTGGCGATGGGCGGGAGGGCTTGCCCGTAGCGCCATTTCCATCTCATTAAACGCCGTGATGTACCGCTCTTTCCACAGCGCCGCTTGTGGGCCGGTGAAGCCCATGCACAGGAAGGTAAAGCCGTCACGGGTGATCTCGTACATCGGCTGTGCTTTGTTCTGGCTGTTGTTGTAGGAGGACGGCGCAAAATTGCGCTGTCCGAATTCTAGCGAGCAATCTAGGTTTTCAATGGCGCGTAGAACGTCCTTGTGCTGCTTGCCAAAGCGGTTGGAAATATCGATGGATGTTACGAATAGACGTTCACCGTTTTGGTGAACAAGTTGCTGAT
>JBEGTT010000257.1:0-8603 GCA_041179245.1 Pseudomonadota bacterium
CTAACTGTTCACGCCGTCGGGCAGAGAGTTTTTTGGAGTCGTTGAGTCCAACAATCGGACGTGTGGGATCAAGAATCACCGCCGCAGCCACAACATTTCCGGCTAACGGCCCTCGCCCAGCTTCATCGATACCGCACCAACCCAAGGGTGTATCAATCAGCATCTGACGATGTGGTTAATGGAACAACAGCGGGTTCTGCTTCGTCTACTGCTGAACTAAGCAAACCAGTCTTCAATAAACCTAAGGTTTCCAATACCGCATCGGCCGCTTTTTCAGCCGTATTTTGACGTAGTTGAAAATGGATATCTTCAAACACCGCCACCTGAGCTTCTTGCGCCAGCGGATCGCGGTATAAGGTCAGCAGTTCGTTGGAAAGGTGTTCCGGTGTAGCCTCATCTTGCAAAATTTCAGGCAATACGAAACGGCCTGCCAGTACATTCGGCAAGCTGAAATAGGGCAGATAACTCATCCGCTTCATCAGCCGGAATGACCATTTGGCCATTTTGTAGGTCACCACCATCGGGCGCTTGACCAGTGCAGTTTCCAGCGTCGCTGTTCCACTGGCGACCAAACAAACATCGGCTGCGGCCACGGCATCACGCGCATGGCCAAACATCATCCGAATCGGTAGGTTCTGCGCTTCATGCTTGTACAGCGCGATTTCAAATAACTCCCGTGTTTCCCGAGTGGCAAAGGGGACAAGGAACATCGCCTTCGGTTCGGCGGCAAAAACCAGCTTGGCAGTTTGCACAAAGGTGTCCGCCATGTAGCGGAGTTCTGACTGGCGGCTACCCGGTAACAAGGCAAAGATTGGACGTGCGGCCCCGCCTTCAATGTTGAGCTTCTCGCGAGTGGCCAAGCGATCCACGTATGTCGGGATTTCATCGGCCATCGGATGCCCAACAAAACTGACGGGAATACCTGCATCGGCATACAACGGGGGTTCAATCGGAAAAAGTGCCAGCAAACGATCCGCTGACCGAGCGATCTTATTGACCCGCTTTTTACGCCAGGCCCAAACGGAGGGGCTGACATAGTGAATGGTGGGAATCCCTCGCTTCTTCAGGGCTTTTTCCAGCCCTAGGTTGAAGTCGGGTGCATCTACACCAATAAAAACATCCGGCGGATCAGCGAGTAAGCGAGACTTCAGTGCGCTACGAATACGCGAAATCTCTCGGTAATGCCGCAAAACTTCAACAAACCCCATTACGGCCAATTTCTCCATCGGCCACCACGCATCAAACCCTTGCCCTTGCATCCTTGGGCCACCAATCCCGTGAAACTCAGCATCGGGCAGTCTAGCTTTCAACGCGGCAATGAGGTGGCAGGCCAATTGATCGCCGGAGGTTTCCCCAGCAACCATCGCAATTTTTAAACTCATCGCGAATTCACCGAATAATGCCGCGCTTAGAAAGGTTCAGGAAATCGACAAATAACTGGACATCAGCCTGTGCCTTGGCTTCCTCAACCAACTTTGCCTTGGCCTCATCAAGCAATAATCCAGATTTGTAGATCGTGCGATAGGCCCGTTTTAGGGCTGTAATAGCATCAGCAGTGAATCCTCGCCGTTTTAACCCTTCGACATTAATCCCGTAAGGTGATGCGGTATTCCCAGCTGCCATCAAGTAAGGGGGAATATCCTGCAACACGACAGAACCCACCGCAGTCATCACATGGGCACCAATCCGGCAGAACTGGTGCACCCCGGTAAAACCACCCAAAATAGCCCAATCATCGACATAAACATGGCCGGCGAGCTGAGTGTTATTGGCAAAGGTAGTTTTATTCCCGACATGGCAATCATGAGCGATATGCACGTAAGCCATGATCCAGTTGTCGTCGCCGATACGCGTCACACCACCATCTTGGATGGTTCCAAGATTAAACGAACAGAATTCCCGGATAGTGTTGCGATCCCCTATTTCTAATCGAGTTGGTTCGCCAGCGTATTTTTTATCCTGCGGAACTTCACCCAACGAGCAAAATTGGAAAATCCGGTTGTCGTGACCAATCCGTGTGTGCCCATTGATAACAACGTGCGGGCCGACCTGGGTTCCATCACCAATCTCGACGTGCTCACCGATAACAGAATAGGGGCCAATGGATACGTTCTGCCCTAGCTTGGCGCCAGAATGAACAAGTGCGGTGGCATGGATCATTGCAGCCTGACTCATTTTTCCAGATCCCGTTGGGCACACATCAGCTTGGCCTCTGCGACGACCTCACCATCGACCTTGGCACAAGCCAAATATTTCCAAATGCCTCGTTTATGGCGATCAATTTCAACATGCAGGTGTAGCTGGTCGCCCGGCATCACCGGCTTTTTGAAGCGCGCTTCATCAATGCCAACAAAGTAAAAAACGGAATCTTCCGAGGGTAGGTTGCCCATGGTCTTGAAGGACAGAATCCCAGCAGCTTGCGCCAAGGCTTCCATAATCAACACCCCCGGCATCACGGGATGGTGAGGAAAGTGCCCCTGAAAAAATGGCTCATTGATGGTGACATTCTTGTAGGCGTGAAGCGACTTACCGGCTTCAAATTCAACCACCCGATCAACTAGCAAAAATGGGTAGCGATGCGGCAAATGTTCAAGAATTTGGTGAATATCCATCATGATGTGTCCCTTGTTTATCCCTTGTTTTCAAGCTGTTGTTCTAATTGATTTTCCAGCTTAGCCACCCGCTTGGCTAAGGTCTGAAGATGGCGCAAGTGGCTCGCGTTGCGCAGCCAGTTTTCATGCGTATCCAGCGGCATCAACGCCGTATATTTCCCGGATTCGCTAATCGATTTCATCACCATCGTGCCCGGCGAAATCTCGCAGCGGTCCGTAATCTGAAGATGACCAAGTATCATGGCCGCACCGCCAATGGCGCACCAGCTCCCGACCTGCGTACTCCCAGCAATACCGACACATCCCGCAATCACCGTGTGTTCCCCAATGATGCAGTTGTGGCCAATTTGAATTTGGTTATCCAGCTTGCAGCCTTTGCCGATCACCGTGTCGGTCAGTGCGCCACGATCAATGGTGGTATTGGCACCAATTTCGACATCATCGCCAATGCAAACCCCGCCAATCTGCGGAATCTTGATCCAACCTTCTTTGCTCGGGGCAAATCCAAAACCATCCGCACCAATCACTGTGCCGGAATGGATGGTGATATTCGCCCCTAAAGTGCAACCCGTATAAATCGTCACATTGGGGTAAAGCACGCACTCATCACCCAGCGTGACGTTATCCCCTATGACACAGTTAGCGTGCACCACAACCCGTTCGCCTAACCGCACGTTCTGACCCAGCGCGACCCCTGGGCCGATACTGACAGAAGCCGGTAAAGCATTCGCCACCTGCGCAGCAATGCTGGCTGATGGATGAATACCTGACGCCGGATATTGTGGAGGATTCAACAGCGTGGCGACCTTGGCATAACAGGCGTACGGATTTTCGGAAACAAGGCTCGCGAAGGGTAAATCAGTCAGTTCTGCTGCCATTTTGGGAGACAAAATCACTGCCGACGCTGCAGTTGTAGCCAGTTGCTTACGGTATTTTGGATTCGTTAGAAAGCTGATTTGACCAGCAACGGCAGAGGAAAGCGGGGCTACTTGATCGATGAAAATGCTTCCATCACCAAGCACATCGCCGCCCACATGGGCGGCGATCTCTGCAAGACTGTATGTGGGCGGTCCAGACAACACTTACTTCCCGTCAGTAAAGACCTTGATGATCTTATCGGTGATATCAATCTTGGGGCTAATGTAACCCACGGGGCCGTATTCATTCAGAATAAGGTCGTACCCTTCTTTTTTGCCATATTCCTGTACTAGCTTGCTGGCCTTTTCGACTAGCGCTTGGTTCTCGTCACGCTGACGGATATCCAAGTCTTCACGGAATTGGCGAATTTTGCGTTGCTGATCCAGAATCATCTCGTTCAGGGCGCGTTCTTTATCGCGACGCACGCTTTCAGACATGGTCACGGAATCCCGTTGAAACGCTTCGCGTTGAGCAACAACTTTTTTGTCTGACGTCAGAATTTCTTGCTCGCGGCCAGAAAACTCTTTCTTCAATCGTTCCTGAGCCTTTAGCGCTGCTGGTGATTCCTTAAATAAACGCTGGGTTTCAACGTACCCCACTTTGAATTCCGCTAATGCGCCACCTGAAATCAGCACGCTGGCTAGAATCACCAAAGATAAAATTTTCTTCATTGCAATTACTCCGTCAAAATCAGAAGGTTGTGCCCAATTGGAACTGGAAGCGCTCGGTTTTATCTTCTTCTTTAATCCCTAAAGGCTGGGCAATACTGAACTTCAGAGGGCCAACGGGTGAAATCCAAGCCAGCGACAAGCCCGTAGACTTACGCAATTCACCAAATTTCATAGGTTCATCCGTAGCAAAAACCTGACCCGCATCGACAAACCAGCCTAGACGTAATGTTTTGTCGTAGCCAGGCAAGTTATACAACACCTCGGAACTCAGCAACAACTCCTTAGTTCCGCCAATCCGACTATCGGTGTATTTCTGATCTCTCGGGCCCAGACTCGCTGTCTGATAACCCCGCACAGAACCGATACCACCCGCATAAAAATTCTTATAGAACGGAACGCTTTGACCACCGATACCCTTTGCCGCGCCTACTTCACCATTGAGCATCCATGTAAATGACTTGCTCACAGGGAAAAAGTTTTGCAGATGGTAGGTTGATTTCACGTAATGCAACTCACCTGCTGGCGTGCCAAATTCGGTATTGAAGCGTTGGTACACGCCTTTGGTTGGCGCGAGGAAGCTATCCTTACCATCGCTAATCCAAGCCACCGTAAATGGAACGGTGATATTGGTATCGCCAAACTCATTCACGAAATCAATGTAACGCTGAGGACTTTCATTTAAATAGGTCGTTACTTTGGTCTGGTCTATCCCCAGCCCCAGATTAATTGATTCCTTTTCGCCGATCGGGAAGCCAAATCGGACACCACCACCGATGGACTCCGTCTTATATTTATAACTAAGCGTCATCGGATTAACCGCCCGTTTATAAACATCAAAACCCTGACTAATCCCGTCCACCGTAAAGTAGGGGTCTGTATAGGAAATCGAGATAACTTTGTTAATTGAACCCGTGTTCATCTGCAAAGCCATATATTTTCCGCTGCCGAAAATATTGTTCTGAGCAATCGAGCCTGACAAAATCAACTTTTCAGACTGGGAAAAACCAGCCCCCAACATCAAGCTGCCAGTTGGCCGTTCGGTCACATTAACATTGACGTCCACTTTGTCGGCAGTGCCCGGTACAGGTGGCGTTTCAACCGTCACATCTGAGAAATAGCCAAGGCGATCAACACGCTCTTTGGAACGCCGAACGGCTTCTGAATCAAACCAACCTGCCTCCATCTGGCGCATTTCTCGGCGAATCACTTCATCACGAGTTCGCGTATTTCCTGAAATGTTGATGCGGTTTACATAGGCCCGTTTTCCCGGATCAACAAAAATAGTGAACGCCACCAATTTTTGCTGCTTATCCGTTTCGGGCGCCGCATTCACGTTGGCAAATGCGTAGCCTTCTGCGCCCAGACGGTCGGTAATCCGCTTAGTCGTTTCGTTCAACTCTTCGCGTGAAAACAGATCCCCGGCCCGCACACGAACTAACTTAGTCAACTCATCCTCGGACAGCACGAGGTTTCCAGCTAGCTTGACGGAGGAAACGTGATACTGAGCGCCTTCTGAAATATTGACCGTTAAAAACATGTCCTGTTTATCAGGCGACATAGAAACTTGGGTTGAATCCACGTTGAATTCGAGATACCCACGATTCATGTAGAAGGAACGGAGTTTCTCAATATCAGCTGTCAGCTTTTGACGGGAATACTGGTCAGTTTTTGTAAACCACGTAAACCATCCGGGTGTGCGCAATTCGAACAAGCCCAACAGTTCTTTTTCGCTGAAAGACTCGGCGCCAACAATACTGATTGTTTTGATCTTGGTGGGTTCGCCTTCATCCACCGTAAAGTTTACGCCAACCCGATTTCGCTCCAAGGGCGTCACCGTGGTGGTTACTTGGGCAGCGTATTTCCCGCGTGATAGGTACTGTCGTTTCAATTCTTGCTCAGCACGCTCAAGGGCTGCACGGTCAAAAATTCTGGATTCAGCGATGCCAATTTCGCGGAAGGCTTTCTTGATGGTGTCCTTTTCAAACTCCTTCATGCCGGTGAAATCGATCTGGGCAATCGCTGGCCGCTCCTCAAGCGTTACGACCAATACAGAACCTTCGACCTCAACCCGAACATCCTTGAAAAAGCCGGTGGCAAAAAGTGTCTTAATCGCCTCAGCCGCTTTGTCATCGGTCATCGTGTCGCCAACCTTGACCGGCAGATACCCAAACACGGTTCCCGCTTCCGTCCGCTGAATACCTTCAACGCGAATATCTTTGACAGTAAATGGGTCAAACGCCAACGCGGGCGAAGCCAGAATGCTGGAAATCAATCCAGCCAGAAGAGTTCTTTTCATCGATCAGCCTGAAATGAGACGACTCAAGTCGTTAAAGAGTGCAAATGACATCAGCGCAAATAAAATGGTCAAACCAACGCGCTGGCCCAGCATAATCCACCGCTCTGGCAGCGGCTTGCCGCTAAAAAGCTCAAAAGCATGATACATCAAATGCCCCCCATCCAATACCGGGATAGGGAGGAGATTCAAGACGCCCAAGCTGATACTCAGCAAGGCCATGAATTTCAGGTAGTAGGCCAATCCCATCTTGGCGGTTTGCCCGGCATAGTCAGCGATTGTAATCGGCCCGGACAGATGCTTCCAAGGCGCGTCACCCACGAGCATTTTGCCTATGGCCGACAGGGTTAACAACGATTTATCCCAAACCTCTTGCCCAGCCAGCCCAATGGATTCCACCAATCCGTAGTCATTGACCTCTGGCAGCACGTATCCCGGCTTAGGGGCAGCCATGACGCCAATTCGACCTAGCACTTTGCCACCTATCTCTGCCGCTTCTGGCGTAACGATATGGTGCAAAGTTTCTCCATCCCGCGCCAGCAGGATATCCAGCGGTTTATCCGGTGACGTGCGAACCGCGTCGACGAACTCTAACCAACGATCTACTGCCACGCCATCAACGGACAAAATATCGTCACCCGCTTGTAGCCCGGCTCGGTCGGCGGCCCCTCCCGGCATCACTTTACCCAAACGTGGAAGGCTATCAGGAGCAAATGCATCGGCTGGCAACGGAGGTTGCATCTGCGCCGGTATCAAGCAAAACAGCAAAACGTACAGCACAAAAGCTAACAGAAAATTAGCTAATGGCCCCGCCGCCACAATGGCACTACGGCGCCCAACGGATTGGCGATTGAATGTCCGACTCAACTCATCGTCGGCCACCTTCCCTTCGTGCTCGTCCAGCATTTTGACGTAGCCACCCAGTGGAATGGCACACAACACCCACTCGGTCTGGTCAGCGCCGCGCTTCCAACATAACAAAGGTTTCCCAAAACCCAGTGAGAATCGCAGCACTTTGACACCGCAGCGCCGAGCGACGTAGTAATGACCTAATTCATGGACCAGCACCAAGGTGCCCAGTACAACCGCAAAGGCCAACAAATAATGGAGCGCGTTTAACACGGTCAGGAACTCACGCAATCAAGCGCTATACGGCGAGCGAGCGCGTCAGCGGCAAAGACATCTTCAAGGGAAGACAATGGTCTAATCGGCAGTTTATCCAACACCTGACGGATCACTTTAGGGATACCCAAGAAGGGCAATCGTCGGTTCAGGAAGGCATCGACAGCTACCTCATTCGCGGCATTCAGGATGGCAGGGCCATTCCCGCCCATATCCAGTACATCATAGGCTAGCTGTAAACAGGGGAAACGTTGCGTATCCGGGGGCAGGAAATCAAGATGTGCCACCTTAAACAAATCGAGCGAAGAGACGCCAGATTCAATTCGTTCTGGCCATGCCAACACGTGGGCAATCGGGGTTCGCATGTCGGGATTGCCCAGTTGGGCGAGGATAGAACCATCCAGATATTCAACCATCGAGTGAATAACGCTTTGAGGGTGCACCACTACATCAAGTTTTTTGGGCGAAACGCCAAACAACCAGTGCGCCTCAATCACTTCTAAGCCCTTGTTCATCAGGGTGGCAGAATCCACTGAAATTTTCTTGCCCATCACCCAATTGGGGTGAGCACAGGCCGCCTCCGGTGTTACCTTTTTTAGATCAGCCAGCGGGGCATTACGGAAAGGGCCACCTGACGCGGTCAGTAAAATTCGCCGGACACCATTTTCAGCTAACCCCGGTTTAAAACCCAAAGGTAGCGATTGAAAAATGGCATTGTGTTCACTATCAACCGGCAGCACGATTGCCTTGGATTCAAGCACCGCTGCCATAAAAACGGCTCCCGCCGTTACCAACGACTCTTTGTTCGCCAGCAGAACGCGCTTGCCGGCTTTCACTGCGGCCATCGTGGGGGCCAAACCAGCCGCACCGACAATCGCCGCCATCACAACATCAACGGAGGCATCTGAAGCCGCAGTACATAACGCGGCTTCGCCATACTGGACGTTTGTTTTTAAGCCGGCCGCCTTAAGCTGTACCTGAAGTTTT
>JBEGTT010000258.1:0-4443 GCA_041179245.1 Pseudomonadota bacterium
CATTTAATCAAACTCCCGGAACACTACGGCCAGCTTTCTCCCATTTTGCACGTCATTCCCTTGCAGCTACTTTCGTACCACGTCGCCTTAATCAAAGGGACAGATGTCGACAAACCCCGAAATCTAGCCAAGTCCGTCACTGTTGAGTAACACCCACTCGAAGCAAAAGGCAGGAAAAGCAAGTAAAATCCGCGACTTTCTGTCTTTCGAGTGCGTCCGATGACCACCAGCAACAACCCTACAAGCAAGCCAACGTTTCAGGAAATCATCCTGCGCCTGCAGCAATATTGGAGCACCCAAGGCTGTGCCCTGTTGCAACCCTACGACATGGAAGTAGGTGCCGGCACTAGTCACACTGCCACCTTCCTGCGCGCCATTGGCCCAGAGCCGTGGAAAGCCGCCTACGTGCAGCCCTCACGCCGTCCAAAGGATGGTCGTTACGGCGAAAACCCGAACCGCATGCAGCATTACTACCAGTTCCAAGTGGTGCTGAAACCCGCACCGGCCAACATCCTTGAGCTTTATCTCGGCTCGCTTGAAGCTCTTGGGTTCGACCTCAAGAAAAACGATGTGCGTTTTGTGGAAGATGACTGGGAAAACCCGACGCTAGGCGCTTGGGGCCTCGGTTGGGAAGTCTGGATGAACGGCATGGAAGTGACCCAATTCACCTACTTCCAACAAGTCGGCGGCATCGACTGCAAACCGATCACCGGCGAAATCACCTACGGTATCGAACGTCTCGCCATGTATCTACAAGGGGTTGAAAACGTCTATGACCTGACGTGGACCCCTGGCCTGACCTACGGCGATGTTTATCACCAGAACGAAGTCGAACAATCGACTTACAACTTCGAGCATTCCGACGTCGATTTCTTATTCACCGCCTTTGGTGCCCACGAGAAACAAGCCCAACACCTGATGGGCGCACAGCTTCCCCTGCCGGCTTATGAGCAAGTTTTGAAAGCTGCTCATACGTTTAATTTGCTGGATGCACGGGGCGCCATTTCAGTCACCGAGCGTGCTGCTTATATTGGTCGGATTCGTAATCTAGCCCGCGCCGTCGCCCAAGCCTACCTCGACAGCCGCGCCCGCCTTGGCTTCCCGATGGCCCCGAAAGCATGGGCTGATGAAGTCCTAGCCCAGATTGAAAAGAAAGCCGCCTGATATGACGACCCAAAATCTGCTCGTTGAACTATTTGTCGAAGAACTACCGCCCAAGGCGCTGAAAAAGCTGGGCGAAGTCTTTGCCAGCACCTTGGCAGCCTCATTGAAAACCGCTGGCTTGACGACGGAAACAGCGAACATCACGGCTTTCGCCTCACCGCGCCGCTTGGCTGCACACGTCACTGACGTCGCCGCTGTAGCCGCCGACAAAGCTGTTGTTCAAAAATTGATGCCGGTTGCAGTTGGCCTCGACGCCAATGGCAACGCCACGCCTGCGCTACTCAAGAAACTTTCCGCATTGGGAGCCGATGCTTCCGCCGTTGCTGGTTTACGCCGTGAAAATGACGGTAAAGCCGACATCCTGTTTTACGACAGCATGGCCAAAGGCGCGACATTGTCCGAGGGCCTGCAAAAAGCGCTAGAAGCCGCCCTCACCGCGCTGCCAATTCCGAAAGTGATGACTTACCAGTTGCACGAAAATTGTGAACAACCCGGTTGGAGCAGCGTCAATTTCGTGCGCCCAGCGCATGGGTTAGTTGCGCTACACGGCAGCGATGTTGTACCGCTTAGCATCCTAGGGTTGAATTCTGGCCGCGAAACACACGGTCACCGTTTTGAAGCCAGCGTTGATCCGGTTGTCTTTGCTCATGCCGACGAATACGCGACCAAACTAGCCGCCGATGGTGCGGTGGTCGCTTCGTTTGCCGAACGCCGTGCCGAAATCGCCCGCCAGCTTGAAGCTGCAGCGGCCAAGGCCGGCTCAAATTTGAAGCCAATTGACGACGATGCCCTGCTTGATGAAGTCACCGCGCTGGTCGAACGCCCCAATGTGCTGATCGGGCAGTTTGAAGAAGAGTTCCTCGCCGTGCCACAGGAATGCCTGATTCTGACCATGAAGGCCAACCAGAAATATTTCCCACTACTTGATGCGGCTGGCAAGCTGACTAACAAGTTTCTCGTGGTCAGCAACATCAGTCCAGAAGATGCCTCTGCCGTCATCGGCGGCAACGAACGCGTGGTTCGCCCACGTTTGGCCGATGCCAAATTTTTCTTTGACCAAGACCGTAAGAAATCACTGGAAAGCCGTGTCATTGGCCTTGGTAAAGTGGTTTATCACAACAAGCTGGGTACACAGCAACACCGCACTGAGCGCGTAAAATGGATTGCAGCAGCGATAGCAAGCGAACTTGGTGATCAAACCCTTGTTGCGCATTCAGTGAAAGCTGCCTCACTTGCCAAAGTTGATTTACTTACAGACATGGTCGGTGAATTTCCCGAGCTACAAGGCATCATGGGACGTTACTACGCCATTGAAGACTCAAAAACTGACGGCGCAATTACTACCGATGTCGCGGACGCCATTGAAGACCACTATAAACCTCGTTTTTCTGGTGATGTACTCCCAAGGGGTCTAGTTGGAACAGTTATCGCACTGTCAGACAAACTCGAAACGCTGGTATTTCTTTTCGGTACTGGCAATTTGCCAACTAGTGATAAAGACCCATTTGCGCTTCGCCGGCACGCTCTCGGGGTCATTCGCATCCTCATCGAGCGAGACCTCCCTATTTCACTGAGCAGACTGATCCAAATTGGAGAAGATTGTTCTCTCATGGCAATGAGAGAACAGCCAATCCAAACCCTGCTTGCAACAATGCACACAAACCTCGCCGACTTCATCTACGACCGCCTCGCGGGCAGCTTGCGTGAGCAGGGTTACACCGCACAAGAAGTCGATGCCGTGGTTTCACAACGCCCTCAACGCCTTGGCGACATTCCGAAGCGGCTCGCCGCAGTGCGCGCTTTCGCCGCCTTGCCAGAAGCCACCGCACTGGCCGCCGCCAATAAGCGAGTTGGGAATATTCTGAAGAAAGTTGAAGGTGTCGTCGAAGCCAAGGTCAATGCGGCATTGCTGCAAGAAGCCCCAGAAGTTGCGCTGAATGCGGCACTGGCGGAGGTTGCCCCTAAAGCTGAAGCGGCATTTGCGGCTGGTGACTACACTACCTCCTTGCAAGCACTTTCAGCCCTGCGCGTACCGGTCGACAACTTCTTCAACGATGTGATGGTCAACGCCGAAGACCCTGCATTACGCGCTAACCGCTTAGGCTTACTGGCAACCTTGCATTTGGCGATGAACCAAGTTGCCGACATTTCCAAGCTCTCATCATGAAACTTGTCATCCTCGACCGCGACGGCGTGATTAACTTCGACTCAGCCCAGTTCATCAAGAGCCCGGCTGAGTGGAAGCCCATTCCTGGCAGCTTAGAAGCCATTGCTAGGCTAACGCAGAGTGGTTATCGCGTGGTCGTGGCAACCAACCAATCGGGGATTGGTCGAGGGCTGTTCGACATGGACGTTCTGAACTCCATCCACGAAAAAATGCACAAAGCCGTGGTTGGCTTAGGCGGGAGGATTGATGCGGTATTTTTCTGCCCCCACACTTCCGATTCAAAATGTAGCTGCCGAAAACCTCTACCGGGCATGTTTAAGCGGATCGCCGAGACATTAAACGTTGGGTTAAAAGGGGTTCACACCGTTGGCGATTCCCTGCGTGACCTTCAGGCAGGCGCGGCCATCGGGTGCAAAACCAATCTGGTACTGACAGGCAAAGGTGAAAAAACGCAGGCCGAAGGTAACCTCCCTGAAGCAACACGCGTTTTTCCTGACCTTGCCGCTTTCGTTCAGGATTTGCTGAAAAAACAAGCCCTCTGATATGAACTTGCTCCGCTCGATCCTGTTTTTGTTTGGCGCAACAGCCATCACTATCCCAGCTGGGATTTTATTGGCGATTAGCGCAATCCTACTGCCGCTCCGGCTGCGATTCGCCATCATCCACGCATGGCGTGCTGGGTTTATTTTCCTTGAGCGAAACATCCTCGGGATCAAAACAAAAGTGATTGGCCGTGAAAATATCCCCAATCATGCCTGTGTGGTCATGGCTAAACACCAATCTGCTTGGGAAACCGTCGCGCTGCAAGAATTGTTCAAGCCGGGTGTGTTTGTGCTCAAGCGCGAATTATTGTTGATCCCATTTTTTGGCTGGGGTTTAGCCGCTATTCGGATGATTTCCATCGACCGCAAAGCAGGTAAAGAAGCGCTTAGGCACATTGTTGAACAAGGCAAAGATCGGCTTGCCCAAGGTATTTGGGTCATTATTTTTCCCGAAGGCACGCGTATGTCCCCCGGCGAACACAAGCCGTTCCAGATTGGCGGCGCGTTTATGGCGGCCAAAGCCGGAGCCACCGTGGTTCCCGTGGCACACAATGCCGGCGAACTTTGGGC